>CAZEAF010000128.1:0-2850 GCA_964510125.1 uncultured Coriobacteriaceae bacterium
TTCAACCAACGACAACCCGGCGAGTCAGCCGCCAATCTCAAACCTTCGTAAATCCGGAAAACGTGCCAGCCGTTTCGTAAATCCGGAATCCGTGCCACCTGTCTTGGCATGGATTCCGGATTTCGGACGCCCGCGGGCCTTAGCCGTGGCGCGGATTCCGAATTTCGGGCTTAGGCCGGGCGGCCCGGCCATTTGGGGGTGCGGCTCTTGTAGGGCAGCATTCTCCGGAATCCGAGCCAATCCATCCGTGCCAGCTCGGTCATGTTGCACGGCCGTCCGGCCCACGGCTCACGACCCTTGGCCCCGGCCCAGGTTGGCGATACCCGCGCGCATCCCGGCGGCCACCTGAGAGCCATCTGTCAGCGGATGGCCAGCAGCCTGCGGTAATAGGTCAGGTCATCGTCGGTAAAGACGTCAAAGATTACCCGGATGTCGGCACCGCGATGGGCTCCCAGCCAGGTGCGCACGGAGCGGACGGCTATCTCAGCGGCCTCTTGGCCCGGAAAGCCAAAAGCACCGGTGCTAATGGAGCAAAACGCTACCGTATGCAGGCCCTCTGAGGCTGCCGCGTCCAGGCAGCTCGTGTAGCATTGGCTGAGCTGGGCTCGGTGGATGTCATTGGGGGCCCCGTTGGCAACAGGTCCCACCGTGTGGATGACCCGCTTGGCCGGCAGGTTCCAGGCGCTTGTGACCTTCGCGGTCCCGGTTGGCTCGTCGTGGCCCTGGTCGGCCATGAGACGGGCGCATTCCAGGCGCAGCTGGACCCCAGCAAAGGTGTGAATGGCGTTGTCGATGCAGTCATGGCCGGGCACCCAACAGCCCAGCATCTGGGAGTTGGCGGCGTTTACGATGGCGTCGACGGCCAGCGTGGTGATGTCGCCCTGCCACAGGAGCAGACGGGAGTCGGTGGGGGAGGGCGTGGTGTCATCGATGGTATGGATGCCTGCCTCGGCTATCAAGCCTTGGAGGAGCTCGTCTTGGGCGGCCAGGAAACGCTTTGACGCAGGCTGCGGCTGGCGGGTGTTGACAAGGGCACGGAAGAGCCGCCAAAGACCTGCATCTGAGACCGCAGGCACAGGCTCATCGGCCCCACGCTCCTGGGATAGCTCGTCTACCAGGCTGACCAGCAGCTCGTGCTTTCTCGTCTCTTCCATAGGGGTCTCCTTATGTCTGGCCGACGCCGCGTTCGACGCCGCCCACGTCTTTGAGGCATTGTAAGACATGCTCGCTCACGCGCTCCCAGGAGAGGGCGCTCACGTCGCAGGTGGGCCGGGTGGCAGCTGCCTTGCCGGCGGTCTCGCGGATTGCGGCGGCCAGCCTGGCCTCAAAGGCGGGCAGGTCGGCGGCGAGGGGCCTGTCGACGTCCTCCATGCGGGGCGGGGCCACCCAGGTCACGGGGGCGCCGGGCACGTTGGCCTCGACCCAGGGGCGCACGCCGGGAAGCTCCGTGGCCACGACGCGGCAGCCGCAGGCCAGGGCCTCGATTACCACAAGGGGCAGGCCTTCGAAGAAGGACGGCAGCACAAAGACGTCGGATTCCTGGTAGACACGGGCGAGTTCCTCCTGGGACAGCCTGCCCAGCATCTCGACCGGCCAGCGGCATTCTTGGGCGAGCTTGGCGATACGGTCTCGCTCGTCCTCGTCGGGGCTGAGCCCCCCGGCCACGGACAGGGCCAGGCCTCGCGGGGAGTTGGCAAGGCCTATCGACTCGAGGGAACCCGCGGCGGTGGGCCCAATCGGCTCGATGGAGTCCAAGGCGGCAAGCAGGCTCTCCATGCCTTTCTTCCGGCAGACCTTACCGGCAAAGACCAGGCGGACAGGGGCGGGGGAGAACTTCTGCGCGTTGTAGCCCGCCCCGACGACGGTGATGCGGCCAGGCTCGACCCCGTAGGTCCGGACAATCTGCCCGCGCTGGGCCTCATGCAGGGAAAAGATGACATCGAGCCCCCGGACGCCCGTGATAATCCTCTCCCGCTCAAGCCCGTGCTGAGCCATCTGCCGCAGGTCGGTTGAGTGGCAGACGGCGGCCATGGGCAGGCCAGGTAGGGTTTCGCGCGCCACAGCCGTGGCCAGGTACAGGTGGTGGCAGATGACGACGTCGGGTTGGAACTCGGCGGCTGCCTGGCCGATGACGCGGGCGAAAGCCGCCGTGAACTGCCGGGCCATCTGGGGCGTGAGGTCCCGGTAGCGGGTGGAGGGGTAAGGCATGGCATCGGACATGCCGCAGACATGAAAAGGCAGTTCAGGACTATCAAAGAGCACAGGGAAGAGACGCGTGCGAGAGGGGAGGGTCCCAATTGGGTCGCCCTTGGCGATGCCGCACACCACGGCGGTCGCGCAGCCGGCCGCGTCCTGACAGCGCACAAGCTCGGCCAGGTAGGTGCCGCTTCCCGTGGCGTCCGGCCGCTGGGCTGTGATGTTGAGCACGCGCAAAGGACGGGACGCGCCCCGTGCCTCGGTTGACGCGCCCGTGAGACCTGCGTCGCCTCTCGCCACCATCTGCCACCCCTCTGTCGGCCCCATCGGTCAAGGGCGATTCTGACACACAATGGCAGACAAGACGGGCAGGCCCTGTGAAGGAGGTGCCGGCGGAGTGTCGGAACTGCCGGAACGGGGCCGCGGGCTGATAAAACCACTCGCCGAACGGGCGGGTTTTCCGAACGGGTGGGTTTTACTCAGAAATGGCCTTGTTGAGCAGCAGGAACGGGTATGATGATTCAAGGCGTCCATACCGTTGTGGAACCCGGACGTCACGCCCAATCGCAGTTTGTCTGTGCCCAAAAGCTCGAATGGCTGCCGCTCCTGAAAAGGGGGAATGCCCCAAACCAGGCAAACGCCCTGTACCAGGAG
>CAZEAF010000128.1:2950-4303 GCA_964510125.1 uncultured Coriobacteriaceae bacterium
AGGCAAACGCCCTGTACCAGGAGGGCGCCCCAAACAAGGTGAACGTCCCAAACCAGGGAAAGGAAGCTCGCATGAAGACCCCGTCCTCCATGGCCCGTCCGGTCGTCGCCTCGTTGCTGGCCGTCGCGCTCGCTGGGACCTGCCTGGCCACCCCGGCTTTCGCCGCCGCCACCAACTCCGCCGACACCGCCCCCTCCTCGACCGCCGCCGCCCCGACCACCAGCTCCGCCGCGGCCGACGCCACGCAGACCCTGTCTGTCAGCGGCGTCTCCATCCAGGTCCCCGACGGCTACCAGGTCGTCGACTTGGGCGCCATGTCCCTTGCCATCTCGCCTGATGGCGGCATCCAGGTCACGCTCACCATGGTCTACAGCTTGGACGCCACCACCGCCGTAACGTCCAATCAGCCCCTCGACCTGTCCTTTGTGACCGAGGCCGAGCTGGTCGACCAACTCGAGAGCTTCGTGGCCGAGAGCGCCGAGAGCCTGGGTGCGACTGTCCTGCCTGGCTCCGGCGAGGAGGTTGATCTGGGCGAAGGCATCACCGCCTACGAGTACGACCTCACGACTGACAGCCAGAACGCGGCCCTGCTCTTCGTCCCCACGTCCAGTAACCAGCTGGTTTACGTGGCCGTTGACTTCCCGCTCGACCCCACCGAGGCGGAATATGAGGAAATGGACCTAATCGCCTCCTCGCTGACCGTCTCCGAGACCGCCACCCCGGCTACAGCCGGCCAGTCCTCTTCCGTGGACATCGTCACCGACGGCCAACCCCAGGTCATCGGCGGCCTGACCGTCACCCTGCCAGCCGACTTGGTCAAGACCGAGACCGGCGTCACGGGCATCGACATGTGGATGAGCCCCGACCAGGAGTTCATCGTCCAGGTCTACACAGACCTCACCGACGGCGAGCCGCTGACCGACCTGACCCAGGCCGACTACGACGAGACCGCGTACATGATTGCTTACGAGGCTGGCGGCGAGGTTGTCCAGGGCACCGTGCTCTACGACTCTGAGACCGGGACGCCCATGTATTACTACGTCCTGGTCATCGAGGACGAGGACACCATCATCTACATGCCCTTCGGCCTAATCCCCGTGCCCGACGGCACCCTGACCGGCGTGGCGACCATCATGGACGGCGAGGCCGTCGAGGTCTACCAGGACGTGTCCAACGCCGTCTTCCAGAGCCTGGAAGTCGTCGCCTCCTAACCCCATGGTCCCTCGGGATGGGCTGACCTCTTATCCCAGCTGACGACAGACGCTTTCCCGGGCCTGCAGCACACTTGACGACCAAGCTGCAGGCCTTTCGCTCTTTCTTGAACGGATTGTTTCACCTCTATTTCAAACGGGC
>CAZEAF010000129.1:0-4291 GCA_964510125.1 uncultured Coriobacteriaceae bacterium
GTCAGGCGCAGCCCCTGCCGAGTGTAGGTCTCAAAGGACCCGTATACCTCGTCCACCTCAGCAAAGAAGGCGCGAAGGTAGCTGGGCCGGGCCTCCAGGAAGGACATGAGGATGGCATGCTCGTGCCCTGTCATGCCCTGGGACAGGTCCCGCTCATCGGCAGCGATGCAGGCTGCGTTGGCTTGGTTTGTGGCAAGGTAATCGGCCATGACCTCATCCTCGTCAAAGCCGGCCACCCGCAGGAGGCTGGCGCAGAGCACACCCGTCCGGTCCTTGCCCTCGGTGCAGTGGACCAAGGCCGGAACCCCTTCCTGGGCGATTGACCGCGCCACCGTGCCGATGAGCGGATACTCCCGCACGTAGCGGCGGTAGTTGTCGCACATGCGCTCCTCAGGCTCGCCGTAGGCCTCGATGACCCCGTGGGCTAGGCGCTTGCGGGCGTCGCGCCGTCTGCGCTCGGTGCTGGGCTCCACGGCCACCAGGCGGGCCCCCACCAGGCAGGGTTCGGGCCGGGCCACGACCTCCCAGGCGTTGCGGACGTCGTAGATGCTACGCACGCCCAAGCCGCACATGAGGAAGGTGGCCTGCTCGGGCGTGATGCCTGTAAGCTCGCCCGACCGGAAGAGGCGGGCCCCATGCAGCTCCGGCGAGCCCACTGCCCGCAGGCCGAAGGGCCCATAGGCCTCCACCGCCGCCGTTCCCTGAGGCCCGATGCAGGTCGGGGCCGGCAGGACCTCGAAGGCGAACGAGGCAATGAGGGGCGCCGGGGCCCCGTGCCCGTCCACGGCCCGCGCCCTCAGGACATAGCGGCCAGGCTTTTGAGGCGTATAGGTAAAAGACCAGCTCACACCCGCATCCGCTCGGACATCCCTCAGAGGGTAGGCCGTCCAGGAGGCCCCGTCGTCCAGCGAGAGCTCCACGGCGGACAGGCCGTTGTCATAGTCGTCCACATAGCCCGAGAAGCGCACCGGCTCGCCCACGCGGTGCAGGTAGCCGCCGGCCACCGTCCCGCTCACGTTGCCGCCCGCCAGGTCCATGGCGCCCCCTCCTCGCGCTCGCGACCGCCAAGCCCCAGGCTCATCCCAAAGCCCGGACGCCGTCCTCCCACCCTCTCCATCCCAGACACGCAAGATGGCCGCTGGCAAGCATCGCCCGCCAGCGGCCATCATCATACCCTTACTTACGGGGACGGCGCCCCCGCGCCCTGCTTGGCAGCAGGTCCTTACTTGTTGGCAGCCAGGTACTTGCCCACGGACTTGCCGCACTCACGGCCAAGGACGATGGCGAAGGCCAGCGAGCAGCCGGGGATGGGCGTAACGTACTCGTAGCCAAAGCGGCGGCCGCAGTCGTTGCCGGTAGCGTACAGGCCGGGGATGGGCTCGTAGTTCTTGTCGATGGCGTTCTGATCGCCGTCGGTCAGGATGCCGCCCATGGTGGTCATGGTCTCGCCCAGGACCGGGTCGAAGGTGCAGGCGTAGTAGGGCGGGGTGTCGATCGGGAACAGGACCTGGGGGTCACGGCCGAACTGCTGGTCGACGCCGTCCGCGCAGTACTGGTTCCAGTCGGCAATCTGCTGGAGGAAGTTCTCCTTGGCCTCGTCCGTGAGACCGAGCTGGTCGGCCAGGCCCTCGAGAGTGTCGTCGGCGATGTAGTCGACGCCGGTCATCGGGCCCATACCCATGCCGTCAGATTCGGTGGATTCCTCCTCCCCGGTGCCCTTGAACGTAGCGTAGGCCTTGTCCATGGAGTCGCGCAGGGACTGGATGTTCGACTCGGTGGCCTCGAAGCCGGCGTGCTGGGGCAGGGTGTACTGACGATAGGTCGTGAAGTTGTCGTCGATGATGCCGTACTTGGTCTTGCGGGTCTGGAAGATGTTCTGGTAGCCGCGCTGCTCGGCCACGGGGTAGAACTCGTTGCAGAAGCGCTTGCCGTTCTCGTCCACCCACACGGCCTGGGGCAGCACGTTCATCTTGCCGGGGACGGACAGGCCCTTCATGTTCATGCCGGCGATGGGCGTGGTCTCCAGGTGAGCGCCGGCCCAGTAGAGGAGCTTGACGCCAGCGCCGTTGTTGAGCGTGCTCATGTCGCTGAGCTCCTCGCCATCGGCCAGGGCGCTGTACATGTCGGAGATGAGGTCGTTCATCATCTGCTTGTTGCCGCCAAAGCCGCCGCAGGCGGAGACGACAGCCTTGCAGTTGAACTTGATGTAGTCCTCGCCCTGCTTGGCCACGAAGCCGGCGACCTTGCCGTCCTCCATAATGGCGTAGTAGGCCTCGGTGCCCCACATAATCTCGGCACCGGCGTCCTGGGCCTCCTCGAGGTTGTAGGTCAGAATCTTGGTCTCGTTGCACTCACCGTAGAAGGAGCAGACGCTGGCCCAGAACTTGATGCCGGAGAGCTCGGCGAGCTGGTGCTCGGTCTTGGGCAGGAAGGCCGAGGTCATGGTGGCCAGGTCGTCGGCGGTCAGCTTGTCCAGGTACCAGTTGGTGTTCTCGGCGGAGTTCTGGGCGAACTTCATGACCAGGGTCGGGTTGGGGACGTTGGAGGTGATTTTCATGAAGTTCTGGTAGAACTCGACGGGGTCGATTTCGTCGGCGCCGGCGGCCAGGACGGCATCGGAGTTGAGGGATGCGAACTCGTTGCCCACGGCCATGTAGGTGTCCTCGTCCTGACGCTCAATCAGGATGACCTTGTAGCCCTCCTCGGCCAGCTCGCGGGTGGCGCAGGTGCCAGCGAAGCCGTGGCCGCAGACGACAACGTCGCAGTCGATGGTCTGGGCAAAGTCGGTGACCTCAGCGGGGGCCTCGCGCCAGTTGGTGTCGTCATCCTCAGTCTCGGCAGAGGGCATGGAGGGGCCACCCTCACCCTCGGCAGGCGCGTCGCCCTCGCCCTCGGCAGGTGCGTCGCCCTCGGCGGGAGGCTCTGCGGCCATGGCCGTGGCAGCGGAACCGGCAATGGCGAAGGCTGCGGAGGTGCCGGCGACTTTGAGGAAGTTCCTGCGATCAAGTTCCATGCTTTACGCTCCTTTGACTGGATGCGGTTGGGCATGCGGCATGCCTGCCCGCCGGTCGTCCGCAAGCGCAGGGCCGCGGGGCCGGGCGGGGATGCCGTGCCCATTTGACAACTCCCACGGTAGGCGCAGAGGCGCCCGCGAGCCATCGTGGAAAGCGCGATTTTTGCCCACGGGGGCGTCTAGCAGCCTTCCGTGAGCCATCAAGGAACCTTAGTATGTTGATAAATGCCGAGCTCAGAACATGCACCGGACAGGCAGGGACACTGAGGCGCCCAGAGAAGCGCGCGAGACCCCACCGGCCCGGACCTAGTTCTCCTCGCCGGCCCGGTAGGCCTCGACGTAGTCGGTCAGGTGCTGCACATAGCGCTCGGCGATGGGCGAGAGGGGCCGGCCGCTCAGGTGCACGTAGCCCAGCCGCATCATTTCGTCGCTCTCCAAAGGCACGCTCACGATGTCGTCCCCGTTGAGGTCGCTGCTCACGATGCCCGAGGAGATGGTGTAGCCGTTGAGGCCGATGAGAAGGTTGAAGAGGGTAGCGCGGTCGGACACGACGATACTCTTGGGAGCCGACGCTGTGGGGTGAAGCTCCTCGGCGAAGTAAAAGGAGTTCTCTAGGCCCTGCTCGTAGGAAAGCCTGGGATAGGGCGCCAAGTCCTCCATCCGCACCATGTCCCGGCAGGCCAAAGGGTTGTCGCGACCCAGAAAGACGTGGGGCTTGGCCTGGAAGAGGTCGACGAAGACCAGGCCCGCGTTGGACAAGATTCCCTCCAGCACGTCGGCGTTGAAGTGGGACAGGTACATGATGCCCAGCTCGCTGCGCTGCAGGCGCACGTCCTCGATTAGGTCGTGGGTGCGCCCCTCGAAGAGCGAGAACTCATAGCGGTCGCGCCCATACTCGCGGATGAGCTTGACGAAGGCGTTCACGACGAAGGCGTAGTGCTGGGAGGATACCGCGAAGACGCGCCGGGGGGGCTCCCCGCCCTTGTAGGCGCGCTCGAGCAGGTCGGCCTGCTCCAGCACCTGGCGGGCGTAGGAGAGGAAGCGGGTGCCCTCCTCGGACAGGGTGACGCCCCGGTTGGTCCGGTAGAAGATAGTGATGCCCATCTCCTGCTCGAGCTCGGCTATGGACTTGGACAGGCTGGGCTGGCTCACGAACAGGTCCTGGGCGGCCTTGCTCATGGAACCCCGCTCGACGATGGCCACCAGATAGCGCAGCTGGGTGAGGGTCATGGCGCGTTCTTCCTTACTTCCTTGCTTTCTGCTTCCTTGCTGCCTTGC
>CAZEAF010000130.1:0-4226 GCA_964510125.1 uncultured Coriobacteriaceae bacterium
CTTTACGCGCGTCCGCCCTCGCTCACGCCGGCACCAGCGCCAGCAGGACAAACGCCGCGCTGGCCACGACGCCCGCCGTCAGCAGCATGGCGTCGGCGATGCCGTTTGCCTTGAAAAGCCGCAGGCAAAAGCCATGTTTTGCCGGGTAGAGCAAACGCACGGGCTGGGCGTTGAGCAAGTCGAGGACCACATGCGAGACCATGCCGCAGGCAAAGGGGAGGGCCAGGGGCTCAAAGACCGCCCAGACGGCCCCGGTCATGAGGGCCAGTCCGAACACCGAGTGCGTGAACGACCGGTGGCGCGTCAGATAACCCGCCACGCACAGGCCGGCCAGAGCCGCGAGGCCCAGGAGCCGCCGCTCGCCCACCGCGCCCACCAGGGATTCCCGCAGGTCGTTGCCCTCCTGCCAGCTGGCCAGCAGCCAGAGGGCCAGGCAGGCGAGAACCAGGACCCAGCCCACCACCAGATCACGCCGGCCGGCCACGCCACGGACCCGTCCGGCGCCTTCGCCTGCGAGCCTCTTGAGTCCGCCGCGCCGTCCGCAGTCGATGTCGCAGATCATTCCGCCCAAGGCCCCACCAGCTAGGCAGACCAGGCACTCTGCGACGCCCGTGGGCTGGGCGACCGCGAGTGCGCAGGCAGCGCCCACCGCTACGTGCGTCGGACCCATCATGGCCTAAGCCCTCTCTTTAACGAGGGAGACAAGGCCCCTCTGTGCCCGTGTGATTGCTCGCTTAGCCATGACGCTCCCCACAATGGCCGACGCTCCCCACAATGACTGACGCTCCCCAAGATGACCGACGCTCCCACAATGACCGACGCCCCCGCGCCGCGCGCAGGCAAAGATTAACGCCGTTGTAACAGTGCCTCTGCCATCATACACAGCAAGTGGTAACCTGAGGAGCACCAGGTCCCAAGGGGACTGACGAGCGAGAGGAGGCGTCCGGACATGGCAGCTGCTTTTGCGAGCATCGGCGCAACGGCCAACCACAAGGGCTGGTGGCGCTGGCAAACCTATATATCCGGACGAATTCCTGCTACGGGAGACCAGGCCCGCTAGCGCCAGTGAGCCATCGCACGCAGAGCTCATAGAGACAAGGAATGAGTGCCCGGATGCAAAAATCGCAGCCGGGTTTTTGTTTGTTCGGGAGGGGTTTTGATGAGCCGGAGCCAGGCGGACAAGCAGGCAGGGCAGACGGGGCAGACAGAGCGGACAGCCAGCGGGGGCGGGGCCGCGGCCGACGATACCTTCGACCTCTACGACCTCAAGGTCGAGGTTGTGGCCGGCGACAAGCCCTTCGTCTGCAGCCACCACGAAGGCGACTACTTCCTCGTCCAGGGCGAGAACCTGGTCTTCCCCCAGGGCGCGTCCTTCTCCCTCTACGCCCTGGCGGCCATCCTGCCCCTGCTCCCGGCCAGGCAGCGGCCCCTGCAAAAGGCCGACTGGATGCTCTCGGACACCTACGTGGCCTGCCCCGACCCCAACTGCGGAGCCCGCTTCAGAATCACCCGCGTCGCCCGCCGCACCCTGCGCCATAGCGACTGCACGGTGGTCCCGCTGCCCGCCGAGTGACCCGACCTGTCCCAACGACCCAAGGAGAGAGGCACCGCATACCATGGCACAGCCCGAACGCCTAGAGCTCACCGACGGCTACGACATCTGCCGCGTCGAGAACGGCACCTGGCAGCTCTCGACCGGCCACACCATCCGCGGCAACCTTGACCTGGCCGACGTCAACAAGGCCTTCCACGAGCTCGTGGCCCACGGCTTCACCACCTTTGACACGGGCGACATCTACAACGGCAGCGAGCAGGTCATCGGCAACTTCGTGTCCGAGCTCAAGGCGGGCAGGGGCGCGGTCTCGGCCGACCAGGTCCAAATCCACACCAAGTACGTGCCCGACATCGACACCCTGGCCCAGACCGACTTCGCCGCCGTCGAGGCCATCGTCGACCGCAGCCTCAGGCGCCTCAACCGCGACGTGCTCGACATGGTCCAGTTCCACTGGTGGGACTACGGCGTGCCGGGTTGCGTGGACGTGGCCGGCTACCTGGTCGACCTCAAGGGCAAGGGCAAGATTCGCAACATCGGCGTGACCAACTTCGACACCGACCACCTGGCCGAGCTGGTGGAGGCGGGCATCCCGGTCGTCTCCATGCAGGCCCAGTACTCCGTCTTCGACCGCCGCGTCGAACGCCGCATGCAGCGCTATTGCGCGGACCACCAGGTCAAGCTCATCTGCTACGGCACCCTGGCCGGCGGCTTTCTCGCCGAGCGGTGGATGGGCAAGCCCCGCCCCGTCGCCCCCGAGACCCGCTCGCAGGTCAAATACCTGCAGGTCATCGATGACTCCCTGGGCTGGGACGGCTACCAGGACCTGCTCGTCTTGCTCAAGCAGATTGCCGACGTGCACCAGGCGTCCGTCTCCAACGTCGCCACCCGCTTCATCCTGGCCCAGCCCGGCGTGGCCGCGGCCATCGTGGGCGTGCGCAACAGCCGCCATGTGGACGACAACGCGCGCATGTTCGACTTCACCCTCTCGCCCGAGGAGGTCGGCCGCATCCGGGCCTTCATCGACCGCTTCCCCACGGTGGAGGGCGAGCCCTTTGAGCAGGAACGCACTCCCGGCAGCAAGTTCCGCGACATCATGCGGATGAACGAGAACGAGGCATAGTGGCAAACGCCTGCAACGGACGGGCGCCCACAGAGAGGAGCAATCATGGACACGAAGGCAAGCACGGGTGTAGGGGCAAAGGCTACGTCGGCGGGCCCGCGCCGGGACCTCCTGGAGTTCCGGGGAGGCTGGGTCGTCTCTTTCATCCCTGTCGCGGTCTTCCTCTTCTTCTGCGTGCTCTACTTCATCATCTTCCAGGTCTTTGAGATGTACGCCCTGGCCATGGGCGCCCTCGTCGGCCTGCTGATTGGCGCCATCTTTGTCAAACCCGGCCAGTACGCCAAGTTCTGGGACGCGGCTTACGAGGGTGCCAAGGAATCCATCCAAATCCTCATCCTCCTGCTGATCATCGGCATGTTCTCCTCGCTGGTCAAGGCGACAAACCTCTCATCCGGCTTCGTGTGGCTGGCGCAGCTTTTGGGCGTGGGCGGCGGGGCCTTCACGGCCTTCGTCTTCTTTGCCGTGTGCGCCATCGCCATGGCCACGGGCTCCTCGCTGGGCACCATGTTCATCTGCTTCCCCATCTTCTATCCCGCGGGGGCCCTGCTTGGCTGCGACCCGGCAATCCTCGCCGGTGCCATCGTGAGCGGCAGCATCTTCGGCGACAACGTGGCCCCCATCTCGGACACCACCATCATCTCGGCGTCCACCCAGGCCTACAAGCATCGCGCGGGCTATGCCGACGTGGGCGGCTGCGTGGCTGCCCGCATGCCCTTTGCGCTGACGGCGGCCGCCGTCGCCCTGGTCCTCTACGTCATCTTCGGCGGCGGTGGCACCGTGGGTGAGGGCGCCCAGGAGATCTTGGCCCAGAACCAGAACGGCATCTCCTTGGTCATGCTTGTCCCCGTCGCGGTCATGCTAGCCGTGGCCATCCGCACCCGCAGCCTCTACAAGGCCATCACCGTGGGCCTCATCCTGGGCACCATCGTGGCCCTGGCCTTTGGCCTCATCACCCCGTCCGACGTCATCTCGATTGAGGACGGCGCCCCGGCAGGCTTCCTCACCGGCGGCATCAGCTCCATGATGGCCACGGTCGTCCTGGTCATGAGCGTCTACGGCATCATGGGCGTGCTCATGGCCGCCGGCGCCCTCGACCGCATCTCTGACGCCATCCTGGGCAGCCGCTTTGGCTCCACCCCGCGCGGCGCCGAGACGGCCGTGGCCCTGGGCATCACGGTCACGACCCTGCTCTTTGGTGGCGTGACCAGCGCGGCCATGGCAACTTTTGGCAAGATTCAGGACGAGATTGGCCGCCGCGTGGGCCTGCACCCCTACCGCCGCGCCTACCTGCTGGACTGCTTTGCCAACGGCATCGCCCTGGTCGTGCCCTTCCTCTCGGTCTTCGTGCTCATCGGCTCCACGCTCACGGCCGGCTATGACTTTGTGGGCCAGGTCTCGCTCGTGCAGGTGGCCGGTGGCATGTTCTACTCCATGCTCCTGACCGTCGTCATGATTGTGTCCATCGCCACCGGAGTCGGCCGCAAGTTCGAGGGCAAGGACGGCGAGCCGGTCAGCGAGGCTCCTGCCAGCGAGAATGCCGCAGCATAAGCG
>CAZEAF010000131.1:0-4179 GCA_964510125.1 uncultured Coriobacteriaceae bacterium
GCGGGCTCGGCCACCTCGGTCGTCTCAGTCTCAGGAGCCGTGGTGGCAGCGCTCGAGCTCGCGGCCTCGGCGGCAGAGCTCTGGATAGACAGCCAGGTGGTAGCAGTGCTTTCAGCCTCTGAGCTCGAGGTCTCAGGCGTGTAGGTGTTAGGCTTGGGATTGCCGCAACCGACAGCGGTGATGACCAGGGCGGACATGGCTGCTGCGGACAGCCCCATGAGCGCACGATTTTTCATGTGTCGCTTCCTCCTTGACTAGACCGGGGGATGCTTGCCCGCGATTGCGCGGCTGCCGTCCCCGGCAACCAAATACAGACGTGTTGATGATATACGCACCGCAACAGGGATTTCCACATCTACCCCATACCTTCGGGCAAACAACGCCGAAATATCATGCCCAGCTGCACCAAACGCCCACGCCACCGCCATAGCCCGCTGTGCCGCCACCGCCATCGTAAGCTGTGCCCATCCTGTGCGTTGGCATATCGAAACAATCCCTCGCATAGAATTACGCTTGCCAGAACTATCGGATGCGCTCTCCCGCACCGGCAGAAAGCGTGACGCCTCGCCCCTGCCAAGGGGGAAGGCCCCTGCACCGGCAGAAAGCGCGACGCGACAGCGTGACGCCTCGCACCCATCAAGGAGGAAAGGGACATGGAAAACAGCAAGTCAACCGGCAATGGCTTGACCCGTCTGGTTGTAACCACCCTCGGCGCCGACCGCAGCGGCATCGTCGCGGCCGTGGCTACCAAGCTGGCCGAGAACAACGCGAACATCCTCGAGATTAGCCAGGCCATCCTCGACGGCATCTTCACCATGAGCATGATTGTGGAGCTGGACGAGGGCAAGACCTCCTTCGACACCCTCGAGAGGGCTCTGACCAGCTTGAACGACCAGCTGGGCGTCAAGGTCCAGGTCCAGCGCGAGGACGTCTTCAAATTTATGTACCGCATATAGGAGGGACGACTTGAGCCGCAAAGACGCTTTCGACCTCTACGACCACTTTGACTCGTGCAACTATATTGACCCACGCTACTATCAGCGCGCCGACGTAAAGCGAGGCCTGCGCAACGCGGACGGGTCGGGCGTCGTGGCGGGTGTCACCAACATCTCCAACGTCCACGGCTACCTCATGAACGAGGGCGACAAGGTCCCCGTCGAAGGCGAGCTCACCCTGCGCGGCTACTCCATCAACGACCTGGTGGCGGGCACCGTTGGGACGGGCCGCTTTGGCTACGAGGAGCTGGTCTACCTGCTGCTCACGGGCAACCTGCCCAACAAAAGCGAGCTTGCCAGCTTCATGTGCTTGCTCGATGAGTACCGTGACCTGCCCAAAGGCTTTGTGAACGGGCACCTGCTCGCCCGCCCCTCCAACAACGTCATGAACATGTTGGCCCGCGGCACCCTGCAGATGTACTCCGCCGACCCCGACTCCTGCAACACCGGGGCTAAGCACGAGATTGACACGGCCATCACGCTCATCTCCCGCATGCCCCGCCTGTCGGTCCTCGCCTACTACGCCATCCAGCAGTGCTACCACCACCGCGACATGGTGTGGCACCCCGCCGTGACGGGCCTTTCCACAGCCGAGACGGTCCTGGACATGCTCCGGCCTGACCACGTGTACACGCGCGAGGAGGCCCTCGTACTCGACGTCCTGCTCATGCTCCAAGCTGAGCACGGCGGCGGCAACAACTCCACCTTCACCTGCCGCGTCGTGACCTCCTCGGGCACGGATGCCTACTCGGCCTACGCTGCGGCGATTGGCTCGCTCAAGGGTCCCAAGCACGGCGGTGCCAACCTCAAGGTCCGCGAGATGATTCTGGACCTGCAGGCCACGGTTGGCGATTGGACCGACGAGGGCCAGGTTGCCGACTACCTGCGGCGTCTGCTGACCCGCGAGGCCTACGACCGCGCCGGCCTCATCTACGGCATGGGCCACGCGGTCTACACTCTGTCCGACCCCCGCGCCGTCATCTGCCACGAATACGCAGCCAAGATGGCCGAGAATACCGAGTTCGAGCCCGAGCTGCGTCTGATTGAGACCATCGAGCGCCTGGCGCCTCAGATTGTGGCCGAGGTCAAGGGGACCGACAAGGCCCTGTGCGCCAACGTCGACCTCTACACGGGCTTTGTCTACCAAATGTTGGGCATCCCCAAGGAACTCTACACGCCCCTCTTCGCCACGGCCCGCATGGCTGGTTGGGCGGCCCACCGCTTTGAGGAGCTAACCACCGGCAAGCGCATCATCCGCCCCGCCTACCGCACCACGGTCCAGGCCGTCGACTACCTGCCCCTGGACGACCGGCCCGGCTCGAGCGAGTTCGTGCCGCCCAAGGCCGAGGCGCCCAAGGCAGCCGGCCCCATGGACTACATCAACTTTGGCGACTAGCCGGCCGCCCGGATAAAGCGTCCGGGCAAAGCGGACTGACAACGCGCCCGGACGAGGTGCACCAGCAAAGCGCCCGGACCTCAATCTCACGAGGTCCGGGCGCTTGTTTGTGTGTCATCGGAAGCGAATCTCTGACTTCCAGAGAGGCCTTTCCGCGGCTCCCCTTACAGCAGCTGCAGGTGAGGGCCGGAGGAGTCCTTGGCGTTGTCGACCAGCCACTGGTTGGCCTTGATGCGGCGGGCGAGCGTGCGAATCTGCTCCAGCTGGCCCGTCTCGCGTAGGGTCTTGAGGGCGAACTCCTGCTCCCTGTCGGAGCTGGCCTGGCCCAGGATGGCGGAGGCTTCCGCGTCGGTGACCTTGATGTCCAGGTGGTCGGCCACCGCATCGAGCGCCAGGGCCCGGCGCAGATCATCGTCTGCCTGCCTGCCAACCTGGATTTCGAAGTCCTCGCGGGAGGTGCCGGTCTGCTGCAGGTAGTCGTCCAGGCTCGCCCCTTGGCGCTGTAGGTCGATTTCGGTCCGCTCCAACGCCTCGGCGCGCGAGCGGTCGATGAAGTCCTGGGGGATGTCCCCGTCGAGCCGCTTGGCAGCCTCGAGCGAGGTCATCTCGGCCAGCTGGGCCTGACGCCGGGCCTTGGCCTCGCGCTCCAAGGCCTGGCGGACCTGCGAGCGGAATCCCAGCAGGGTCCCCGCCTGGGGCATGTTGCGGGCCACCCAGCCGTCGTCGATGCGAGCGGGTACGCGGCGGTCGACCTCCAGCAGGGTCACCGTGAGCTCGGTCATGAAGAACTGGGGCGTGCCGTCGGCGTCCACACCGGTGGGCAGGCTCACGCTGAAGGTGCGGCAATCTCCCACGCCCATCTGCTCCAGACCCTCGTCGACCTCCTGCGGCAGCATCCCGCAGCCCACCTCGTAGGGCATCTGGTCCTGCGTTCCGCCCGGTATATCGGTCCCGTTCTGCGCAACCTTGATGCGGAGCAAGACGCGGTCACCAACCTGGGCGCTCTTGCGGGCCGGGTCGGGCTCAAAGGTGGCCAGCTGCTCGGACAGGTCCTTGAGGTAGGCGGTGACGTCGGCCGAGCTGATTTGCTCCTCCTTGGGGAACTCCACCGAGACGGGGTCGTAGGAGGTGAGACCGATGCGCGGGTGCATGAGGGCGTCCACCGAGAAGCTGTAGTCGGCGTCGGGCGCAGGCATGTCATCGGTGAGGTACTCGGGCGTGAGGAAGGGGACCAGGCCCGTGCGCCTGACGGCACTCTCGTAGAGCTGGCGCTGGGTGAAGGAGGTGATGTAGACGTCGTAGGCGTCGGCGCCCAAGGTCTGCTCGACGCGCTGCATGGCGGCCAGGTCGCGCACGTCGACCCCCATGGCGCGGGCGAGCGAGGTGCGGCCCAGGTCCATAGCCATGCGGACCAGGGATGCCGGGGCGGTGATGTCAAGGTGGGCGTGCAGGTCGGGGGTGGTATGCAGCTCCACCGCCACGGTGCCCTGTCTGGGCGGGTAGCTGAGGTCGGCCGTCTGGCCCGGCTGGGGCGCCTTCTGTTCGGGTGCGCCGGCTCCCGCGCCGCCGGTGGCCTGCCTGGCCTGCGACGCCTTTGAGAAATCGAGAATCTCTGCCACGAAAGCTCCTTTGTATCGAGAGGGCACGCCGGCGGGCGCGTGGGGACGCCTTGCCGCTGGTGTGGACACGGCGTGTGATGCTATGCGAACAGTTATACCCTACGAGCGACCTCCCCCGTCGCTCGCCTGGTGTAGGATAAGCCGACGCAGGAGTTTGACCACAAAGTCG
>CAZEAF010000132.1:0-2639 GCA_964510125.1 uncultured Coriobacteriaceae bacterium
AATTTTCGAGGCAAATTCTACTAAAGAATCGAGCCGTTGTTCAACCCGGCCGGACCGGCAAGAAGCATGTAGGCGGTCCCGGGCAAGGCCGCGTCTGCCCGGGCAGGTCGAAGCCCGTGCCTCACAGGCGCAGTTGTGAAGCCAACAATCGGCACGCTGCCTTTTAGACGAGAAGCCCCCGCCGGCCCGAGCGGACTGCCGGGGCTTGGCGGAGGGCTTCTCGCCTAGATGGGTTTTTGGACCTGCTTACTTTGAATCTGCTTACCGGTCGGTACCCCGGGGTTAGCGGGCACTGGCGAGGGCGTAGTTATAAATCGTGCAGTCGATGCCCAGAGAATGGGTGGGGCAGTACAGATAGCACTGGCCGCAGGTCTGGCAGTTCTCGGGGTAGGCGATGACGGACTTGCCGTTGACGCGGTCCAGGCGCATGACGTCCATGGGGCACACTTTGACGCACTGGCCGCAGCCGATGCACGGGGCAAGGTCGATTCGCTTTACAGCCATGGTTCCTCCTTGATAAACGTGGGCGTAGAGGGTTCTATCGGGAAGGGGTGACGGCGATGCCGGCGACGAGCTCGTCCAGATTGCCGTCCACATCGAGTCCCAGCGCGGCGGCCTCGCCGGGGAAGCGATACGAGGGGTACCGGTCAACATAAGTCTTCGTGCGGTCGCCCTGGAACGCCTCGGGAATCTCGGCGAACCCCATCGCGAAGGGGTCCTCCTCGGTCTTGGTGCAGGTCACATAGCCCAGGAAGCGGTCGTCGTTGCGGTAGGGATAGTCCATACGGTAGTGCATGCCGCGGCTTTCCTGGCGCTCGAGGCCGAGGCGCAGCTTGATCTGGCAGGCCGTCACCTTATAGGTGAGCTCCCGGCAAAGGCGCAGGTCGTGGCCGTCGGCCGCGCGCAGCCGTGGGAGGTAGAAGTCGCGGATGTGCTCCACCTGGGCCAAGGCGTTGCGCAGGCTCTCCTCGGTCTTGAGGTAGAGCGAGGGGGCGGCCCCCATGACGGTAAGGAGCTGCGTGTTCACCCATGCGGGCGAGAAGCCCTGCTCGTTGGCAAGCGGGGCGAGAATCTCGTCGGTGAGGTCGGCTACGAGCTGGGGTTCCGGCTCTGTGTCCTCGACGCCGTCGACGTAGGCGCAGGCAAACTGGGCCGCGCGGTCGCCCTGGATGGAGCAGCCGCTCGTGGTGATGCCCGACAGGCCGCTATAGCAGGCGCCGCCGAGGGCCGAAGCGAGGGTGCCGTCGCCGGCGGCGTAGAGCCCGGGGAGGCCCGTCTCGCCGTGGGTGTCGTCCCAGCCGCAGAAAATGCCGCCCACGAGGTGCATGGGCATGCCGGGGGCCGCGCCGGGCAGGCCCCAGTTGCTTTCGCCCGAGCCGTAGCTGCCCACACGCTCGTCTTCGGGGAAGTCGCTGTAGGACGCCCCCTCGTCGCTGTCGTGGACCTGGGCCGGGTTGGGGTTTCCGAGGCCGGCGAGGCAGGAGTTGAAGTTGGCGCGCTGCAGGTAGCTGCTACCCCAGAGCTTCTCGTCAGGGGTGTCGGCGTGGATGTTGGGGCCGTACGGGTAGATCTCCTCCAGATACTGGTAGCCCGCGGTGGAAAGGACCATGCCCGGCTTATAGGGCCAGGTCAGGTGGTAGTCCTCGAACTCCAGGCCGGCGATGGGCAGTCCGTGCTTATAGCCGATATAAAGGCCGTCGAACGAGCTGGCGCCGGTGGGGAAACCCTGGGGCTTCACGGCGCCCGTGCCGGTGGCCAGGATGACGGCCTTGGCCTTGATGGTGAGGACGGCGGCGCTGGGGACGTGGAGCGCCATGGCCCCCACGACGCGGCCGTCCTGCTCGATCACGTCGTAGACCATGGTGTGGTCCACGAAGGGGATGCCCTTGGCTTCGAGGACCTTGGCGACCTTGGGATGGCGCTCGTTGGCCTGGACCTCTTCGCTTTGGAAGTAGCCCCGCTTGTCGTCGTGGGCCTCGGTGCCGTCGAAGACGCCGTCCTTATAGAACTCGGTATAGTGGCACTCGGTATAGCGGTCGACGATGCCCCACTCCTTCACGCGGTCCCAGAAGGCCCGGGAGTCGTCGCACCATGCATCCACCCAGTTCAGGTTGCACAGGTACTCGTTGGACTGCATCATGCAGGTCTTGATCTTCTCGCGATCGTCCCCGTAGCGCTCCTCGAAGAAGGCGGTGCCGCCGCCCCAAGACGAGAGGCCGCCGTAGCCCGGGAAGCCCTTTTCGATGACGAGCACGCTCTTGCCCTCGTCGGCGGCGCGGGCGGCGGCGTGCAGGCCGGCGCAGCCGCAGCCCACCACGAGAATGTCGCAGGCGTAGCTGGTCTGAGCCGGGGGCTCCTCGACCGGGATGGGCAGTTCGGCCAGCACGGGCTCGGTCGTGCCGGTGGGCGCGTCCGCCTCGGTGGCATAGGCACAGGCGGGCACCGAGGCCGCCAGGCCGCCGAGGGCTACGAACGAGCGCCTGGTTAGGTTGTCCATGAAGTTCCTCCTACAGGTTGGGGGACGGTGGGCCGCGTCGAGGGGGCGTCCGCTCGGCGTGCCCGGAACGACGTCCAGGTTAGGAACCGGAGGGCTTCTCGCCTACCTCAAAAACCGGCAAAACTGCCGGCGCGTGCTTTTC
>CAZEAF010000132.1:2739-4165 GCA_964510125.1 uncultured Coriobacteriaceae bacterium
TGGCGCTTCGGGCACCGAGCGGCTTACAATGGAGAACCCGAGAACCGAGGAGGGTCATGGAACGTACGCAGTCATCTTTTACCTGGCACGACCTGGTCGTCGTCCTGGGATGCGTCCCGCTGTGGCTCTGCCCTCGTGCCGCTTCGCTTATGCTGGTGGAGCTGCAGGACGGTCCCGGCGCCCTGAGTCCGGGAGCCATGATGGGGTGGTACGGGTTCTTTGCGCTGGGGGTTGCCCTGGTCATCGGGCTCATGGTGCGCTTCCCTCGCCAGACGTTCTCGCTGCCGGTCTTGATCGGGTCGGGGGTTGCGGGGTGCGTCGGCGTCATGCTGGTCGTGGCCGCCCCCGGTCCCCTGGGGCTGGGGGCTGGGTTGCTGGGGATGGCCGTGTTCGTGGGGATCCAGCTAAGCTGCGCGGCCGAAACGATGGTGCGCGAGTCCTTCGGCAAGGTGACGGTGCTGGTAACCGCTTCCTGCGCCCTGGCCAACGGCCTGCGGGCCCTATCGGGGTCCCTCGACTTGGAGCTCGAGGCGGTCCAGGCGCTCTTTCCGTTGATATCCACGGCTTGCTTTGTGGCGTTGCCGGGGTTGAGGCCGCAGGGTCCGCGCTGCCCGGTGCCGTTGGGGGCGGCCGCCTCCCTGCGGATGGTCTCGTGGCCCGTGGTTGGGGCGAGCACCGTGCTCATCGCCCTATGGTCGCTGGCCCTGGGGGTCCTCTCCCAAGGTCAGAACTGGCAGATGGACGCGGCCGACAAGACGGTCTCGTTCTGGGTGTCGGCCGCGGTGCTTTTGGCGCTGGCGCTGTGGTCGGCGGCTACCCTGCGGCGCGGGTCGATGGCGGCTTCCGTGCTCTATCCGTTCACGGCGCTGGCAGTTTCGTATATGATGGTGCTGCTCGCCATGATTCTGATACCAGGGGTCGAGTTCGTGCGGTTCAAGCGGGTACTTATCGCCATCGAGCAGTGCCTGGAAGTGTTCCTGCTCGCCTTTTTGCTGGCCGACGCGGCGCGGCGGCACCTGGGTGTGCCGGCCTTGGTGGGGTTCTGCGTGGTGTTTCTGACCAACTCGCCCTGGATTGTGATGGCCAATAGGGCGAGCGACGTGCTGGGCGCCGCGTTTGTGGGAGACGCCATCCCGGTGGTGCTGTCGTTCGTGACGTCGATTGTGCTCATCGGGCTGCTGCTGGGCCAGATTCGGGGCGAGCAGGCCCGGGAGACCGTTGCTTCCGACCGTGATTATCAGAGGAACCTGTGCCAAGACGTCGCGGACCGCTGCGGGCTGAGTGGCAAGGAGCTCGAGGTCCTGAACCTCCTCTACCGCGGCAACAGTGCCAAGAAGATTGCCGGCTCGCTCTGCGTGAGCGAGAGTACCGTCCACAGCCACACGACGAGCATCTATCGCAAGCTGGGGGTCCATTCGCGTCAAGA
>CAZEAF010000133.1:0-4155 GCA_964510125.1 uncultured Coriobacteriaceae bacterium
CCGTCTGTCTGGGCAAAAACCCACACGTCGCGGTAGTCGCTGAGCTTGGGGGCGCCGGCAGCCGCCTCGTCCCGCTCGCCCGCCGCGGCTCGCACGATGGAAAGGGCGTCAAAGGGGCAGGACTGCACGCAGATGCCGCAGAGGATACAGCCGTCGGTGACCCGGGCCCGGCGGTTGGGCCGCTCGCCCACAATCTCGATGCCCCGGGATGCGCAGGACCGCACGCACTTGCCGCAGCCCACGCACTTTTCCTCGTCGACGACCAGGCCGCCGGCAGCCCCGACCTTTTCCGAAATGTCGCTCATCGTCCCATGCCTTCCACGAGTTTGGTCAGGGCGCGCGCCTGCTCTTGGGCATCGCCGGTGATGGGGGTCCCGCCCTCGGCCCGCTCGGGCGTGAAGGACCGTACCACCTGGGTGGGAGAGCCGGCAAGTCCCGTGCGCGCGGGGTCTGCCCCCACCTTAGCCGCGGTCTTGATGGCCACGGGTCCCACCTGGCCGAACCTCACACCGGAGATAGAGGCCATGCGGGGCGTGCGGATGTCCTTGACCACCGTGACGACGGCCGGCAGCCCGACCTCCTCGACCTCCTGGGTCCCGTCGCTGGTGCGCTTGACCACCAGGGCGTCCGCGCGGGCCTCGACCACCTGGCAGACGTTGGTGATGCAGGGGATACCCAGCACAGCGGCCAGCTCGGGCCCGATTTGGGCGGTGTCGCCGTCGACGGCCATCTTGCCGCACAGAATCAAATCGGGGGCCCGGCCGTCCTCGGTCATCTGACGGATTTCGCAGGACAGGGCATAGGAAGTGGCCAGGGTGTCGGCGCCGGCAAAGGCCCGGTCGGTGAGCAGGACCCCCTGGTCGGCCCCGCGGGAGAGTAGGTCGCGAAGGAGCCGCTCGGTGTCGGGGATGCCCATGCTGATGGCGGTGATATAGCCCCCGAGCTGCTCTTTTATGCAGATGGCCTCCTCCAGGGCCGAGCAGTCGAAGGGGTTGATGACCGACTGGCGCCCATCACGTACGATGGTGTTGGTGACGGGGTCCATGCGGACATTCGTCGTCGAGGGGACGGCCTTGACGCATACGACGATGTTCATGCTCCTACGCCTCCTCGGCAACGCGGGTCAGGACGTCCTCGGAAAAGAGGTTGCCGCGGCCCAGCTGGCCTAGGGGGTCGAGCTGGAGTTTGGCGCGGGCCATCTCGCGGATGTGGCCCTCCCCGTACATGGTGGCCAGAAAGCCGCGCTTGAGCTTGCCCACGCCGTGCTCGGCCGAGACCGCGCCGCCCATGTCGGTCACCGTCTGGGCCCACCGGGCATAGAGCTGCTTGCCGCGCTCGTAGTCGGCGGCGTCGCGGGGCAGGACGTTCACGTGCAGGTGGTTGTTGCCGATGTGACCCCAGACGGCCGTCTGCAGGTCATTCTCGCGCAGGGTGCGGCGGTACATGGCCACGACCTCGTGGAGGCGGTCGTCGGGGACCGACATGTCGCTTCCCAGCTTGGTGATGGCGGGGTCGGCCTTTTTGCGCTCGTCGATGAGCATGTTCACGCTCTCGGGCACGGCGTGGCGGAAGAAGCGCTGCTGCTCGCGGTCGATGGCCGTGCGACCCACCCAGGTCAGGTCCTCGCTGCCGCCCGCCGCGGTGACGATGGGGCCCAGCCTGTAGAGCATATCGTAAGCCTCGTCCTCGGTAGCGCACTGGAGCTCGGCATAGACGCAGCAACCAGCCTGGTCGGGCACCTGGGGCAGGGACGAGAAAGCCGTGCTCTCGGCCTTCTGGCGGCGCAGGATATCCAAGGCGTCGGAGTCGAAGTACTCGAGGGCGGCGATGCCGGGCAGCTCGCCGCGCGCCTGGACCGTGAAGTCAAGCGCCTGGCCCTCGGTGGCAAAAAAGCAGCTCACGCCCCAGATGACGGGGGGCAGGGCAGTGAGCTCGAGCTCAATCTGGGTGATGACGCCCAAGGTTCCGTCGCTGCCGATGAAGAGGTCGATGGCGTCCATGCCGTCCTGGGCGAAGTAGCCCGAGGCGTTCTTGGTCCGGGGCATCTGGTAGGTGGGCAGGTCAACCCGGAGTGTCCGGCCGGCCTCGGTGACCAGGGTCAGCGTCCGTCCCTGCGCGCGCACGTCGCCGCGGTGCAGGTCAAGCAGGTCGCCGTCGGCCAGGGCCACGCGCAGGCCGCTCACGTGCGGGCGGACCGGGCCGTAGTGATAGCTGCGCGCGCCCGAGGCGTTGCAGGCCACCATACCGCCGACGCAGGCCGAAATCTCGGTGGGGTCGGTGGGGAAGAACTGCTCGGGCCCCTTGCAGAGGGCGTCCCAGGCGGCCAGGCTCTCAGGGTCCCAGCCTGTGGTGTTGATGTTCTTGTCCTCCAAGTCCTTGCGGAGCTGGGAGAGAACCACGCCGGGTTCGACGGTCAGGTGGTAGGCCCCGGTGGCCTCGTCGTGCCGCATGCCCAGGTAGCGGTTCATCTTAACCAGGCTCATGACGTGGCCGCCGTACGGGACGGCCCCCGCTGCCAGGCCCGTGCGCCCGCCCTGGACGGTGACAGGCGTGCCGTCCGCATGCAGCTGGCGCAGGACCTGCCGGACCTCGTCTTCGCTTCTGGGGAAGGAGATGGTGTCCGCCCTGCCCTGGCTGCGCGACTCGTCTTTGCAGTACTCCTCGAACTCCGAGGTGAAAGCCTTAATCTCGGCCATAGAAGCTTGCCTCTCCCGATGGTGCGTACCTGTTGGGACGGAGACGTAACGCATCCCCGTCCCCTGTTACGCGGAGGCGACGCGGACGGGCGTAATGCACTCCCGTTCCCTGTTACGGACAGGCGTAACGCACCTCTGTCCTCCGTTACGCGCATTATCGGCGAAGGAGACGGTGAAGGTATGTGAATCGGCTGGTAAAAGGTTGGGCGGCGGACTTTTTATGGCCTGGCTTGGCGACAGCTGCTGCGGCATCGTCCGGCGCGAGGGAGCACCGTCCGACCCGGGCGCCCTGCCGCCGGCCGGTCAGCGCAGCTCTAGGAGGATGGGGGCGTGGTCCTGGCGGGGGCCGGAGTCGAGCATCTCCGAGCGCACGACCCGGTCGGCGATGCGGTCGCTCACCAGGAAGTAGTCAATTCTCCAGCCCGAGTTGTTGGCCTTGCTGGTCCTGACCCGCTGGGCCCACCAGGAGTAGGCGCCCTCGACGTCGCCGTGCACATGGCGGAAGGAGTCGGTGAAGCCCCTGCTCAAAAGGGCTGTGAAGCCGGCCCGCTCCTCGTCGGTGAAGCCGGCGGACATATGGTTGGCGTCGGGGTGGGCCAGGTCAATCTCCTGGTGGGCCACGTTGTAATCGCCGCAGGCCACGACCGGCTTCTGTGCGTCCAGCCCGGCCAGGTAGTCAGCGTAGCGGGCGTCCCAGACCTGGCGCTCAGCCAGGCGGCGCAGGCCATCGCCCGAGTTGGGCGTGTAGACCAGGCTGAAATAGAGGTCGGGCAGGTCCAGGGTGACGATACGGCCCTCCTCGTCCATGGGCTCGGGGGCGCCGATGGCGGGGAAGTCAGGGGTCGCGGCCAGGCCCTTTCTGTAGAGGGCCATGGTGCCGGCATAGCCCTTGCGGGCAGGCTCGCGCGAGCTGGTCCAGACGCTGTCGTAGTCGGGGAAGAGCTCGGCCAGGGCGGCCGCCTGCGTTTTGCTCAGACCGGTCGGGGGGAGCTTGGTCTCCTGGATGGCCACGACGTCGGCGTCCTGCTCGGCGATGGACGCCAACACGGCACGGGTGAGCTCGGCCCGGGGGCTGGTGCCCGTGAGCGCAGCGTTGAGGGAGTCGATGTTCCAAGAGATAAACTTCATTGCGGGCATCGCTTTCTTATCGAGAGAGTGTTGAAAACGCACTGACAATCTCATCTTGCAAGAATCGGACGACCAGGGGCATGGCGCACGGGTTTGGCACACGGGCCCGACGACCGATGCGGGCCGGGCGGGCGATACGAGCCCGGCGGCCGATACGTCTGGCCAACCCCGATAAATCATACTCCGAGTCGGCCCCGCCGAAAGAAGCCCCGCACATCTCGCAGCCTCATAGCATTTCTATATCGTTTCAATGCGTTTGCCATCTATGATATACGCTTTGTCCGCTGCCGCGCGCAACCCCCGGGAGGAACCTGCATGCCCAAGAAAGTCG
>CAZEAF010000134.1:0-1379 GCA_964510125.1 uncultured Coriobacteriaceae bacterium
CGGCCGAGCACGGGCAGCACGCGGCGCTCGTAGTCGGCGGCCCCCGCGTCGGTCAGGACGAGCGCCGGGTCCCCGGCCGGGCTCCCGTCCACGCCTTCCGCCCACCGGGCGAGGCCGGCGTCGACCAGCTCGTCCGCGACAGAGGCCAGCTCAGGGGGCACGTTTGCCGGCCGCGTCGCGTCACCCGCGTCGCATGCCCGGCGCAGGCGCAGGCCGAGCTCGTTTGCCGCCATCCCAGCATCGTCTAGGATTCTGCTGCACGCGCAGGTGGCCGCCGGGTTGGCGGGGTCGGCCGTGTAGGCCTTGAAGTCCGCCGTGTTGAGCAGCTCCATGTCGTCGAAGCGCGACCGAGCGCACAGGCCGACGCCGAGCAGGCCAGCCCCAGCTAGGACGGCCTGCGTGTACGCGCTCTCGTGCCCAGGCAGCGCGAACGAGCCCGCCGCGTAGGGCAGGTACCCCTCTTCCCGCAGCAGCGCCGCCCCGTGCGCGTACAGCCTGGTCAGCCGGGCAGGATAGGGGTCCTCGTCGGTGCCGGGCGCCGCGAGCTCCCCCGCTTCGACGCGCTGGGCGCACCGTGAGGTGGGGTCGAGACGGAAGGGCAGGAGCGTGATGTGCGGCGCGCCGAGGGCGATTGCCTGGTGCAGCGAATAGGCGAGGCTCCGCTCGGTCTGGCCGAAGACGCCTACGAGCACATCCAGGCTGAAGTCGGTTATGCGCCGGCAGACCAGCAGCTCCTTGAGGTCTTGGAAGGAGCCATAGTCGTGCCAGGCGCCCAGCGCGCTGAGCTCCTGGGAGTGGGCGCTCACGAACCCGAAGCTCGGGCGCAGCCTGAACGCCGCGTCGACGCTGGCGAGAAAGTCGCTGGTGGTGTATTCGGGCGTCAGCTCCACGGTCAGCTCGACCTGCGGCGCGCATGCAAAGCCGTCCCGGATGGCGCGCAGCAGGCCGTGCAGCTGGGAACCCGAAAGCGCGCCCGGCATGCCACCGCCCAGCCGGACGGCGACGAGCCGGCGGTCGGCGAAGTCGGGCGCGGCCGCCGCAATCTCCGCGCGCATGGCGGCGACGTAGGCCTCGCGCGCCCGGGCCATGGCTGGCAGCGGGCGGTAGGCGCAGTAGTCGCACCGGCGCGGGCACAAGGGGTAGGACAGGTCGAGCACGAGGTCGCCCCCGTCTGCCTGGGCGGGAGCCGCAATCCCTGCCGCTTTCTCGGCAACGGGGCCTTCCCCGACCGTCTGAGCGTCCATGACGCCACCGCCTTCCTCGTCCCTTGCGTCCCTCGCGTGCATACGAGCGTACCAGACCTGGCCGCGCGCTCAAAACCAAGGCGCCAACGGACGCGAAGCCACATCCGTTGGCGCCTGTGTGTATGGCTGTCATCC
>CAZEAF010000134.1:1479-4148 GCA_964510125.1 uncultured Coriobacteriaceae bacterium
GCCTACAGGTTCTCGGCGATGTACTTGCCCGTGCAGTAGCCCAGGGTGATGCAGGAGCCGATGCTCACGCCGGGGCCGGGGGTGAAGTAGTCGTCGCCAAAGCGGTTGCCGCCCGCGTTGCCACCGGCGAACAGGCCGGGAATCGGCTCGTTGTCGGCGTTGAGCACCCGGCAGTCGCCGTCGGTGAGCAGGCCGCCATCGGTGACCATAATCGTGCCCACGCTCGACGAGGCGACCTTGCAGACGAACGGCGGGGTGCTCACGGGGAACAGCAGCTCGGCGTTGCGGCCAAACTCGAGGTCGGAGCCGTTCTCGCAGTAGGAGTTGTAGTCCTCGATCTGCTTGAGCGCCGCCGCCTTGACCTCGTCGCTCATGCCGGCCCAGGTGAAGGCCTCCTCGAGCGTGTCGGCCGCGTAGGTGCCGTTGACGCCCTCGGCCCCGGCGGCGTAGGCGGCGTCAATCGCGTCGCGCGCCGACTGTATGTTAGCCTCGCTCGGCTCGGTGGCCATGTGCTGCGGCGGGCAGTAGACCATGTTGTCGGGATAGGTCGCGTCGTACACGATGTAGAACGTATCGCGCGGCTTCTCAAGCGTCGGACGGCCGCGGTGCTCGACGATGCCCCAGAACTCGTTGGTGTAGCGCTTGCCGTACTTGTCGAGCCACACCTGCTGGGGGCTGCCCGGGCTGGCATGGCGGCCGTTCATCGTGGCGATGGGGCCGGGCTGAATCTTGCCGCCGGCCCAGTAGCCCATCTGGATGCCCGAGCCGTCGTAGTCCATCATCGCACCGAGGGTCTCGTCGCCGATGAGGGCGTCCTGCAGGTCGCCGAGCAGGTCGAGCACCATGTTGCCGTTGGCGCCGAAGCCGCCCGTGGCGATGACGACGGCCGCGTTGGCGTTGAACTTCACGTAAGTGTCGTCCTCGAGGTTGCGCGCGATGACGGCGGTGACGCCACCGGTCTCGGCGTCGGTCACGAGCTGGTAGCCCTTCATGCCGAAGAAGAACTGGGCGCCCTTGGCTATGCAGGCCTCGCGGTTGTACTGGTGAATCTTGGTCTCGTTGCAGGCGCCGTAGGGGCTGATGCACGAGGTGTAGAACTTGATCGCGCCCACGTGGTCGAGCATGACGTCTTTGTAGTCGTTGAAGTTGTAGGTGATGGTCGCGATATCCTCGTCGGTGAGGTCCTGGAGGAATTGGTCGGTAGCCGCGCCACTATAGCGGGCGTAGTTCATGGCGAGCTTGGGGTTGCAGGAGTTGTGGGTCACGGTCATCCAGTTCTGCTGGAACTCGACCGGGTCGTACTCCTGGAAGCCAGCGTGCTTGAAGCCGAACTCGGAGTTGAGCTGCGTCCACTCGTTGCCCAGCGGCGCGAAATTCTCCTCGAACTGCGACTCGATGAGGATGACCGACTTGTCGGAGTTGTCGCACAGGTAGCGGGCGCAGTTGATGCCGAAGTGGCCATGGCCCACGATGATGACGTCCGCGGTGTGCTCGGCGACAATCTCGTCATCGGCGACGGGGTCGGGGGCCTCGCGCCACGAGGCGGGGTTCGGGTAGTCCGCCGGGTCGTAGCCTGCCATGTTGAACATCATGGGGCCGCCACCGCCGCCCTCGCCACCCTCGCCGCCGGGTGCGCCCTCGCCCTCGGGTGCGGCCTGGTCGCCGATCGCGGACTGGTCGTCCTGATCGGCGGGGGGTTCCGCAGCGAACGCGGCCGAGGCGCCCGCGGCGGCCAAGCCTGCGATGCCCGCCCCCATGGCGGCACTGCGCAGGAAGTTCCTTCTCGACAAAGCCTCGCTCATCTCGTGCTCCTTTCGACGGGGACGTACGTATACCTGATGGTACAATGGCCACGGGCTGTGGATGACACCCGCCCCGGCCGGAACTATCTCACCCGCGGTCCCGTCCGGTGTGGGTGAGCAGCCGCGGCCAGGGGTGAATATTCTCCCCTTGACACCTGCCCGATAAGGACGGGGCCCAAAGCCAGCGGATGGGAACCGATACGCTATGTCTGGCGAGCGCTTTTCGACTGAGAGTGACAGGACCGCCTCCGTGATGCCCGATGCCGCGGAATCTCGGGGGGTCGGCCGGCTTCGTCGCCTGCGCGATGCGATTGGGGCGGGCGAGGGCGTGCTCGCGATTCTCCTCGGCTGCTTCTGGGCTTGGGTGTGGGTCGTACTCGAAAGCCCCACCGACCTGGAGACGCTCTTGTTCGACGGCAGGGTTGTCGTGCTCCAGCGCGTGCTGTGCCTGATTGGCTTCATCCTCACGGCGGCCGCGGTCGCCTGCTGCCACGCGCTCGCCCCGGGCTACTTCCGCAGCGGCCGGCAGAACAGCGGCGTGTTCGTGCTGGTGCTCCTCTCGATGGCCTTCGTCGGCATGCTGTGCTTCTCTCCGACGCTGCGCGGGGTGTTCGGCTGGGTTGCCGACCTGCTGCAGGGGCTGCTGCTGGGCATGGTGGCCGCGCTGCTCTACATCTACATGGGGTCGCTTGTGTGCTCCCGGGGCCCGCGGCAGTCCCTCAAGGTGTGCGCGATGGGCCTCGTCGTGGCGGCCCCGCTGTCCATCGGCTCGTTCTGGATTCCCATCGAGGCGCGCGAGGCCGTGGTCCTTGCCCTGCCTGTCTTGCTCCTGGCCTGCCTGGGCGTCCTGCGGGCGCGGTTCGGTGC
>CAZEAF010000135.1:0-1838 GCA_964510125.1 uncultured Coriobacteriaceae bacterium
CGTGCGACCGTGGCGGCTTTGGTGGCGGGAGACCCGTCTGAGACGGCGTGCACGGTCCCGTCGGACCAGGCGATAAAAGCCAGCTCCTCGGCAGACGCCGCATCCTGATGGCGCAGGGCCTGGAGGATCCATCCGGGCATGGCCGGGCCGGCCGGCTCGCGGCTGGAGGCAGTCGCGGCGGTCTGGGTGGAGCTCCCGGCCTTGGCGGAGCTGGTGGCCTGCGTGGCGCTGGCGGTCTGATTGGGGCCCACGGCGCCGGTGGCCTGGCTGGCGTTCGCGGCGCCGACCTTGTCTTGCTTGCTCTCGTCCTTCGCGCCCTCAGCGTTCTCGGCGCCTTCGACCTTCTCGCCACGTTCTCCGCGCTCGTCGTGCTTGTCGAGCTCGTCGTGCTCGTCGCCCTTGTGCTCGCGCTCCTCAGCCATGCCTGTCTCGCCCCCCATCCGCTCCGCTCGTCTGCCTGCCAGCTTTGTTCGGGTGTGACTAAGGATTTTTCCCTATCGGCTGCTTGGTAAACCCCCGCGCCGCCAACCTTCGCCGATACCCACACTTTGCGCCCACGGCTTTCAGCCCCCGCAAAAGCTTGCCGTGGATGTGGCCGCGGCATCTCCAGCGCGAGGCATCCGGCATGTTTTCGGCATTATGCCACCTAACATGGGTCGCACTGCCGCAAGTCCCGACCTGTAAAGAACGCGCGAAAATGTCACCCTCTCGACGGGCGAAAATGTCACCTCTCCCACAAGAGATGATGTCGCCCCGGCTGCACCTTCGTGCTTACATCCCGGCCCCACCTGCGATAATCAACATAACAACCAACTTCGAGGCGAAAAAGTGGCACGGATTCGAGTAATAATATTTGCCTGGCACGGATTCGAGATTTCGTATGTCCTTTCAGGTGATAATCATATTCATGAACCTGAAAAATGCCGTAAAGCGCAATCTCATCTTTAAATAATCAATTACAGTCGAAGAGATATGCAACATCGAAAAATCCGCCATCCGAGCAGGCCGCCAGAACGTGCCATTCAGAGCCTCCTGCGACATACGAAATCTCGAATCCGTGCCATCGAAATACTTTTTCTCGAATCCATGCCAGCTGCCCTGACCGCCAGGCTGCGCTTTGGCACGGACTCCGGATTCACGAGCGAGAGTGCCGGGCGGCCAGCTGCACGTGTGCGTACCACAGAGTTTTCCCGCAGGTCGTGGGGAGCGTGAATAGAAGGCCGCGGGACTGGCTAGGATAACGCATATCACCGTCTGCACCAGCCGAAAGGATTTCCCCGTGCCCTCTAACTTTGGTTCAAACCTTGGCGAGAAGTTCCGCAACTTCATGAGCCGCCGCAACGGGCCGGACACGCTGTCGCGCGACATGCTCATCCTTGCCGTTGTCCTCATCATCCTGAGCTTCACCATAGGTCAGAGCGTGGGCACCGTCCTCATCACGCTGGCCCTGGTCGCCCTGGCCTACAGCTACTTCCGCCTCTTCTCCTCCAATGTCTCCGCACGCCTGCGCGAGAACGAGGCCTACTCGGCCAAGCGCCACCAGATTCTCAGCAAGATTAGCGGCCCCTTCAAGCGCATGGGCAACGCGGGCGCCAAGGCGGCCAAGCAGGCCCAGCGCCAGGCCCAGGACCGCGAGCACCGCTATTTCAACTGCCCCAAGTGCGGCCAGTCCGTGCGCGTGCCCAAGGGCGCCGGCAAAATCCGCGTCACCTGCCCCAAGTGCGGTGAGCAGTTCGAGAAAAAGGCCTAAGCCCCGTACAGACACCATCCGTATGGCGTACAATCACCCACGTTTCCAGGACTTGCGCCGGGGGCGTTTCCCCGTGCGCGCGACTGTG
>CAZEAF010000135.1:1938-4062 GCA_964510125.1 uncultured Coriobacteriaceae bacterium
CTGTGCGCCGGGAGCCACCCCATACGCACGCGGCTGTCTCCTGAAAACAGCACTGTAGGCAAGAGAAAGGGTCTGGGTTGAAACCTCGAGAACGCACAGTACATACGCACGCTGCGTCGACCCTCACCCTTCGCTAGCCCCCTTGCATAAGGCAGGCAACCCGGTGGGTCCGAGCCGGCGCCTGTCATTCCCCGCTTCCCGCACTTGTCCCGCATGCCGCCGGCAAAGGCCGAGCGAGCGTCTGCGCAGGCAACGCTGGTCAGGAGGCGGGCCGCAAGGAGGGTACGGATGCCTTACTTCTCTCAGCTGCTCGGAACCACCGTCGTCGATGCCAAGGGCGAGAAGCTCGGCCGCATCAATGACCTGGGCGTTTCGCTTGACGACGTCTTCCCCCGCGTCTCCTCGCTGGCCTTCCAGGGCTCGTCCAAGACGCCGTTTATGATCCCGTGGCGCAAGTACGTCGAGTCCTACAGCGACGACGAGATTGTTCTCAACGTTCCGCAGACCGATATCCGTTTTTCGTATCTGCAGTCAAACGAACTGCTGCTGCGCCGCGACATCATGAGCAAGCAGATTATCGACACCCAGACGACCAAGGTTGTGCGCGCGAGCGACCTCAAGCTCTCTCCCACCAGTGACGGCCAGCTCCGCCTGCTCGGTGCCGAGGTGGGCGCCCGCGGCCGGCTGCGCGGCATCTCCCCCAAGCTCGAGAGCGTGGCCTCCAAGATGGCCTCTGCCGTGGGCCGGCCCATCTCCGGCCGCTTTGTGGCCTGGGGCAGCATCGACCTTCCCGGCCACGACCTCTCCCAGTACCGCAGCGAGGCCCTGGGCCGTTCCATCGAGGACCTGCACCCGGCCGACATTGCCGACATCATCGAGCAGCTGGACCCCGAGCTGCGTGGCCAGGTCTTCAAGCAGCTGGACCCCGCCTCCGCCGCCGAGACCATGTCCGAGCTGGACGACGAGGTCCAGACCTCCGTGGTCGAGGGCATGGACGAGCACGACGCGGCCGACGTCATCGCCCAGATGAACCCCGACGACGCCGCGGACATCATCGGCGAACTGCCCTTCGAGCATGCCGAGACCCTCCTCAACCTCATGGACCCAGCCGAGGAGAAGGCGATTCGCACCCTGCTCGGCTACACCAAGAACTCCGCAGGTGGCAACATGACCTCGGAGTTCGTAGCCATGCCCCAGACGTCCACCATCGCCGACGTCCGCCGCCGCATGCGGTCCCTGGACAGCGACTTCGAGCCCACCTACTACGTCTACACGCTGGACGAGGACCGCTGTCTGGTGGGCGTCCTGTCCATGCGCGACGTGGTGTGCGCTTCCGACGACGACGTCCTGCGCGACCTGTCCTTCGACGACCTCATCACCGTGTCGCCCGAGACCGATCAGCGCACCGTCGTCGAGGAGATGACCAAGTACTCGCTGGTCAGCCTGCCTGTTGTGGACGAAGGCCACCACATGATTGGCCTGGTCTCGGTCGACGACGCCCTGGATGTCATCGAGGAGGACCAGGACCGCGACCGCGATTTGGCAAGCGGCACCCGCTCGGCCAGCGTGGGCGACACGGGCAGCGGCCACCTGAGCTGGTTCGTCCGCCGCGAGCTGTGGTTCTTCGTCTGGGTGCTCTGCGTGATTCTGGCTGCCCGCATCCTGCCTGCTGCAGCCGCCGTGCCCTTTGCCCTCTTTTTGCCCATCGTCCTTCTGGTGGCCGACGACATCCTGTCCTTCGCAGCCAGCTACCTGATTGGCAACGAGGAGGCGAAGCCCCGGCTGGGCACCCTAGTCCTGCATGACCTGAGCATCGGCATCGTCATCGGCGCCTTGGGCTGGCTTGTGGCCTCCATCGGCGTCTGGACCGATTCGATTCCCACGGACCTGCTGGTGCCCGGCATGGTCGAGAGCGCCATCATCGCGGCCATGGTGACCGTGGCCGTCACCATCACCCTGGCCTCGGTTGCCACAATCTGGGTGGCCCGCAACTCCCAGCACGACAGGCCCACCCAGGGCGTTTTGGCCTCCCTGATTCTCATGGTTTTGGCGGCGGTGATATTCGGCCTGCTCACGATGGCCATCGGTGGAATCTGACCGAAGGTTAGCGGTTCGAGAGCCGAG
>CAZEAF010000136.1:0-2778 GCA_964510125.1 uncultured Coriobacteriaceae bacterium
CCTGAAGGCCGTCTCGCGCAAGGTGCTGCAAAACCACATGGAAACCTGCGTCGTCGAGCGCATCCAGCAAGGCGATGTCGAGGTTGTCGACGAAGTCATGCAGCTCATCAAGAAGTTCTCGTAAGGAGTACGCGCAAATATGAAAGACACGTTCGACATAACCGGCATGACGTGCGCCGCCTGCCAAGCGCGCGTCACCAAGTCGGCGTCTGCGGTGCCCGGCGTGAGCGAGGCGGATGTCAACCTGCTCAAGAACAGCATGGTGCTCGACTACGACGGCAGGCCCGAGACCGCGGCCGCCGTGTGCGCCGCCATCGAGAAGGCCGGCTACGGTGCCAAGATGCGCAGCGCTGGCGGGGCGGCGGCCGACGGCAAGGCGGGGCGCGCCACCCCCACGCGCGAGGACATCACCAGCGTCGCAGAGGCCGCGGCCAAGGACAAGCTCCACCGTCTCATCGTCTCCGCGGTGTTCGCCATCCCCCTCTCCTACCTCTGCATGGGCGATATGCTGGGGCTTTGGCCTATCCCGCCCTTCCTCTCCGGCATGGAGAACATGATGCTGCTCGCCCTGGTGGAGCTGGTCTTGCTCGTGCCCGTGCTCGTGGCCAACCGCTCCATCTTCGCGAACGGCTTCAAGACGCTGGCGCACCTCTCGCCCAACATGGACGCCCTCATCGCCCTGGGTGCCGGCATGTCCACCCTGGTGAGCCTGGTCGCCGTCTTCCAGATGGCCTACTGGTCGGGCCACGGCGACGTCGAGCAGGTCCACGCGGCCATGCAAGGCACCTACTTTGACTCGGCGGGCATGATTCTTACCCTCATTTTGCTGGGCAAATACTTTGAGGCCCGGTCCAAGTGCCGCACGACCGACGCCATCACCGCCCTCATGGACCTGGCCCCCAAGACCGCCACGGTCGAGCGCGACGGGGCCGAGGCCACCATCCCCACCGAGGACGTGCGGGTGGGCGACGTGCTGGTGGTCCGCGCGGGCGAGAGCGTGCCCGTGGACGGCCTGGTGCTCGAGGGCACAGCCGCGGTGGATGAGAGCGCCATCACCGGCGAGTCGGTCCCGGTCGAGAAAACCGCAGGCAGCAAGGTTACCGGCGCCACCGTGTCCAACAGCGGCTGGTTCCGCATGAGGGCCGAGGCCGTCGGCGACGACACGGCGCTGGCCGGCATCATCCGCCTGGTGGACGAGGCCACGAGCTCCAAGGCCCCCATCGAGCGCCTGGCCGACAGAATCGCCGGCGTCTTCGTGCCCGCAGTCATCGCCATCGCGGTCGTCGTCTTCATCGTGTGGATGATTGCTGCGCGCGACTTCGCCACGGCCCTCAACCACGCCATCTCCGTGCTCGTCATCTCTTGCCCCTGCGCCCTGGGCCTGGCCACGCCCACCGCCATCATGGTGGGCACGGGCCGCGGCGCCAAGCAGGGCATCCTGGTCAAGAGCGCCGAGTCGCTGGAGACGGCCTGCTCGGTGGGCGTGGCCGTGCTGGACAAGACCGGCACCATCACACAGGGAACGCCGCAGGTCACCGACGTCGAGCTGGCTGCCGGCACCACCACCGGGGACCTCTTTGCCCTGGCCGGCGCGGTCGAGCGCAAAAGCGAGCACCCCCTGGCCGGGGCCATCTGCGCCTATGCGGACGAGAACTTCGCCGGCGCCGGGGAGGCCCTGCAGGTCGATAAGTTCTCGCAGGTCGCCGGGGGCGGTCTGCGCGCCGAGATTGCAGGTCAGACGGTTCTTGCCGGCAACGCCCGCCTCATGGCCGACGAGGGCGTGGACCTGGGCGCCCTGGGGGAGGCCGGCGAGCGCGCATCCGAGCAGGCCAAGACGCCCATCTACTTTGCCCGCGCAGGCCGCGCCCTAGGCATGGTGGCCGTGGCCGACGTCGTCAAGCCCACGAGCGCCGACGCCATTGCCCGCCTGCGCGAGATGGGCGTGCGCACCCTCATGCTCACCGGCGACAACGCCAAGACCGCGCGCGCCGTGGCCGCCCAGGTGGGGGTCGACGAGGCCGTGGCCGGCGTCCTGCCCGCGCAGAAGGAGCGCAAGGTTCGCGAGCTGCAGGGACAGGGGCTCAAGGTGGCCATGGTGGGCGACGGCATCAACGACGCGCCCGCCCTTGCCCGCGCCGACGTGGGTATCGCCATCGGGGCCGGCACCGACGTGGCCATGAGCTCGGCCGACGTCGTCCTCATGCACTCCGACCCCGCCGATGTGGCCACTGCCATCGAGCTGTCCCGCGCCACCATGCGAAACATCAGGCAGAACCTCTTCTGGGCGCTTTTCTACAACGTGCTGTGCATCCCCATCGCGGCGGGCGTCTTCTCGCCCTTGGGCCTGACCATCAACCCGGTCATCTCGGCTGCGGCCATGGGCTTCAGCTCGGTGTTCGTCGTGACCAACGCTCTGCGCCTGCGCCGCTGGAAGCCCAGCGCCCGCAAGCCCGCTCCCGCTGCGCCCGCCCAGGTCGTCGTCGAGGACGCGGGGTACACTATGACGTCGTCAAAGCGGGAGGCCGCCGGGGCTTCCCCCGAAAAGAGGAGGGCTTCTATGAGGAAGACCGTGAACGTCGAGGGTATGATGTGCCAGCATTGCGTTGCCCACGTGGCCAAGGCGCTCGAGGGCATCGACGGCGTGAGCAACGTCAGCGTCTCCCTGGATGCCGGCACCGCCGAGTTTGACGCCACCGACGCTGTGACAGACGAGGCCGTCAAAGCCGCCATCGAGGACGCGGGCTACACCGTCAAGGCCTAAGGAACGGCTGGGACCGC
>CAZEAF010000136.1:2878-4044 GCA_964510125.1 uncultured Coriobacteriaceae bacterium
CTGCGATGAGGACGGTCCGCCGACGGGACCCCGGTCTCATGACGGCGTCGAGCAGGTTCATGCCCACGCGGTAGAGGACCGCCACCTCCAGGCGCTTGAGCAGGCCCCGTGGCCTGGTGCGCGACTCGTGCAGGCGGCGGTCCAGCTCGGCCTTATAGGGGCAGCGGGCGGCGTAGTCCCAAAAGAGGTCGCCCCGGTCGCACGCGGGGTAGAGCCAGGGGCGGTCGTCGGGTCCGGCATAGTGGACGACCTTGGGGTTGGCGTAGGCCTCCTCGAACGCGGCGCGCACCGGGGCCGGCGCCTGGGCGACAATCCGCGACCGCCTCAGCCGCTCCCAGTCAAAGAGGGAGTTCCAGGCCATGTCCACGCGCACGTAGTCGCCCCGGGCGGCCATGTTGAGCACGTCCTGGTCGGGCCAGCGCCAGAGCCTCTGTCCCGCAATGCGGAGAAGCTCGGTGGTTGGGCAGCGTTTTCGCAGTTCAGCAAGGTTGAACACCACCACGCCCGACTGGAAGTAGTCCTCGACGCGGGCGGCGCCCACCTCCTCGAGAAGGTAGCGCTCGACCGTCCCGTCGTAGCCCATAGCCTGGCCGATGGTGTCGGCGTCCTGGGTGGCGGCAAGCAGCTTGCCCGTGACGTCGGTGTCGAAGAGCTCGGCCGGGTCCGCCAGCACAATCAGGTCGGAGTCAAAGTAGAGGGCCTTATCCACGCTGGGGAGCAGGTCGGGGGCCAGCAGGCGGAAGTACATCTGCAGGCGAAAATGGCCATGTCTGCGCAGGCGGGCGCCCTCGACCGCCTCGGTTACATCCAAAAAACCTATGGATACGCTGCCTGCGGGGGCCTGGCCCACCTGTTGGCGTAGGACGTCCGCGGCCTGAGGCTCGATGTCGTTGGTCAGGACGACGATGTCGTAATGGCGGTGCGGGCTCAGGTGCTCGATGATGGACTGGAGGGCCACCGAAAAGTAAGGCGCGAAGCTGTTGTCGCATGCAAACAGAAGCACGACGTCGGAGAAGGTCATGCCCAGCTCCGCCTCGTTGCGCGCCAGTACTTCTCTTCCCGCTGTCGTGCGCCCCTCAATATCATCCATGCGATGTATTGTGACACATATAGGGCGCGTGCGGACGGCTCGCGGGCTTTTGCGCGGGCGCGGACGGAAGGGGCGG
>CAZEAF010000137.1:0-4042 GCA_964510125.1 uncultured Coriobacteriaceae bacterium
TGGGCCTCGGCGGCCGCAGCGGAGTCGCTGGCCGCGCTGGCGCCCGAGCTGCCATGGCCGCTATAGCCGCCGCTCGACTTGATGAGGTCCGTGCCCACGGCGACGTTCTCAAAGCCGCACTCGTTCACGATGAGGGACAGGCGGCCGTCGTTGCCCAGGGCGTTGAAGCTGCCGCTCGTCACCATGCCGATGATGGCGGTGCTGCCCTCGCCGACCTCGCGGACCTTGGCCACGCGATCGTCGACGCCGGCCATGCGGTCGGCAATCTCGTCCTCCTTGCCGAAGATGGAGGCGATGGTCGTGGCGTTCTTGCGGATGCTCTCCACCAGACCGAGCTCCGTGTCAGTGGCCAGGTAGACCACGGGCGCAATCTCGCTCAGCGCGTCATAGCTGGAGGACAGGCGGCCACCGATGAAGATGATGTCGGGCTCGCAGCCCATGGTCGCCTCGAGGTCGGCCTCCTTGATGGTGCCCAAGTTGGCAGCGTCGGGGACCTCATCCAGATAGGCCTGAAGGTAGTCAATCGTTGTGCTGGCGCTGCCCACGACGCGGTCCTCCAGGCCGAGCGCGCCGATGATGTCGTAAGCCGCGAAGTCGAGGATGGCGATGCGCTGCGGGTCGAAGGGGACCTCGACGTCGGTGTACTTGGCGTCGGCGCCCAGGGCCTGGATGGTGATGGTGTCACCCTGCTCGGCCGCCAGTGCCGGACGGCTGGCCGCACCGGCGAGGGCGCTGCCGGCGGCGATGCCGGCGATGCCCAGCGCGCAGGCGGCGATGAGCGAGCGGCGCGAGAGGCGCAGCCCGGCCGTGGCGGAGGTGGCGGAGGTCGTGAAGTCGTGCATGTGGTGCTCCTTCCTTTCGGAAAGTTGATAGGCAGTTGAGAAAAGCGCCGGGCCGCGGAGGTCCTGCCGATGGGTCGTGCCAGGAAGTCCGGCCAGCGGCCGCGGGGTCTTGCCGGGCCGGAAGAGCCCCTCTCAGTAGTAGATGGTCAGGGGCCTGCCCTCGACCTGCATAATCTTGAAGTCCACCCCGTAAATCTTCTTGAGCGTCTCGTCGGTCATGACCTGGTCGACGGTCCCCCAGGCAGCGACTTTGCCGTCCTTGAAGGCGCAGATGTAGTCGGAGTAAAAGGCCGCGTAGTTAATCTCGTGCAGGACCATAATCACGGTCTTGCCCAGCTCATCGCACAGGCGGCGGGCCATCTTCATGAGGTTGGTCGCATGGTAGATGTCCAGGCTGTTGGTGGGCTCGTCCAGCAGCACGTACTCGGTGTCCTGGGCGATGACCATGGCGATGAAAGCGCGCTGCCGCTGGCCGCCCGAGAGCTCGTCGATGAAGCAGTCCTGGAACTCTCCCAGCTCCATGTAGGCGATGGCGTCGTCGATGATGCGCTGGTCCTCCTCGGTCAGCCGCCCGCCCGAGTAGGGGAAGCGGCCAAAAGCCACCAGCTCGCGAACCGTAAGCTTCATGTCCACGTTGTTGGTCTGGGTGAGGATGGCCAGGTGCTTGGACAGGTCCTTGCTCTTGTAGCTGCTCATCTCCTTGCCGTCGAGCTCGATGGTGCCGGCGTCGCGGGGGATGAGCCGCGAGATCATGGACATGACCGTGGACTTGCCGGCGCCGTTGGGCCCGATGAAGGAGACGACGGTCCTCTTGGGAATCTCGAACGACACGTCGTCGACCACCGGCACGCCGTCGTAACGCTTGGTCAGGTTCTTGATGCTGAGCAATGTGACTCCTAAGATTTCTTCGTCGTGAGCAGCAGGGCCAGGAAGTAGATGCCGCCGATGATGGTGACAAAGGTGGACACCGGGACCAGGTAGTGGAAGACGCGCTCGCTCACCAACTGGCCCGCCACCAGGGCGACCATGCCGAACAGGGCCGACCCCGCGATGAGGTAGCTGTGGCGGTAGGTCTTGAGGCACTGCCGACTCAGGTTGGCGATGATGAGGCCGAGGAAGGAGATGGGCCCCACCAGGGCGGTGGCCGTGGCGATGTAGAGGGTGACGCCCAGAAGCAGGCGGCGGATGGTGCGGTTGTAGTCGACGCCCAGGTTGATGGCCTGGTCCTTGCCCAGGGTGATGACGTCGAGCAGGGCCAGGTCGCGGCGCAGGAAAAAGGCGACGGCCGCCAGCACCACCACCGAGGCCACCAGGATGGACGCGTTCACGCTGCTAAAGGAGGCCACCAGCTGGGTGAGCAGGGTCTCGTACTCGTTGGGGTCCATGACGCGGACGAGCGTGGACTGGATGCTGCCAAATAGCGAGGTCAGCACGGTGCCGATGAGCAGGACGTACAGGACGTTGTAGTGGGTCTTCTCAAAGAGGTAGCCGTAGATGAGGGTGGCCGTCACGCCCATCACCGCCAGGTCGACCGCAAAGGAGAGGTTGGTGTTGAGCGCCAGCAAGCTGCCGGAGCCCGCAATGAAGAAGACCACGGTGTGGGTGAGCGTGTAGAGCGAGTTCATGCCCAAAAGGCAGGGCGTCACGATGTTGTTGCGGATAATCGACTGGAAGACCAGGGTGGCCCCGCCGATGGCAAAGGCCGTGATGAGCATGGCCGCCAGCTTGGGCAAGCGGATGGAGAAGGAGTAGCGGGCCAGGCGCGGCTTGTCGAAGTTCACCCCGATGGTGAGGTAGAGGACGCAGGCGGCCAGGGCCAGCAGGGCGATAACCGCGATACGGACCCGGTTGGCCCGCACGACGGCCCGCAGGGACTCCCGCCTGCGCAGCCCGGCCCCGGCCGGACCCCCCAGCTGAGCCGCGGCCTCAGCCGACCCCGAGCCCGAGCTGAGCGCGCTTCCGTAGGCCCTTTCGAGTTTGTTGACGGACATCTACTCGGCTCCTTCCTGCGCCGCGGCGACGACGGCCTGCCGGGCCTTGACCGAGCGGACGGACCGGCGGCCGTGGCTGAGCCGGTACATGAGCAAGACGATGAACACAATCGAGCCCACGATGCCCACGACCAGCTCGATGGGCAGCTCGAAGGGGGAGATGACCACCCGGGCGATTAGGTCGCAGATCAGGACGAAGAGGGCCCCGAACAGCGCCGTGTCCACCAGGGTGCCGCGAATCTTGTCGCCCTTGAACAGGGCCACGATGTTGGGCACGATGAGGCCGATGTAGGAGATAGACCCCACCGTGACCACGACCGAGGCGGTGATAAAGGCCGCGATGGTGAGGCCGCCCACAAGCACCGCCTTGTAATTCACGCCGAGGTTGTTCGAAAAGTCCTTGCCCATCCCCACAATGTTGAAGTGGTTGGCAAAGATGAAGGCGATGACCAAGAGGGGCAGGACCATGAGTACGAGCTCGAAGCGGCCCTGCAGGACCATGGAAAAGTGGCCGACCAGCCAGGTGGAAAGGGCCTGGTTGAGGTCGAAGGAAAAGGCGACGAAGCTGGTCACGCCGGTGATAACGTAGCCGAACATGATGCCCACGAGCGGGACCATGATCACGTCCTTGAACTTGATGCGCTGGATGAACCAGACAAAGACCCAGGTGCCGACGGCCGCGGCCGCAAAGGCGAAGACGCTACGGCCCACCAGGCCCCAGCCGGGGACCAAGACCATGGCCATGAGCACGCCGAACTGGGCGGACTGGATGGTGGCGCCCGTGGTGGGCGAGACGAACTTGTTCATGCACAGCTGCTGCATGATGAGGCCGGCCACGCTCATGCCCATGCCGGTGCACAGGATGGCCAGCAGGCGGGGCAGACGCGAGACGAGCAGGGTCCGCCACTGGTCGACGTCACCCGAGGTCAGGCCAGCTATGTCCATGTCGAGGACGCCCACAAAGAGCGAGCCGAACGAGACCAGGGCCAGCACGGCCGCCAGAATGACGGTCGATATGTTCTTGCGCAAAAACGCGCCGATCGAGTGCAAAGCGACACCTCCCGGTGAATGAGCGGCGCAGCAGTGAGCCCTGGGAAGCCCTGGGGCGCTGTCATCAATGTTTGATTGACGATTACGTGTGAGAGTTGCTATCAATGGGCCCAAGTTCGCGCGTGCAGGCGCGGTCATCCCTGTGGACCCTCTCGGGAT
>CAZEAF010000138.1:0-4033 GCA_964510125.1 uncultured Coriobacteriaceae bacterium
GTGCACCAGTCCATGGGCCTTGGCTGCACCGACTGCCATATGACCGCGGCCGTCGACGACCAGGGTAACGAGTACACCAACCACGCCGCCTCCAGCTCGGTCGCCGCCAACGACGTGGCCATCGACACGTGCCTCACCTGCCACAGCAAGCAGGACGGCATCGAGACCCGCGACGACATGCGCGAGTTCCTCGCCAACGCCCAGAAGGAGCAGGCCGACTATCAGGCCGAGGTCCAGGACAAGCTCGACAAGCTCTATGACCTTATCCTCGACGCCGTCGACAACGGTACGCTCGAGGGCGACGCCCTGCAGCAGGCCAAGGACGACTGGTCGCTCGCCTCTTGGTACGTTGACTCGCAGCAGCAAAACCTCGACGACGCTCCTGACGGCGCCCAGATTGCCCACAACCCGACCCTCATGCGCGACCTGCTCGACCGTGCCGACAGCCTGGCCGAGGACGGCATCGCCCAGTTCGACAAGTAAGGCCTGAGAGTCCTGGGCAAAGAGTGAGAGCCAAGCTGGTTCCAAGCAAGATGCAAGCCAGACCCCTCTGAGAGCCCGGTGGCGCCCAAGTGGTGCCGCCGGGCTCTCCCTATGCGCGAAAAACGCAGCTCTACAGCCTGCTCAAAGCGTAAGGGGTCGCTAACCCAGGCAACCATCGCCTGGGTAGCACCGGCGCTCCCTCGGAGGCTCGCGGGCCGGCGTCCCCTGCCGGACCGTGGCCTGGCCTTGGCGAAACCGCCCCTTACCCTTACCCTTACCAGTTGGTGGCGACCTCGGCCAGCTCGTCTTCTGTCAGCTCGCGGCCGTAGAAAATGTCATAGAAGTCGGCCATGTCCTTCTGCAGGGCCTTCTCGGCATCGGCGTCGCCGTCATGCAGCAGGGTGGTGGCCATCCAATCGGCTCCCAGCACGCTGAACCACCCGTCGAACCCGCAGTACTGCAGGGGTACCTGGATGTTGTCTTCCTGCACTGCGCGAAGGGCCGACCATTCCACAGAGGCCTTAATCGTGTCTCGCTCGTCGGCAGTCTGGCAGATGATGACGTCGGGGTCCCATAGGAGCATCTGCTCCATGGTGACGTCAGTGGCCTCGCTGGTGGTGTCCTCGATCTCGTCGCTCACCGAACGGCCACCGCCCGCTGCAATCACGGTGCCATAGACACTGTCCTTGCCAGGTACCGCCATGATGTCGCCGGCCTTACCCACATACATGACCGTGGGGCGCTGGTCCTCGGGAATCCCGTCGACCTCCTCGGAGATGCGCTGCTGGGTGCCGTTCCACCAGTCGGCCATCTTGGCGGCGCCGTCCTCGTTGTCCAACACCTGGCCGGCGACCTCGAAGGACTCGGCGACCTTCTCGGTGGGCGACTTGTAGAGGCACACCACCGGGATGCCCAGGTCCTGCTGGAGCTGGTCGGCGTTTTTGTCGCCCGTCAGGGTAAAGATGACGTCGGGGGCGAGCTGGAGCAGCTGCTCCTCGTCGGCGCCCTTCATCCAGACGGGGGTCACGGGCAGCTTGCTCAGTGCCTCCCTCTGCTCCTCGCTGAAGTAGGGTGTGGCGGTGTCGGGCAGGTAGAGCTGGGAGAAGACGCTGTCCACGGCCACCAGCCGGTCGATGCCGCCCAGGCTCCACACCACGTGGGTGGCCATGGGGTGCAGGGCGACGGTGCGCCCCACCTTGGTGGGGACCTCCACCGTGCGGCCCGCGCAGTCCACCACGGTCTTGGTGCCCTCGGCCGCCGCGGAGGCCTTGCCGTCGGCTGCGGAGGAACCGACGGACTTTGCAAAAGCGGCGCCCGCACCCAGGCCGGCAAGCCCCAAGGCGGCCGCACCCACTCCCACCAGGAAGGACCTTCTCGAGACCCCCTGCTTGGCCATGTTGTCGTTGCTGCTCGTGCCCATGCTGCGCTTCCTTTCGCCTCGAAGGGCTGTGCGCCCTTGCTGCCTGCCATATGCCATCGGCCGTGCGGCGGCCGAACGGTTACCTTGCCCTACATGCGCCCCTCCCCTGGTCTCAATCCCCCGGCACGCACACCCGCCTCTCATGACCGCCCAGGCTGTGGGCCATGTCGACATGCACGGGAATGTCGTAGATGCGCCGCAGCAGCCGGTCGTCCATGACCTCCTCCGGGGCGCCCTGGGCCACGATGGTCCCGCCGTCGAGCACCAGCACGCTGGTGGCAAAGTTCAGGGCATGCTGGGGGTTGTGGGTGGACATGACCACCAGGTAGCCCTCGGTCCGCAAACCTTCCACCAGCTGCATGGTCTTGTGCTGGTTGCCGTAGTCCAGGTTGGCCGTGGGCTCGTCCATCACGATGGCCCCCGCCTGCTGGGCCAGGGCCCGGGCAATCAGCACTAGCTGGCGCTCTCCCCCGCTGATGCGCGCGTACCCGCAGTTGGCCAGGCGGGCGATTCCCAGGCGGTCCAGCGCGGCCAGGGCCGCCTCCTCATCCTGGCGTGTGCCCGTGGACCCCAGGCCCATGCGGGACGTGCGGCCCATCAGCACTACGTCCACCACCGGGTAGTCGAAGGTGGGGTCGCTCGTCTGGGGAATGTAGGCCAGCCTGCCTGCCAACTCGCGGCGCGAGAGCCTGCTCGCCTCCTGGCCGTCGATGCCGATAGAACCGCTGTAGCCCGACTCCAGGCCCAGCAGGCATCTGAAGAGGGTGCTCTTGCCCGCCCCGTTGCGGCCCAGAAGGCAGATAGTCTGGGCGGACGCGGCCTCGAAGCTCACGTCGGAGAGGACCGTGTGCCGCCCGTAGGAAAAGGAGAGGTTCCTCACCGTCAGCTCCATGGCTACCTCGTCTCCTTGCGCATCACGAGGTAGATGAAGAAGGGCGCCCCCACAAAGGCCGTGAGTATGCCCAGGGGGACGTCGATACTGGCGACGGATCGGGCCAGGTCATCGACCACCAGCAGGAAGGTAGCCCCCAGCAGGATGGTGGCAGGCATGAGGTAGCGCTGGTTCTCCCCTACCAGCATGCGGGCGAAATGGGGCACCACCAGGCCAATCCAGCCGATAACGCCGCTCACAGCCACACTGGAAGCGGTAATCAAGGTGGCGCTGGCTACCACGGCGACCCGCACCAGGCGCGTGTTGACGCCCAGCGAACGGGCCTCGTCATCACCCAAGCCCAGCACGTTGAGACGCCCGCGCAGCAGAAAGAGCACGGCCACACCCAGTGCCATGGGGAGGATGATGGCGCCCAGGTCGTCCATCTTGACGGTGGACACGCTGCCCATAAGCCAGTAGGTAATGGCAGGCAGGGTCTCGTCCACGTCGGCGACCAACTTGAGCGCCGACACCCCGGCGTTGAAGAGCGACCCTATCATGATGCCGGCCAGGACCATGCCCAGCAGGGGGTTGTGACGCATGCGCAGCGAGAGCGCGTAGGCGAGGGCGACGGCCGCCAGCCCGAATGCGAAAGCCGAGGCGGTCACCAGGTTGGCGCCCAGGTGGAAAAAGATGGCCAGAGCTGCGCCGAAGGCCGCGCCGGACGACGCGCCCATCACGTCGGGAGCCGCCATGGGGTTCTTGAACAAGGCTTGGAAGGCTAAGCCGGCGACCGACAGGCAGATGCCCACCAGGCAGGCGGCCAAGACGCGGGGCAGGCGGATGGTGAAGACCACGACCTCGTACTCGCGCGGCCACTCCGCACCGTCGCCCAGCAGCTTCGATGTCAGGAAACCGACGAGGTCGGACGGGGTGATTGAATAGCGGCCAATCATGAAGGAGGCGAAGAAGGCGACGACAAGGGCTGCGGCCACGGCAGCCACCGTGAGCCGGTGGACCCTGCGCGAGGCACCTACCTGCCGCATGACCTCGGCGAGGGAAGGGTTCAAGGTCCCCCGCTCTTCTGTCCGGTCTCCCACCCCTGTCACCTTCCCAGACACCGTCCGGCCCCGTCGCCCGAATGCCATGAGTCAAATTTGCAAGCGATGATAGCCACGGGCCTGTCGCAAGTCTGTTCTTCAGAGAACAACTGCGGCGGTGGTATCGTTGGCGGTTGGGAAGGCGCGAGACAGAGGATG
>CAZEAF010000139.1:0-4001 GCA_964510125.1 uncultured Coriobacteriaceae bacterium
AGACCCCAGAAAACCTAAGCGGACTCTTATAAGATTTTTCTTCAAAGGTGGTTAGGTTCTGGCAAGATGGGTAAAACAGCTCATGTCAAACCAGAGCCCGCGGGCAAGACAGCAAGCGCCTACGGCGACGACGACGAGGTCCAGATTAGCGTCGTCCAAGACATGAGGAGGAGTTCGATATGCAGTTGAGACCTTTGGGTGACCGTGTTCTCGTCAAGCCCGACGACGCGGAGGAGAAGACCGCCTCCGGCCTGTACATCTCCAAGGGCGCGCAGGAAAAGCCCCAGCGCGGCACGGTCATCGCTGTGGGTGCCGGCAAGCTCGACGACAACGGCAAGCGCATCCCGGTCGACGTCAAGGCCGGCGACGTCGTCATCTACGGCAAGTACGGCGGCAACGAGGTCAAGGTCGACGGCGAGACCTACCTGCTCATGCGTGACTCCGACATCTACGCGGTCGTCGAGGAGTAATACCTCGCGGCGCATCCAAATCGCTGCAAATCACATCGGCTAATCTAAGGCAGGTAATTCTTTATGGCAAAGCAGATTGCATTCAACGCCGAGGCTCGCGCCAAGCTGGCCAAAGGCGTCAACACCCTGGCCGACGCGGTCACCGTCACCATGGGCCCCAAGGGCCGCTACGTCGCCCTGCAGCGCTCCTACGGTGCCCCGACCATCACCAACGACGGCGTCTCGGTCGCCAAGGAGATTGAGCTCCAGGACAACATCGAGAACATGGGCGCCCAGCTGGTGAAGGAGGTCGCCACCAAGACCAACGACATCGTGGGCGACGGCACCACCACGGCCACCCTGCTGGCCCAGGTCATCGTGAACGAGGGCCTGCGCAACGTCACCGCCGGCGCCAACCCCCTGGCCATCCGCCGCGGCATCGATAAGGCCGTCGAGGCTGCCGTCGAGAGCCTGAAGGCCGCCTCCACGCCCGTCTCCACCAAGGAGCAGATTGCGTCCGTGGGCACCATCTCCGCCGGCGACGAGACCATCGGCAACAAGATTGCCGAGGCCATGGATGTGGTGGGCAAGGACGGCGTCATTACCGTCGAGGAGTCCCAGACCTTTGGCATCGACATCGACGCCGTCGAGGGCATGCAGTTCGACAAGGGCTACATCTCACCCTACTTCGCCACGGACAACGAGCGCATGGAGGCCAACTTCAAGGAGCCCTACATCCTCGTGACCGACCAGAAGATTTCCAACGTCCAGGACATCCTGCCCCTGCTCGAGGACGTCATGAAGTCCGGCCGCCCGCTCGTGCTCATCGCCGAGGACGTCGACGGCGAGGCCCTGGCCACCCTCATCCTTAACAAGCTCCGCGGCACCCTCAACGTCTGCGCTGTCAAGGCCCCCGGCTACGGCGACCGCCGCAAGCGCATGCTCGAGGACATCGCCGTCGTGACCGGCGCCCAGCCTGCCATGAAGGACCTGGGCATCAACCTGTCCGACGTCACGGTCGACCAGCTCGGCCGCGCCAAGTCCGTCAAGATTACCAAGGACGACACCACCATCGTCGACGGCGCCGGCGAGAAGCAGGCCATCCAGGACCGCATCGCCCAGATTAAGGGTGAGATTGAGAACACCAAGAGCGACTTCGACCGCGAGAAGCTCCAGGAGCGCATGGCCAAGCTGGCCGGCGGCGTGGCCGTCATCAAGGTCGGCGCTGCCACCGAGTCCGAGATGAAGGAGGTCAAGCACCGCATCGAGGACGCCCTGCAGGCTACCCGCGCAGCCGTTGAGGAGGGCATCGTCGCTGGTGGCGGCGTTGCCTTCATGGACGTCCTGCCCGCGCTTGACAAGGTCGAGACCGCCAACGCCGACGAGGAGCTGGGCGTGCGCATCGTCAAGAAGGCTCTGACCGCGCCCGTGGCCACCATCGCCGACAACGCCGGTTACGAGGGCCAGGTCGTCGTGGAGAAGATCCGCAACATGGAGGCTGGCCACGGCCTGGACTCCGCGACCGGCAAGTGGGGCGACATGATTGAGATGGGCGTGCTCGACCCGGTCAAGGTCTCCCGCGTCACCCTGCAGAACGCCGCCTCCATCGCCGGCCTCATCCTCATCACTGAGGCCACGGTGACCGACGTGCCCAAGGACACGACGATTGAGGACGCCATCGCCGCCGCTGCTGCCCAGGGCGGCCAGGGCGCCTACTAAACGCCGCAGGGCGCATCACGGCATGAACCTGCGTCCTAGCCAAGCATGAGAAGGACCCGCACGCGCTTCCGAACCGGGGGGCGCGGCGGGTCCTTTTTTGAAAGGAGTGCCGGGGGCGCCATCCCTTGGCGGCGGCGGGATATTGCCCGTGCGAGCTGGCAGGCTGCTTTTCAGCTGCGCTTTAAGATTGTGCCCATGGTGTGACGAATCAAAGAAGGCAGCTGGGTCCGGGAAGGCCCTTCAGTTCTCATCAAGCCCTGAAGGGTACCTTAAACAATGGACATCGGAAGCGACCGTAGCAAGGCGGCGCTTCTCATAACCGCGGCGAGCCGTGGTACAAAGAGAGGGGACAGCGATGATTGAAAACAAGACTTCGCAGGGTATCGGCCGTCGCCAATTCCTGAGTGCAGCCGGCGGCGTGGCCCTTGCGGCAATCGCCGTCGGAGCGACAGTGCCCGCCTTCGCGGCTGAATCCGAGGTCAAGACGACCTCCACCACCCTCACCAGCACCAGCGGCAATACCGAGCTAGCCGAGGAGGTCGCGTTCAAGTGCACCCCCTCCGTGGGCACCGTGACCGCCTTGGTCAACACGCAGATGTCCCAGGGGGTGGCCACGGGCAGCTGCGTCGTCATCTCCTCCGACGGCTACATCATCACTAACTACCATGTCATCGAGGGGTCCTCGCAGGTCAGCGTCAGCCTGGACGACGTGGACTACGACGCCGAGATTACGGCCAGCGACCCCACGAGCGATATCTCCGTGCTCAAGATTGACCCGGGCGCCAACGAAATCATACCCATGGACATCGGCTCCTCCTCCGACCTCAAGGTGGGCCAGTGGGTCATGACGATTGGCTCGCCGCTGGGCCTGAGCGACTCCGTCTCTCAGGGCATCGTCTCGGCCATCGGTCGCTGCGAGTACTACGACATAGACTCCTCGACCCGCGCCTACTACTACCTCATCCAGGTTGACGCCATGATCAACTCCGGTAGCTCGGGCGGCGCTCTGGTGAACGAGAACGGCGAGCTGGTGGGCATTACGACCATCAACTACTCCGAGAGCGGCTCCTTCGCCGGCATGGGCGCGGCCATCCCCAGCGACTACGCCATGCGCGTGGCCAACGAGCTCATCCAGACCGGCACCTACGCGCATCCCTTCCTGGGCGTGGGCCTGTCCGACGTCACCCCGTCCAACTTCGCCAACGCCGGTTCCAGCAGCTACTTCGGTGCCTACGTGGCCTCCGTCGAGGCGGGCACCCCCGCAGAGGACGCCGGCATCAAGACGGGCGACGTCATCACCGGCGTCGACGGAAAGAACGTGTCCTCCTCGGTGGACGTCATCGTGGCCGTCCGCATGCACCAGGTGGGCGACGAGGTGGTCCTGACCATCGACCGCAACGGCAGCGAGGAGGACGTCAGGGTCAGGCTGACCTCCGACCAGGCCGCGACCGGCTCCTCCACGGGCTCCCAGCCCGACCAGGACGCCCCCGCCGACGACGGCTCCGACAGCGGGTTCTCCTTCTTCGGCAACGGCGACCAGGGCACCGACGAGGGCACCGACCAGGGCTCCGATGGCAGCGGCGACTCCAACGGCAACCAGGGCTCCGACGGTGGCAGCTGGGGCTGGGGCTTCGGCAACGGCAACGGCGGCTCCTACGGCTACTGGAACAACCCCTACGGCGGCGGCTCCTACGGCAACTACCCCGGTGACTCCGGCCCGGGCTTCGGCTATGGCGATTACGGCTATGGCGACTATGGCTACGGCTATGGCGATTACGGCTATGGCGACTACGGCAACGTCGGCCAGGGCGGCAGCAGCACCATCACCTTCTA
>CAZEAF010000140.1:0-1544 GCA_964510125.1 uncultured Coriobacteriaceae bacterium
ACCACAGGAGATGCCTATGAGGTCGATACGGGCTGACGTCGCGGTGATAGGGGCCGGCATCCTGGGATGCACCATGGCCAGGGCCCTGAGCCGCTACAAGCTCGACGTGTGCGTGGTGGAGGCCAGGGCCGACATCGGCACCGGGGCCACCGGGGCAAACAGCGGGCTCATCCAGGCGGGCTTCCAGCCAAAGGCCGGCAGCCTCAAGGGCATCAGCTGCGTCATGGGCAACGCGGCCTACCTGGGCATAGCCAAAGAGCTCGACGTGCCCTTCCAGAACATCGGCGGCCTCTACGTGGCCTTCGGCCCCAACGGCATGGAGAAGATCGAGGAGAAGCGCGAGCGCGCCTACAGAAACGGCGCCGGGATGCTCGACGTAATCTCGGGCGACGAGGCCCGCGCGCTGGAACCGAGGCTCTCACCTGCGGCAATAGCGGCCCTGGTCGCGCCTACCACGAGCATCATCTCGCCCTTCGAGCTGGCCCTCGCCACAGCTAGGAACGCCGCGGGCAACGGCGTGCGGTTCGAGTTCGACTTCGAGGTGGACGGCATCGAGCGCTGCGGCGACGGCTGGAGGCTCCACTCCAGCTCCGGCGACATGCTGGAGGCCGGATTCGTAGCCAACCTGTCCGGCGAGGAGGCGGCCATCCTCGACGCCAAGGTCCATCCGGCCGACATCGTCGTGAGGCCGCGCAGGGGCCAGTTCTTGGTGTTCGAGAAGCAGAGCGTGGTGCAGAGCAATTCCGGCGCCGAGCCCATCAAACACGCCCTCTACCAGGCCCAGGAGGACGACGAGGGCGGGGTTCTCGTCACCCCCACCGTAGAGGGGAACCTGCTCGCCGGCCCCACCAGCGAAAACGTCCGGGACTTCGGCGAGAACTCGACCACGGGCGAGGGCATCGGGCACGTAATCGACGTCGCCAGGAAGCTCGTGCCCGACCTGGACACCTCCACGGTGATTGCGGAGTTCTCCGGCATCAGGGCCAACATCGTGAACGTGGTCAAGGAGAAGAAGGACTTTGTCGTGAGGGCGTCGGCGCCGCGGTTCGTGAGCGCCCTGGGCATCAAGAACCCCGGCATAACGAGCGCGCCAGCCCTGGTCGACCGCGCCCTGGCAATCCTTCAGGCCGAGGGCCTGGCCTGCGAGCCCGACCCCGGCTACGACCCGACGACCCAGCAGGCCGGCGGGCATGTGCACCGCAAGCCCTTCATGAAGTGCCCGGCCGCCGAGCAGGAGCGCCTGCTGAGGGAGGACCCCAGGTTCGGGCATGTGGTCTGCAGGTGCGAGAAGGTCACCGAGGGCGACGTCCGCAGCTGCATGCACGAGCTTCTGCCCCCGCGCACCTTCGACGGCCTGAAACGGCGCCTGCGCTGCAGCATGGGCAGGTGCCAGGGGGCCTTTTGCGCGCCCAGGGTCATGGCCATCATGGCCGACGAGGCCGGGTGCCAGCCGCAGGACATCCTCAAGGGCGAGCGCGGCGGCAAAATCGTGAGGAGGCCCGTCAAATGAGCTTGGACAAAAGGGACGCCGAGCCCCGGGACAT
>CAZEAF010000140.1:1644-3997 GCA_964510125.1 uncultured Coriobacteriaceae bacterium
CATGGAATACCCGGCCGTCGTCGTGGGCGGGGGGTCCGCCGGCTTGGCGGCCGCTGCAACCCTCGGGCGCGCGGGCATAGGCGAGGTCCTGCTGCTGGAGCGCGAGGAATACCTCGGGGGCGTGCTCAGACAGTGCATACACGACGGCTTCGGCCTGTACTGCTACCGGGAGTCGCTCACCGGCCCGGAATATGCCCGGCGCTGGGTGGCGTCCCTGCAGGGCGCCGAGGTGAGGGTCTGCCTGCGGACCACGGTGCTCTCGGTTACCGAGGTCGGCGACGCCTCCTGCCCCGACCACCACTTTGAGATAGACGCGATTGGCGAGGACCTGGGCGGCCGCAAGACCATCAGCTGCAAGGTCGTGGTGTGCTCCACGGGCTGCCGCGAACGCACCCGCGGGTCCATGATGATCCCGGGGGGCCGGCCCGCCGGCGTGATGACCGCGGGCACCGCCCAGTACATGGTCAACGTCGCCAACCAGATGCCGGGCGACAAGGTGGCCATCCTCGGGTCCGGGGACATCGGCCTCATCATGGCCAGGCGCATGAGGCTCGAGGGCGCCGACGTCCGCATAGTCCTGGGCGAGGAGGCGACCGGCCTTCTGCGCAACCAGATCAACTGCATCGACGACTTCGGCATCCCCATCAGGTACGGCTGGGGCATCGTGAGCATCCACGGGCACGGGCAGCTGCAGGGCATAAAGATTGCCCCGATGAACCCCGACCGGTCCTTTGACCTCGGCAGAAGCGAATATGTCAGGTGCAACCTTTTGCTCATAGCCTGCGGCCTGATCCCGGAGCGCGAGGTCCTGGAGCAACTGGACATGAGGCGCGACCACCCCGGCCTCTTTGTGTGCGGCAACGCCAACAAGCCGCACGACCTGGTGGACCAGGTAAGCGCCGAGAGCGTGGGGGCCGCGTTGGACGCCCTGGCATACCTGGGGGCCCCGGTCGACGAGTCCCGTGCCACCGACGGGCTGCGGGAGCTCGTGCGCATCTCCAAGCTCAGAATCGCTGAGCCCAAGGGTCGGGTGAACAGCATCGCCTCGCCGCAGGAGGCGGGCTCCAGGCTCATGGTCTGCACCACCTGCCCCACCGGCTGCATCCTCACCGTGAGCGCGGACGGCCAGGTGAGCGCCAACAGGTGCGCCAGGGGGGTCGAGTTTGCGCGCACGGAGGTCGAGAACCCCCTGCGGACCTTTACCAGCACCCTCGGGACGGAGGGAGGCCGCACCCTGCTGCCGGTGAGGTCCAGCAGGCCGGTCCCGCGCGGCAAGCTGATGGATATGGCCAAGCTCTGCCATACCGTCAAGGTCAAGGCCCCGGTGGCGGCCGGCGACGTGGTTGTAAAAGACATCTGTGGGACAGGAGCGGACCTCGTGGCAACCGATAGCATCGGGTCGGCAGGACCGACCGGGCGGGACAAGCCTGCGCCCAAGCACGTGGTCGTCTGCATCGACGACACCGACGACGAGACGAAATCGACCTCCACCGGCGAGATAGCCGAGATAATCGGGGGTCGCGCCACGCAGGAGCTGGGGGCGGCCGTCCTTTTGGGAATCTCGCGCCACCAGCTGCTGCTCGCCCCCGGCATCAAGTACACCTCGCACAACTCGTCCATGTGCTTCGAGGCGCTGGTCGATGCCGACAAGGTGGACGACCTGCGCGAGCTGGCCATCGAGGCCATAGACGCCAACAAGGTGCCCGCCGCCGACCCCGGGCTCTGCATCGCCGTGCTTCCGGATGCGGACGACCAGGCCGACGTCGGCAGGCTGGTCGCGTTCGGGCAGAAGGCCAAGAGTGTCGCCTGCACCAAAGACGAGGCCTATGCGCTGGCGCGGAGCATCCCCTGGGTGCGGCTGAGCGAGCACGGCGGCGACGGCTCGGGCGTCATCGGCGCGATTGCCGGCGTGGGGCTCAGGCTGTCCGGCAGCGACGGCTGGTTCCGGGGCAAGTGGGACCTCGGGAAGCGCGTGGGCGCCGGCCATACGGTGGGCGAGGCCAGGCAGATTCTCTCAGAGCAGGTCGCCGGTCCGGTGAGAATCGTGGACCTCGCAGGCGCTCCTCTGCCGGACGGCTTGGGGCTGGACGTCGGGAACAAGCAGGTCAAACCGGTCCTCATGGGCGGCGCGGTCACGCTGCTGTGCTCGGTCGAGGACGGGCTCGCCCTGCCCTGCTCCAAGACGCAGCTCGACGACATGGGAGGCGGCGAGGCGCCCTCCAACGTCTGCCCCCGGTTTGAGTGGGACAACGACGAGGAGGAGATGTATGACAGGTCCCGCGCCTGCCGCAATTGCTTGCACAGGCGCAGGACCGAGTCGGGCTTTGTCTGTATGCGCGGGTAGGCCGCGGGC
>CAZEAF010000141.1:0-3957 GCA_964510125.1 uncultured Coriobacteriaceae bacterium
CGTCACGCACCTCCGTCCCTCGTCACGCACCCTCGCCCCTCGTCACGCCGGCGGTGAAGCGGTCGAAGGCGGCCAGCATGCCGGGCAAGAAGACCAGGATGAGCAGGATGGCGCAGGCCGCGCCGATGGAGATGGTCTGGCAGATTTGGGCAATGACGGGCTCCGAGGAGGCAAAGGCCAAGGCGCCGGTCACCAGCACTATGATGAGGCCCGAGGTCAGCACCGTGTTGATGGAGGCCCGGTAGGCGGTGGCCAGGGAGTCGCGCACTCCCAGGGTCTGGCGGGCCTCCCGGTAGTTGTTGGCGTAGAGGATGCCGTAGTCGATGGTGGCGCCCATGAGGATGCACTGGACGATGAGCATGGCCAGGTAGTAGATGCTGTATCCCTGCAGGCCGATGGCCACGACCGTCAGGTAGACGCCGCACTGGACCACCAGCACCAGCAAGAGGGGTACCACGAGGGTCCGGAACGTCGCCAGCACGACCACAAAGATGGCTATGGCCGAGATGAGCGTGATGAGGGTGACCTCGGAGGAAAAGCCAGCCTTCATCTCGGCCACCATCTCGGCGTCGCCCACCAGGTAAAAGTCCTGGGCGCCGGCGTCTGCCAGGGCGGTCTTGAGCCCGGCCACGAAGTCCTGGACCTCCTGGGAGTCCGCGTCGCCGACCAGGGCCAGGGAGGCTAGGGAGTAGTGGTCCCCGCGCAGCTTGGCCTCGGCGGCCTGCATGGTGGCCTGGGCTTCCTCGATGGCGGCCCTCTGGTCGTCGTCGACCATGGCGGACATGAGGCTGCTGGTCAGCACGTCGTCAGCCAGGTAGTCCACCAGCTCCTGGACGGTCATGGTGTCCGCCTTCCTCAGGGCGTAGAGCATGGCCATCTCCCGGGCGCTCACGCCGAACTCCTCGGCAGCCTCACTCGCGGTGAGGGACTTGCCCAGGGTGGTGGACCAGGCGGCCAGGCTGCCCACGGCCGGGTCGTTCTCGACGTCGGCCAGGACGTCTGCCACGGCGCCCTCGTCCTCGTTAGCATAGACCAGGGCCAGCTGGGTCTTAGTGGGGAAGACCTGCGCTACAGCGTCCTGGAAGGATAGGGTGTAGGCCACGTCCGTGGTCCCGCGCAGCAGGAAGGCAGCCGCAAAGAGGACGACAAAGGCCCCACTGAGGACGTAGCGGGCGCGGTGCTCGAAAGTGGCCAGCCAGCCCAGCCGGGGCCGGGGCGCGGGCTTGGCAGAGCGGGAGATGGCGCGGTGCAGGGCAACCGTCAGGCCTGGCATGATGGTAATCACGCAGATAAGGCTGATAAGCACGCCTTTAGCCAGGACGATGCCCAGGTTGGCGCCGATTTTGAACGTCATGAAGACCAGGGCGAGCAGACCCACGAAGGTGGTGAGCGAGCTGGAGGCGATGGAGGGCAGGGCCCGCGCGACGGCCCGCTTCATGGCTTGGACGCGCTGGCCGAGGTCGTCCGCGTCGGCGTCGGCGGCCGCCAGCTCCTGCCGGTAGCGGTTCATGAGGATGATGGAGTAGTCCATGGACAGGACCAGCTGCAGGACGGCAGCGATGGAGAAGGTGACCTGGGCGATGCTGCCCACGAACAGGTTGGTGCCCATGTTGATGAGGACCGCGCAGCCGATGGTGAAGAGGAAGAGGACCGGCTCGACCCAGGAGGCGCTCATGACCACAAGTACAATCAGCAGCAGGCATATGGCGATGGCCAGGGTTTGCAGGGGGATGTAGGAGTCGCTGACCGCGTCGTTCTTGTAGACCATCTCGTAGGAGGAGAAGTCCCGGCCGATGGCTTCCTCGACCCCTTTTTCCTGCTCAGAGCCATAGTCGGCATCGCAGCCCACGACGAAAAGGGTGTAGTCGTCCTTGTTGTAGTCGGGCGAGTCGGCCTCGTAGGTCACGCTGGACACGTCGGGGATAGCGGCCAGGTCCTTCTCAACCTGGGCCTTCTGCTCGTCGGTCAGGCCCTTGAACATGACGCGGACCGTGCTGGCCTGGGCCGCGGCGGGCAGCTCCCGCTCCAGCAGGTCCTTGCCGGTCCTCATGGGCGATGAGCTGGGAAGATAGCTGGCCATGTCCGTCTCGATGGGCACGCGCGGGATGAGCAGACCGCAGACTGCGGCGATGATGACCATGATGATGAGGATGGCCTTGCGGCGATTGACGATGAACTCTGCCAGACGCATCTTCATGATGACCCTCTCGGCGACGGCTTCACAGCTTGGGGTGGATCGGGCCTGCTCGGCAGCGGTGCGCGCCAATGCGGCCCCGGGGTCCCAGTCCTGCCAACGTGCGGCTGCCCCCATCCTAACAGGTAATAGAGACGTGCGTCATATGTCCGCTTAACGCGCTTGCCGACTTTTTCACCGATATGTAGCAGATGAGAAACAAAGCACTGCGACACTTGCGCTACGCGCGGTCTTCTCTGGGACTTTGGCCGCTCGGGGTATTGCCGCGTCTGGACGGATGAGGAGCAAGCGATGGATATAACGACGATTCTCGGCAACATTGACAGCTTCCTATGGGGCGTGCCCATGATCGTGCTGCTCCTGGGCTCGCACATCTTCCTGACCATCAGGACCAAGTGCATCCAGCGCCGCCTGGGCCAGGCCATCAAGATTACCTTCTCGCGCGACCCCCACTCGCCCGGCGACATCTCCCAGTTCGGCGCCCTGTGCTCGGCGCTCTCGTCCACCATCGGCACGGGCAACATCGTGGGCGTGGGCACCGCCATCCTGGCCGGCGGCCCCGGTGCCGTGCTCTGGATGTGGCTGACCGGCGTCTTTGGCATCGCCACCAAGTACTCCGAGACCTTCATGGCCGTCAAGTACCGCGTCAAGGACCATGCGGGCGAGATGCTGGGCGGCGCCATGTACGCCTGGGAGCGCGGCTTCGTCCGCAAGGACGGGACCGTCCCCGGCTGGGCCAAGTTCGGCGCCGTGGCCTTTGCCGTGCTGGCCGCCTTCGCCTCCTTCGGCATCGGCTGCGCCACCCAGTCCAACTCGCTCGTGAGCATCATCACGTCCAACGTCGACAACATGCCCTCCTGGGGCACCTGGGCCATCGCCCTCGCCGTCGCCTTCTTCGTCTCCCTGGTCATCTTCGGCGGCGTCAAGTGGCTGTCCAAGGTGTGCGAGAAGATCGTCCCCTTCATGGCCATCGCCTATGCCCTGTGCTGCGTCATCATCCTCTTCATGAACGGCTCGGCCGTTGGCGAGGCCCTGGTCCTGATTGTCTCCAGCGCCTTCACGCCCCAGGCTGGCCTGGGCGGCCTGGCAGGCGCCGGCGTCGCCAAGGCCATCCAGTTCGGCTGCGCCCGTGGCCTCTTCTCTAACGAGTCCGGCATGGGCTCCGCCCCCATCGTGGCCTCCGCTGCTTCCACCTCCAACCCTGCCCGCCAGGCCATGGTCTCCATGACCGGCACCTTCTGGGATACCGTGGTCATCTGCCTGCTCACCGGCTTGGTTATCGTCTCCACCCTCTGCGGGCATCCGGAGTCCGACGCCCTCCTCACCAGCGGTGCCATTACCGCGGGCGCCCAGCTCACCAGCCTGGCCTTCTCGCAGATTCCCGTCATCGGCACCCCGGTCCTGGTCGTCGGCATGGTCCTGTTCTCCTTCACGACCATCATCGGCTGGAGCTACTACGGCAACCGCTGCGTGGCCTACCTCTTCGGCAAGCACGCCGTCCGTCCCTACCAGGTCATCTACATCTTCGTTGCCATCATCGGCGCCGTGGGCGTGGGCGACGTGGTCTGGACCTGCGCCGACATCGCCAACGGCCTCATGGTCATCCCCAACATCATCTGCGTCCTGCTGCTCTCGGGCATGATTGCCAAGGAGACCGACCATTACGTGTGGCAGAACCATCTGGATGAGGTGGACGACACCCCCATCCCCGTCCACGCGGAGAAGTGACGTAACACGGGGAACGCAGGTGCGTGACGCACCTG
>CAZEAF010000142.1:0-2767 GCA_964510125.1 uncultured Coriobacteriaceae bacterium
GCGCTTACCCGACGAAGGCGGCGGCCCCCGTGGCGGCAACGGCCCCGTCGGCCGCGGCAGTCACCAACTGGCGGACGGACTTGGTCCGGCAATCACCGGCGGCAAAGACGCCCTGGGTTCGGGTGGTGCAGTCCTCACCTGCGACGATATAGCCCTTGGGGTCCAAGTCGACCAGGTTGGCGAAGGCCCCGTTGTCAGGCACCTGGCCGATGGCCACGAAGAGGCCCGAGGCGGGGACGAGCCGTTTGGAGCCCGAGACCCTGTCGGTCACCTCCACGCCGGTGAGGACGTCCTCGCCCTCGATGCCGGTCACCGTGCTGTCGAGCAGGAACTCCACATTGTCGTGGGCACGGAGCCTCTCCACGTCGCGTTCGTCGGCGCGGAACCGGTCGCGGCGGTGGACGACATAGACCTTGCGGCAGATGTTGGCCAGGAAGGCCGCGTCCTCGACAGCCGTGTTGCCGCCGCCGTTCACGACCACGTCGCGGTTGCGGAAGAACATGCCGTCACAGGTAGCGCAGTAGGAAACACCACGGCCCACGAAGTCCTGCTCGCGGGCGATGCCCAGCGTGCGGTTCTTGGCGCCCGTGGCCAGGATAACCGCACCTGCGCGCACAGGGTGCCCGGTCGTGGCAACCTCAAAGCCACCGGAAACAGGCGTGACCCCCGTGACCTGCTCGTATGCCAGCTCGGCACCCAGCTCGGCCGCCTGCTCGGACAGGGTCTGGGCAAAGTCGTAGCCCGAGATGTGCTTGATGGCGGTGAAGTTCTCGATGTCAGGCGTGTTGACAATCTGCCCGCCGGCCGCCTTGCCCTCGAACACCAGCACACTGCGGCCTGCCCGCGCCCCGTAGATGGCGGCGGTGAGCCCGGCCGTCCCCGCTCCCACAACCACAATGTCGTAGCCGGCGGTCTGCCGGTCCGGCGCGGTCTGGGCCTGATTGGAAGCCCTCTGGTCGTCTGCCATGAAAGCGGCGCTCCTTTCCCCTGGTGACTGTGGTCGCACGCGGTTTAGAATGGGCTGCCGCCCCCGCAGAAGCCGTCGCAGTAGTAGAGGCTGTGCACGGCCACGCCCGAGCTGGGGATGGACTCGATAATCATACCGTCACCCACGTACATGGCCACGTGGTAGATGGAGCCGCCACGAGAGTAAAAGACCAGGTTACCGGGGACAAGGCCGTCGGCGCCCACTAAGTTGCCGGCGCTCACGACCGTGTTGTACTGGACGCCCGACTGGTGGTAGAGGTAGTAGCCGCAGTCCGCGTAGGCCGCCGAGGTGAGGCCCGAGCAGTCCAGGACGCTGTACGGAGTGCCCAGGTAGGCATAAGCGGCTGCGACCACGTTGGTGGGCTGGTAGCCGCCCGATGAGGACTCGCCGCCGTAGCTCGTGTCGGCGACGATGTTGCCCGCGTCGTCGGTGGTGGCGTTGACGTACCCGCCCTCGGCAGCTGCAGCGGCAGCGGCCTGAGCGGCCTCGGACGCGGCCTGGGCGGCGGCAGCCTCGGCGGCGGCCTGGCGGGCTGCCTCGGCCTGGGCCTCAATCTCGGCCTGGGCCTGGGCGAGCAGCTCCTGGACCCACGAGTCCAGGCCGGCCTTGTAGCTCTCAACGTCGGCGATTTGGTTGTTGAGGTCGTCAATCTGCTGGGCCTGCTGGTCCTGGAGGGCCTGCTGCTGGGCCTGTTGCTCGGCCAGCAGGGCCTGGGAGGCCTCCAGCTGGGCCTTGATGTCCTTGACGTCCTGGATGGCCCGGGCGTCCGCGTCGGACACGCTGGTGGCGTAGTGGGACCGCTCGATGAAGTCGTCAAAGCTGGTGGACTGGAGCAGGATGTCCAGCAGGGCGGTGCGGCCGGCCCGGTAGTCGGCGTTTATGCGGTTGGCCAGCACGTCCTGGGCAGCCGAGAGCTGAGCGGCCTGGTCCTCTATCTGGACCTGCAGGTCCTCGATTTGCTGGGTCGTCTCGGCCAAGGCAGCGCTGGTCTGCTCGTAGGCGGCCTCGGCGTCAAAAATCTGGTTGTTAAGGTCGTTGAGCTGGGCCTGGGCGGCGTCCGCCTGAGCTTGGGCATCGGCCAGGGCGGCTTGAGTCTCGGGTGAGGCGGAGAACTCCTCGGCCAGGGCGCTGCCGGCGCCAGCAAGGTGCGCAATGCCGGCCGTTGCGGCAAAACCGCAGGCTGCAAGCCTTGCTATGAAAGAGCGCCGTGTCAGGGCGTCAAAGGTGCGAGAAGAAATCGTCATCGTATGCTTCGTTTCGTGATTGTTGTCAGATGGCACTGCTTGATTCTATGCCCACTGTCCCCCTGTCGCCGCCCTGCTCGGCAGAAAGCACCGAGGCGCCCCCAAAAGCTGAAAAAGAATCCAGATAGCTTGCTTGTGACGGCACGCCCCCATCACCCGCCGCTTGTCTTTTGGCGCTATCCTCGTAAACCGACCGATCTTTCATCCGCGCGGGCGCCCCACCGGCTTGACCCGCCGCCCCTACCAAATGTCAAGGAGCCCCCATGTCTCGCCTGTCCCGCACGTCTGCCGCCTCTGCAAACCACGACCCCGCCCACCGCGCCCTCGTCGTGGGGGCTCTGGCTCTGGCCCTGGCGGGGCTGCCCTTGGCCGGCTGTGCCTCCAGCTCGGGCGGCACCTCGGGCTCGGGCGGCACCAGCGCGGACGCCGGCAGCTCCAGCCAGCAGGCCTCCTCCGACACGGACGGCATGGTCGCGGGCGCCGACGGCTCCGGCCAGCAGGACTCTTCCGCCGACGGGACCCCCGCGGGCTCGGC
>CAZEAF010000142.1:2867-3936 GCA_964510125.1 uncultured Coriobacteriaceae bacterium
CCTCCTCCGATGCGGATGGCGACACCTCCGCCTTCTCCCTGTCCGATGACCTCAACGAGGACGGCACCTGGAAGGACGTGGACGCCGCCTCCCTCGTGACCCTGCCCGACTACTCGTCCATCCCCGTGCCCGCCGACGCGGTGGACGTGGCTGAGGCGGTCTCCTTGCAGGTCGACGCCCTTATGGCCAGCTACGCCACCAGCAAGGAGGTCACCGACCGAGCGGTCGAGGACGGCGACACGGTCAACATCGACTACACGGGCTACATCGACGGCATCCCCTTTGACGGTGGCTCCACCCACGACGAGGGCACGGTCGTGACCATCGGCGTGACCCAGTACATCCCCGGCTTCCTCGACCAGCTGGTAGGCCATACCCCCGGCGAGACCTTCGATATCGACGTCACCTTCCCCGAGGACTACGGCGTGGACGCCCTCAACGGCCGCGACGCCGTCTTCTCCATCACTGTTAACTCCATCATCGAGGCCGAGACACCCGAGCTCACCGACGAGTTCGTCCAGCAGAACTTCTCCTCCTACGGCTGGTCCACGGCCGACGAGATGTACGATTCCATCGAGAGCTACCTGAGCCAGGACGCGCTTGAGAGCTATGTCATCAGCCAGGTTGTGGACGGGTCCGACCTGGTCGGCGACCTGCCGACAACCATGGTGGACTACCAGGAAAAGGCCCTGGTCGACTACTACGATGGCTACGCCCAGGCCTACGGCATGACCCTGGACGACTTCCTCTACCTCGCCATGGGTGTCACCTCCACCGACGAGCTAATCGAGGACAACAGAGACAACATCGACAACACGGTCAAGCGCTACCTGGTCTATGAGGCCATCGCCGGCGAGGAGGGGCTGACCGTCACCGACGAGGACGCCCGCGCCTACTTCGAGATGGCCACCGCCCGCGCCGCCCAGCAGGCCGGTGCCACCGCGACCATGGACTTTGACGAGGCCGTCAGCCTGTACGGCATGCCCTATCTCAAGCTCTGCGCCCTGCAGAACGAGGTCATCGAGCTTTTGGTCTCCAACTCCCACGTAGAGGGCGAGTAGCGCCAGGC
>CAZEAF010000143.1:0-1228 GCA_964510125.1 uncultured Coriobacteriaceae bacterium
ACCCGCGACCCCCACCTTGGCAAGGTGGTGCTCTACCAACTGAGCCATGTCCGCACAACAGGAAAGTAATATACGGATTTGTCCCTTTCAGTGCAAGTCACTGGGACAAATTGCTTGAATTCACCCGTTTGTTCATATCCCATTCACATCTGTAACGATGTTGTTTAACTGGCCAAATACAAGGCGCCACCCCGGGCCTCAGGCCTCTTGTGCACCAAATCCCTCGGCGGGCAGGTCCAGAACGTCGAGAGGGACCTGGAGCATCTTGACCAGGCGGACCCGAGTGCCCTGGCCGGCCTGCTTGGGCTCAATCTGCACGCTGTCGGTGAGCATGGTCATGAGGCGGATGCCGCGACCCCTGGTCTCGCTGGGCTGGGGCAGCTTGTCGCCGCTGGAGAAGGACATGCCGCAACCGCAGTCGGTGACCTCGGTGATGATGCGGTCGTCAAAGAGGGAAACGCTCACGGTCACGGTGCCCTGGGCCCCGTTGTCCTGGGCCTCGTCGCCATCCTGGCCGTGATGAGCCTCAGGCATGCCGTGGTCGAAGGCGTTGCCCAATGCCTCCCCCAGGGCCAAGGTGAGGTCGAAGGCCTCCTCACGCGGGAGCTTAATGCTCTCGTAGAGGGCGGCCACCTTGGCCCGGATTTGACTCATGCGCGAGGGATCGCAGGGCACCGAGAGGGTGCGCACCATGCGGGGCTCCTGGTCGGGAGCGGCGACGATGCGGTCGTGGTAGCGGGCGTTTCGACCACGCGCGGGGATGAGCTCGGCCAGCCTGGCCTGCCTGAGAGCCCTCATGACCGCGTCGGGCACCTCAATCAGCATGAGAGTGCCGCCGCGGGCGATTTGCCGGCGATAAGCAGCGATGATGGCGGCCAGGGCCGAGGAGTCGGCAAAGCTCACGTCCGCAAAGTTGAGCACAATCGTGTTGGCTCCGGAGGTGGCCACCTCGTCCAGACGCATGCGCAGGTGGCCCACCGTCTGCCAGGTCAGGTCGCCAGCAAGCGAGATAATCTCGTAATCCCTTTGGCGCATTCGTCCCTCATCTCGACAGCTGCCGGCCTAGCCCTGGATGCCGCGGTAATCCTTTATCGAGAGACTTTTTCCCACCTTCAGGCCACATCATACCCGCCGGCCTCCGCGCATCGGCTGTGCGTAGAGGGTGCGCGGGCAGGCGGTCGCGGGTCGGGCGGGTCGGGCGAGCGGTCGCGGGTCGGACGGGTCGGGC
>CAZEAF010000143.1:1328-3928 GCA_964510125.1 uncultured Coriobacteriaceae bacterium
CGGGGCAGGCAGCCTCAGAGCCCGGCCTCGTCGCAGGCTGAGTCGTCGTCCTGCTCGCGGACTGATTCGTCGTCCTCGTCAAAGCGCAGGGCCAACATGGCGATATCGTCGCGCAGGTTGCCCTCGGCAAAGATGGCCACCCGGCCCAGGACCGCCTCGGGCACCTTGGAGATGTCTAGGCGACAGGCGCCCAGCAGGGCCTCACGCAGGGCGTCCTCGCCAAAGAAGTCCCCGTTGGGCGAGCGGGCCTCGGTCGTGCCGTCTGTGTACATAAAGAGCACGTCGCCCACGTCGTAGGCAAAGGCCCCGTTGGTGTAGCGCATGCCCTCGATGGCACCCACGACTGGCGACTGGTCGGTGAGCAGCTCCAGCTCGGCGTCCTCGGTGTGGGGGCGGCGCACCAGCATGGCCGGCGGATGGCCTGCCGAGCAGTAGGTGGCCGTGTGCGCGCAGGTATCTACCAGCACGAGCAAGAGGCTAGCGAATGACTCGGCCCGGGAGAAGTTGCACACCAGGTCGTTGACCGAGGAGCAGATTTGGCCGGGGTCGAGCTTGTCCCAGGCGTGGGCGGCCACGGCCGTCTTGACCAGGGAGGCCATGGCGGCCGCCTCAACGCCCTTGCCAGAGACGTCGCCAATCAGGGCCATGACGCGGCCCGTGGGTAGCTTGTAGAGGTCGAAGAAGTCGCCGCCCACCACGGCCGAGGTGGTGGAGGACAGGTAGAGGGAGGCGCTGGTGATACCCGGCACGTCCACGGTTCCGTTGCGCATGCCCGACTGCAGGGCCTGGGCTATGTGGGTGTCATTGATGCGCTCGCGCTCGTCGGCCAGGGTCCGGGCCAGCATGTCGCCAACCCGCTCAATCAGGTCGCGCTCCATGCTGTCGAGGGGGAGCTCGCGGGGGCCGCGCAGGAGGAGCAGGCCGTACTGGGGGCTCTCCCCCTCTGTGACCTCGGGCGACAGGCGCAGGGCCATGCCGGTGGCAAAGTCGGTGTGGCGGGCCACCCAGGCGCCTAGCTTGTAGCCGGCGTTGACAGGACAGCTGGTCTGACCTTGGAAGATCTCGTCAAAGGTGTAAGGCATGCCGATGCCGTCGCGGTAAGCCACGGCTATGGCCGTCGAGGCCGCGCAGGCCGACCAATCCGAGGCGGCAGCCGTGGAGCCCGATTCGTCGGAATCGCAGGCGGTAGTCGCGGAGCCCGGCTCGTCGGGACCGCAGGTGGCGTCTTCGTCGTCGAGGGGCCCCGAGATTCCCTCGTCGGAATCCTCGCTCTGGCCTGGCAGCTGGGGGTCGGCATGGAGGAAGGTCTGGTCGAGCGGGCGGGCCGTGACCTCCTGGGTCCAGGGGTTATCCACAATCTCGACGACGTGGGCGGGCACCCCCTCGACCAGGGACCGGGCGACCTGCCGGGCAAAGGCGCCGTCCATGCGGCCGCGCTCCCGAGCCATGCCGCGCAGTTCCTCCACCAGCTGGGCAAATTCTACCCGCCGGCTCTGCTGGAACTTGGTGACCGCAGTCTCGAACTCGATGGACAGAAAGTCGGCCACAGTGTCGAGCATGGGCAGGGTCTCGGCGTCGGCCATGTGGGTGTCGCGCCAACAGACCAGGATGACAGCCATGACCCGGTCGTAGGAGAAGATGGGCGTGGCCACGATGGAGGAGCAGCGCCGGGCCAGCGGGGTGCGCAGGCGAAAACGGCGGTTGGTGTCCAGGTCGAGCATGACGGTGCTCTCCCCGTCCGCCAGGCCCGGCACCAGCTGCAGGCGCATGGACCTGCGCTCATGGGTGACCAGCGAGGTCACGCCCCGGCCCGCCTCGACAAAGCGCTGGTCGATTCCCAGGCGCTCGTAGCCGGACGAGGCCCCCTGAAGGCGGTAGCCTCGCTCCTCGGCCAGGTAGAGAAGGACGGCTGAGGCGTCAAAGACCCCCTGCAAGGCGTCGGTCACCTTGGAGGTGAACTCCTCAAAGGAGGACAGCTCCAAGGTGTTGGCGGAGATGAGGGCAAGGATGCCCCGCAGGCGCATGTTGGAGGTGCGCAGGTCGTCCAGCAGGCGGTCTTGGCTCAGGTCTGAGCCGGCCTTGTGGGAGGGGTCGGCTAGGACTAGGACGAAGGACCCCCTCCCGTCGGCCAGGCAGCGGGCCCTCATGGGAACCAGAGACCCGTCGGCCATGCGGACGGCCACGGGGGTCCCCTCGCCCGTCACAGGCACAGGGGGCTGGCGGTGGGCGGCGCGGACCAGGTCGTGGCCGAAAAAGACGTCGCGGGCCTCCTGCCCCTCGATGGCACCCTCGGCCCCCGCGTAGCCCAGGGCCTCAGCAAATGGGGCGTTCACATATTCGATGTCCCAGGTGGGGCCCAACAGGCAGGCAGGCTCGGCCAGCATGTCCAAAAGACGGGCGGACACGGGAGCGCAGGCCAACTCACCTGCTCTTTTCTGGGGTGCAGACGAGGTCCTCTCTCCAACCTGCTCGGGGGCCGCCTGCCTGTCGTCTCTATTCTCGTCATACAAAAGCATGGGCACCCCCTTACGCAGCCCGGCCTGAGGTTTCGGGCCAGATATGAAAAAAGGCCCCCGAAGAGGCCTCTTCAATTCGATGGT
>CAZEAF010000144.1:0-1362 GCA_964510125.1 uncultured Coriobacteriaceae bacterium
CGCCTAGCTCTCCAGGGTCTGCTTGCCCTCGGTGACCTGCTCCCACTTTTCCAGGACCTCGTCGCGGTCGCTGCCGAACCGGGCCAGGTCTTCCTCGAGCAGCTGAGAGGCATCAAAGTCCAGCTCAAGGCCCTCAATGTCGGGGATGCACAGGAGCATGGTGCTCTTCTTGTCGATGTCGGCCAGGTAGCACATGTTCTCGTCGTTGGAGAAGAGCCACTCGACGAAGAGCTTGGCGTCGTCCACGTCGTCGGCGTTCTTGAACACGGCCACACCGTCGGGGATGTAGGGCATGCCGTCGGAGGGATAGACCAGCTCAAGGGTGCCGTCGGCCAGGATGTCATCCAGCGTGCCGTCGATGTAGGTGATGCCCACGGCGGCCTCGCCGGTGGACACGCGGGTCGAGGGGTCGCTGCCACGCTTGGTGTAGAAGGGGATGTTCTCGTTGAGCTGGGCGAAGTAATCCCAGCCCTCGTCCTCGCCCAGGTTCTGGAGCAGGGCATCGACCACGGCGTAGTTGGTGCCGGAGATGGCCGGGCTGGACATGAGAATCTCGTCCTTGTAGGCCGGGTCGGTCAGGTCGGACCAGGCCTTGGGGGCCTCGGCGCCAATCTCGTCCAGGATGTCATTGTTCACGATGAAGCCCACGACCGTGACGCCCTTGGAGAACCAGTGGTTGTCGGGGTCCTTGAAGCCCTCGGCAAAGCGGTCGGCCGCGTCGAAGTCGACCTGCTCGAGCAAGTCGGACTCCTGGGCGCTCATGAAGGAGTCGATGCCGCCGCCAAACCACAGGTCGGCTGCCGGGGTGCCGCCCTCGGCCTTGAGCTTGGACAGGGCCTCGCCGGAGGACATGGAGATGAACTCCACGGGGGCGCCCGTCTCGTCGGTGAACTTCTCGAAGAGGGCCTTGTAGGTCTCGTTGGTGCAGATGACCTTGAGGGTCTTGCCCGAGGTGGATGTGTAGGTCTTAGCCTCGCCCTTTGCCGAGGAGGCCTTGTCGGCGTCCTTCTCGGCGGAGTCGGCGGCGAAAGCGGTGCCCGCAAGGCCCAGGGCCGCCGTGCCCGCAAGGGCTGCCGCCACAAAGGAGCGACGGCTTAGCTTGTTTTCTTTCATGTTTCCCTTCACCTTTCCTTCTTGTATCCCATTACCAACAAACTTCACGTGCTATATCAAAGGAGAGGATATCCCCTTCAATATACTTATAGGCGCGGTCACAGCGCAGGAGGACGTCGGAGCCGCCCACGTCCACGTGGTAGAGGCGGGTGGCGCCCAGGAAGGTGGCCTGGGTCACGGTGCCCTGCCAAGCGCCGGAGCCGTCCGGGCGAATCAAGGCATCCTCGGCTCGGAAGCGCAGCTTGGAGG
>CAZEAF010000144.1:1462-3889 GCA_964510125.1 uncultured Coriobacteriaceae bacterium
AACTCGTCGGCCGGACGGTCGTAGACCTCCTCGGGCGTGCCCACCTGGCGCAGGCGACCCCCGTCCATGATGGCGATGCGGTCGCCCAGGCTCATGGCCTCCTCGCGGTCGTGGGTGACGAAGAGCATGGTGATGCCCAGCTGCTGCTGGATGGCGCGAATCTCGGCCCGCATCTGCACGCGCAGGGCGGCGTCCAGGTTGGACAGGGGCTCGTCCAGCAAGAGGACCTTGGGCCCCAGGACCAGCGACCGGGCCAGGGCCACCCGCTGCTGCTGGCCGCCGGATATCTCGTCGATGCGAGCCCGGGCGAAGTCCTGCATGCCCACGACCTCGAGCATCTCCCGGGCGCGCGCCTGCGCCTCAGCTTTGCGGACCCCCTGGAACTTGAGCCCGTAGGCCACGTTCCTCTCGACGTCGAGATGGGGGAAGAGGGCGTAGTTCTGGAAGACGGTGGAGACGGGGCGGCGCTCGGGCGGCAGGGTGGTGATGTCCTGGCCGTCCACGCACACGCTGCCGGCATCGGGGACGAGAAAGCCGCCCACCATGCGCAGGGTCGTGGTCTTGCCGCAGCCCGAGGACCCCAGCAGGCAGACCAGCTCGCCACGGTCTGCCCCGAGGTCGAGGTCGCTGATGACGGTCTTTTCGCCGAAGGTCTTGGTAAGGCCTGTGAGCTCGAGGAACATGGCTAGTGCCTCCTTTTGAGGAGCAGCGACGACACCGCCAGGTTCACCGCTACCGTGAGCAGGACAATCGCGCAGGCGATGGCCGCCGCCTGGCCGTACTTGCCTGTGCTGAGCGCATCGAAGAGCTCGAACACCGCAATCTTGTGGCCGGGGGTCACCAGGAAGATGACCGCGCTGTAGGTGACCATGGAGGTGGAGAAGCCGTTGACCAGGCTGACCACAAAGGCGTTGCGCACGTTGGGCAGAAGGACGTCCGTGAGCACGCGCAGGCGGGAGGCGCCCAGGTCGCGCGCGGCCATGTCCACCGTGGGGCTCACCTGGGCCATGGTGGTCGAGAAGGCGCGCGTGGATATCGTGAGCTGCTTGAATATCATGCTGAGCACCACGATAGCTGCCGTGCCGGTGAGCTTGAGGGGGACCGAGTTGAAGGCCAGGATGTAGCCCAGGCCAAAGCAGGTGCCCGGCAGCATATAGGGCATGGTGACCGCGAACTCCAAGAGGCGGCCGCCCCGGATCTGCCGGCGCTGGACGTAGTAGGCCACGACGGCGCCCACGAGCGTGCCCCCGACGGCCGCCAGGCTGGCGTAGACCATGCTGCGCACGAAGGAGTCCCAGTCGTAGTCGAACATGTGCTGGACGTACTCCCAGGTAAAGGGGGCACTCCAGCCCAGGCCCTTCGTGAGCGCGGTGTGGAAGACGGTGAAGTAGAGCAGGGCCATCAGGGCGACGAAGAGGACCCCCGCAGCCCGGGCGACCAGCCCCAGCGCGCCGGTCAGGCGGAAGGAGACCTCGGCCGACGGGTCCGCTGACGTTTGACGGTGGCTGCCGGGGCGGGCGGCGTTGGTGTGGCCGGGGCGGGGGCGGCTGCCGGCGCGGGAGGCCCCGGCGGCGTGGGCGGTCCCGGTGGCCGAGGCAGCCAAGGAGACCGAGCCCGCCGTGCCCGCCACCAGCCGGTCGCTCTTGCGGGCCATGCGCACGTAGGCGACAAAGACCACGACGGACACGCCGAGCAAAAGCACGTTGAGGACGGCGGCCGCCTCGAGGTCGGAATAACCGATGACCTGCATGTATATCTCGGTCGAGATGGTCTCGAACGAGCCGCCGATCACGATTGGCGTGCCGTAGTCGGCGATGGAGCGGACAAAGGTCAGAAGGAGGCAGACCATGAGGGTGGGGCGCAGCAAGGGCAGGATGACGTCGGAGAAGACCGACCGCATGGGGGCGCCCAGGTCCATGGCGGCCTGCAGGGTGCGGCGGTCGAGCCGGTCCATCACGCTCACCAGCAGCAGGACATTGATGGCCGTGAAGAAGAGGGCCTGCATGAGGACGACGCCCACCCATCCGTAGGGCATGATGGAAAGCCCCAGCACAGCGTGGGTGATGAGGCCACGGCGGCCAAAGAGCTGGATGTAGGCCAGGCTGGTCACAAAGGGCGGGGAGACCACGCTCACCATGAGGAAGGCCATGACGACGCGGCGCAGGACTGGGCCCGCGAACACGACGCAGAGGGAGACGAGCAGGGCGATTGCCGTGGAGAGCAGGGAGGAGAGGGCCCCGGTGAAGGCCGAGTTCCAGATGAGTCCGGCCGCGTCGGCGAGGGTCTCGGCGTAGAGGACCGCACTGGCCGCGGCGTCGCCGCGCAGGCTCTGCCCCACCATGCAGGCGAGGGGGTAGATGATGAAGATGACGACGCTGATGCAGGTCAGAGCCAGAAGCGCGCAATCGCCCACGTCCGACCGCGTGA
>CAZEAF010000145.1:0-1086 GCA_964510125.1 uncultured Coriobacteriaceae bacterium
GGCGGGCGGCGAGAAGCTCGGCCCGGCTCCCGAGGAGTTCTCCCCCAGGAGCATGGTCGTCACGGGCGGCGCCGGCTTTATCGGGTCCAACTTCGTCCACTGGGTCGCCAGGGAGCACCCCGAGGTGCGCGTGACCGTTCTGGACAAGCTCACCTACGCCGGCAACCCTGAGAACCTGGCGGGCCTGCCCCAGGACCAGGTGAGGCTGGTCGTGGGCGACATCTGCGACGCCGGGCTGGTCGGGGAGCTCTTCGACGGGGCCGACTGCTGCGTCCATTTTGCCGCCGAGAGCCACAACGACAACTCCATCGCCGACCCCGCCCCCTTCGTGCAGACCAACGTGGTGGGCACCTACACCCTCATCCAGGAGGCAGTGAGGCGGGGCTTGCGCTTCCATCACGTCTCGACCGACGAGGTCTACGGCGACCTGGACTTGGACGAGCCGCGCCGCTTCGAGCCCGACGACCCCTATCGACCCAGCTCGCCCTACTCGTCCACCAAGGCCGGCTCCGACCTGCTCGTTCGCGCCTGGACGAGGACCTACGGCCTGCGCGCCACCATCTCCAACTGCTCCAACAACTACGGGCCCTACCAGCACGTGGAGAAGTTCATCCCCCGCCAGATAACCAACATCCTGGACGGCGTCCGCCCCAAGCTCTACGGCGACGGCCGCAACGTCCGGGACTGGATCCATACCGAGGACCACTCCTCCGCCGTCTGGACCATCCTGACTCGTGGCCGCCTCGGCCGCACCTACCTGGTGGGAGCCGACGGCGAGCGCTCCAACATCGACGTCCTGCGGGCGATTCTGGCGGCCATGGACAGGGACCCCGACGACTTCGACTGGGTGCGCGATCGGCCCGGCCACGACCGCCGCTACGCCATCGACCCGACACGACTGCGCGATGAGCTGGGTTGGCGGCCCAAGCACACCGACTTTGCGGAGGGCCTGGCGCAGACCATCGCCTGGTACCGCGACCACGAGGGGTGGTGGCGCCCCGCCAAGGAGGCCACCGAGACCAGATACCGCGCCCAGGGTCAGTAAGACTCCCGACGCAGCTGCCCCCGGGCAGAGGTGGGGCGCGC
>CAZEAF010000145.1:1186-2647 GCA_964510125.1 uncultured Coriobacteriaceae bacterium
GCGCGCTAGAGAGGGCGTAACGCACCTCCCCGTTACATCTGTCTCCTGTTACACAATCTGACATATTCTGATACATGTTCTACATCAATTGTAGATACGTGGAACAGTGCGTCTGCATACAATGGTGTCGCCAAAAAGGCAAGAGCTACGGCTGTGGGTGCGCAGCTTAGGCTAGAGGAGACATGCGAGGGCTGGCCAGGAATCCATAGGGTCCGTACAGCGCGCATCATTACTTATTAAGGAGACGCCCATGCTCGGCAGTCTTCAAACAAGGGTCGGGGTTCCCATCACGCTCGAGGGCTGCGCCGAGAGCTCCGGCAAGGCAATCGTTGCAGTGGATTTCTCGCTAGACGAGGGGGTCACCTGGACGCGCCGCAGCACCGAGGGATCCGTGCCTGGCAAGCACCTGAACTGGCAATTTATCTGCCTTCCCGACCGGGTCGGTCTCAATCGCCTCATGGTGCGGACGGTCAACGAGGGCGGCGGGGTCGGCCCCGTCTGCGACATGGTCGACTTCATCGTAACAGAGTAGACTCACGGCGGCTGGACCCGGCGTTCATGGCAACGACCGAACCCACGACCAGCGCCACGCCCACCAGCTCCGTGGGTGCCAGGGACTGGCCAAAGAGGAAGAATCCCAGGCCAGCAGCCACGACCGGCTCGAGCGTAGCCAGCTGGGCGGCTCGGGAGGCCTCCATGCGCGCCAGGGCCAGGGTGTAGAGGGAGTAGGCCGCGCCGCCCGTAGCCAGGCCGCACACCAGCGCGAGGGCCGTGGCTCCCGGCAGCTGAGCCACCTGCGCCAGCTCCCCCTTGGCCACACAAAGGACCAGGTAGGCCAGGCTGGCGACCAAAAAGGTGTAGACGACGTTGGTCAGAGGCGAGTAGCCCCGCAGAAGAATCATCCGGCTGAAGATGCTGTAGAGGGCGTATCCCAGCCCGGCGCCCAGGCCCAGTAACAGGCCGCGCGGGGTGAGGCCAAGGTCGCCCGAGCCCAGGCCCGACACAAGCGCGCAGCCCACCACAGCCGCCAGCACGCAGACCACCTTGCGGGCAGAGAGGCGCTCGTGGAAGACCGTCACGCTGATGAGCAGGACCATGGCCGGAGCTGTGTAGAGCAGGGCCGCGGCCGTCGCAATCTTGGTCTGCACGATGGCCGCTGTGTAGCACCAGACGAAAAAGAAGACGCTGGCCAGGCCGTTGGCGAGGAAAAGCCAGATGTCGCGCGGACGAATCCGCAGGTCGGACGGGTTGCGCACGCAGACGAGAATCAGAACCGGCAGCCAGGTGGCCACAAAGCGGAGCAGGACGAGCGTGTCGCGCGCCATACCCATCTGGGTGATGGCGGTCACAAAGGACCCGTAGGTCCCCCAGAGGACCGCCGAGACGATTACGAGCAGGACGGGCATCCGGACGCCTCGCCTTCCGCTTGTCTGTTGCCCGATGTCGTCATGCCCGTCTCTC
>CAZEAF010000145.1:2747-3880 GCA_964510125.1 uncultured Coriobacteriaceae bacterium
CGCCTGTATCTCCCGCGGCATCTTACACCAGCCGCCCGCCCGTACCGTGGCCGATGCGCTATCCTGTGTAGGTGTGCCATTTCGCCTGGAACGCACAGGCTTACGCAAAGACGACGCATTGAACAACGAGGGAGACCACGACATGGGCGACGCACAGACCGGCAAGGACTTTGACTTCGAGAGCCTCATCGTGGACATCCCCGACTACCCCGAGCCCGGCGTCATCTTCAAGGACATCACGCCTTTGCTGGGCAGCCCCGAGGGCTTTGCGGCCGTAGTCGACAGCATCGCCGGTCATTTTGCGGGCAAGGGCGTGACCAAGGTCATCGGCGCCGAGGCCCGCGGCTTCATGGTGGGCGCGCCTGTGGCCTACAAGCTGGGCGCCGGCTTCGTTCCCGCCCGCAAGCCCGGCAAGCTGCCCCGCGAGGCCATGAGCGAGTCCTATTCGCTGGAGTACGGCACGAACGAGCTGCAGATTCACACCGACGCCCTGACGAAGGACGACGTCGTGCTGCTGATCGACGACCTGGTAGCTACCGGCGGCACCGCGGCGGCGCAGGTTAGGCTGGTCAAGCGTGTGGGCGCCAGCCTGGCTGGCCTGGGCTTTCTCATGGAGCTGACCTTCCTCAACCCCCGCGACGAGATTGCCAAGGAGACCGACGCTGAGGTTTTCTCCCTCGTCCAGGTGCGCTAGGGCGACGCTGGGTAACCCGCAACGCTGAATGACCCGGTGAGCTTTCGGGGCCTGCCGGGGACCGAAGGCTTTCGGGTCCCGAGCCGCCGGGCCAGAGGGCTCCCGGACTCGAAGGCTTCAGGCCCGGGGGCCGAAGGTTTCCAGGTCCCGAGCCCCCGGACCAGAGGGCCCCGGGCCCGATGATTCCCGGGCACCGGAGGAGGCCGAAGGCGACCTCCCGACCCGCCTGTGCCTCCGATAGATGATGAAACCGCTGATAGATGCCTGTATTCTGCCACATGGGGCCACATGGGGCCGCCGGAGCCCCCGCCGCCAGCGGGCGGGGCGGGTTGCAAGGCGCTACCCCCGGGCCGCATCCCGCCTGGGGGACGGCCTCGCCTGGAGAACGGCCTGCGGCCGTCCTCCAGGGCGGCCGCCCGGGATGGCACGAAATCGAGAA
>CAZEAF010000146.1:0-3871 GCA_964510125.1 uncultured Coriobacteriaceae bacterium
ACCCAGCGCGGTCGGATGATTGGCCTCGGGGGTGTGGCCCGCGAGTTGGAGGAAGCGGGGATGTGAGACAAGAAGCTCCCCTCGCCGAGATGCGGCACGTGTAGATTGGGAAGCTATTAACACCCGGAACAGGGAGGGGTTGGCATGGGTCTGCCTAATCTGGCGGCGCGCGAAGGGGCGTTTCCCTTGTCCTTGCTCGGCTGGGGTCTCCTCACGGCCTGGGGGCTTGTGAGCCTTTCGCTGGCAATCCCACCGATACCCGGCGGCGTCGCGGTCGTGAACGCCGTCACCTCGGCCGCATCCCTCGCATCCCTGCTCGCCTTGGGGTTCCTGCTGGGGAGGGGGCTGCGGTTCCTGATGGCCTGTCGGGCGAGGTCAGGGCTGCTTTCGTGGGTGCTCGCGGTGTTGATGTTCCTTTGCTCCCTGGGAAACCAGCTCCTTTTGGGGCTCTTCGGCAACGATTTTGCGGTGGTTGCGGCGGTGATTCTCCAAGTGTTCTCCTCCGTCGCCTATGTGGGGCTCATGGCTCTCTGGCTGGTTGTCTATGCCGCACGGGACCCCGAGGAGGTGGAGAGGGGCGCCATCTGGTCCACGGCCCTGTGCGCCGTTGTGGTCGCCCTGGCCCGGTTGCTGCCCTACGCCGCGAGCGTGGGGGTCTGGGTGCTTCTCCCTCTGGCGTCCTGCGCCTGCATCGCCATGGCCGACAAGGCGGGGCGGGGGAAGGGGCGCACGGTGCCCTGCGCGGACGATGGGGTGCACGCGCCCGCCCGGAAAGCCGTCGCCAGGACCGTCGTGGGCGTGACAACGTGCGCTTTGGTGCTGGGCCTGCCAATGAACGCGGTCGGCGCTGTCGCGGTGGCTGACAGTGAGCTGCTGTCATTGGGGTCCTTGGGAGGGGTTGCCCTCGCCGCCGCGCTCGTGCTCCTCTACACCTCGGCTGCCCGGCGCATCAGCATGCGGAGCCTCTACGCCTGGCTGCAGCCCATGGCGGCGGTCGCCCTCCTGTGCGCCGCGCTACCGGCGTCCTTCTCCGCCGTGGCGGGCGTCCTTTTGGCAGGCGCGGGCCAGTGGGCGCTATACGTGTTCGTGTGGATTTACGCGGCCGAGAACCCAGAGGGCGGCCCGGCGGGTGCCCTGCGGGTCTACGTGGCCGCCCGGGCTGCCTTCGACGGCGGCGGGATGCTGTCGGCGCTGCTGGGATGGGGGCTTTTCGGAGGCACCTTCGTTACCCCCGACCACGAGGTGCTGGTGTATGTGCTTTTTGGGGCGGTGGTCCTGCTGGTACTGACGGGCGCCCTGCGCCTCTCCCCCGGCCAGGAGGAGAGGCGCCCCCAGGGAACGGAGCTCCGGGAAGGGTCCGAGCGGACGACCTTTGACGACCTGGTGAACGCGCGAGCCTCGCTGGTAGCCGAGCGATACGGCCTTTCGGAGCGGGAGGCCCAGATCCTGGTCAGGCTACTCAGGGGGTACAGCACGGCGGCGGTCCGCAACGAGCTCGGCATAGCCAAGGGGACCGTGGACACCTACATCTCGCGCATCTACCGCAAGTGCGGCGTCCACGGACGCCAGCAGCTGGTCGAGCTCGCGGAGCGCCAAGCTGACTCTTAGCCCTGGGTGGGAGGGCCGCCGATACCTTTGCCCGGCGGCCCGGCGGTGCCCGGCGTCTTTTGCCCTGGCGCTACCACTGCACGGGGTTGCCCATGGCGGCGCGACCGCCGGCGTAGCCGGAGTAGCAGGCCCAGCCGAAGGACCATCCACCGAGGTCGCTGAAGCGGCCTCCGCTCATGAGGTTGCCGATTGTCTCGCAGCCGGCAGCGTAGAGGTTGGGGATGGCGGTCCCGTCAGCGCTCAACACGCGCATCTCGTTGTCGACCTCGATGCCGCCCACCGTGTTGTAAGGGCAGGCCTGGACACCGATGGCGAAGTAGGGGCCGCTGCCCATGGGGACCAGGTACTCGGGGGCCTTGTTGAGCACGTGGTCCTCGCCGGCCTCACAGGCGGCCTCGTAGCGGGTGCAGGCGTCGCAGAACGTCTTGGTGTCCATGCCCGCAGCCTGGGCCAGCTCCTCGTAGGTCTCCCCCTTGTAGATGAACCCGGCGTCGACGCCTGCCTGCAGAACCTCGTCAATCTTCTCCATGGCGTAGTCGATGGGGCAGGGATAGAAGTCGAAGTTGACGCTGAAGACGGAGGTGGTCATGCCCAGGCCAGCCAGGCCTTTCTCGCGCAGCACGTCGACCTGGTCTTGGGAGATGATGGCGTAGTAGGTGCCGCCGTTGCTCACCACGTAGGCGTTGCCGGCGTTCATGTTCTGCTGCAGGACGTCCTCGGGGTGGAAGCGGTCCCCGGCGCGGTTGACCTGCATGAAGCAGGGGGCAGCCGTGAGGGTGTGGGGAATCATGGACGAGAAGTCATCAAAGCCCTGCACGCGGCCTAGGGGCTGGGTGATGTGGCTGCAGGCGCCGCCCACATGGTACTTGACCGCGCCGGCGTCCCACTCCATCTGCAGGCCCTCGCCCTTGTTCTGGGCCATGGCGAAGGCGGTGGAGAAGGAACCGTGGTTGAATTCCTCCTGCATGGCGGCGCTGCCCATGAAGCCGCCGCAGGCGACCAGCACCTTGGAGCCGGTGGCCGTTACGGAGGCGCCGTCGTAACGGGTTCCCCGCACGCCGAGGACGGCCCCGCTCTCATCGAGAATCAGCTCGTGGGCGCAGGTCTCGAGCAGCACGGTGTCGACGTCGGCCGCCACGCGGTTCCAGCATTCGGAGGCCATGGGGTAGATGATGGAATCCTGGTTGTACTCAAGGCTGTAAGGGGTGGCGAAGAAGTCGAAGCCGCCCTTCTCCACGATGAAGTCCCCCATCTGGTTGGCGGCCTCGAGGAACTGGCGGACCAGGGGCGCCTTGGCGTAGTGGCCGCTTTCCTCCATGGCGGCCTGGAAGCACTCGTCGTTGGTGCCGTCCATCACGCCGGCCACGGTCTCGGCCACGATGGTGCCGTCGGCCTCGGCCTCCTGCTGGAACTTGGTCCCCGTGATGCGGAAGCCCGTGGACATGGACCCGATGCCGCCCAGACGCGCGGACTTCTCCATGAGCAGGACCTTGCCCCCCTCGGCGGTGGCTGCCGCGGCCGCCGTGATACCGGCGACGCCGCCGCCCACCACGATGAGGTCGTAGCCCTCGTAGGTGAGCTCGTCGGTCACGGGCTCGATGGCAGTCGAGAAGGCGTCGAGGTCGGCGCCTGCCTGAGTGAGGGCGTCCTCGACGGCTGCCTTGTAGCCAAAGCTCGTGATGGTGGCTCCGCAGATGGCGTCGACGTCGAGGGACTGGGCCTCCACGATGCGCTGCCCCAGACGGTCGACCACTGTGTCGAGAATCTGCTGGGTGTCGTTGAGCATGGCGTAGGCATAGACGGCGTGCACGTCCTCCTCAAGCGAGGGGATGACCTCGTTGGTGGCGGCGACGCAGTCCACGAAGTCGATGGCCTCGATGGCGTCCTCGCTCACGGTTACGTTCAGGACGATGGTGCCGCGGCGGCCGACGCCACGTCCCTCGTAGGTGCCGGGGACCATGGCCTGCCCGGCGGCCCGGGCGGCTGCCGGGACGGCGGCGGCCACCGCGGCGGCGGCAGTCCCGGCGACAAAGGTGCGGCGGGTGAGGGAAGGTGTCTCGTTCATGTGACCCTGCCTTTCTGTGGGTTGATGCGATGTGCCGGACGGTCTTGTGTGGATCGTCGCGCGATTCCGGAACAGCCTCGCGCGGCCAGCCCATCATATTCGGGGCGCGACCGCATGTCTGTAAGGCAAAGGCGGTCCGAGGGGTCTGCCGGCTGTACCGTGGTCGCATTACAACGGCGAGCTGCGGTTCCATGCTTT
>CAZEAF010000147.1:0-3843 GCA_964510125.1 uncultured Coriobacteriaceae bacterium
GGATAACACGATTTGGAGATACGTAGTAAATCGCCAACGCTGAGTGATACGAATCAAAATTGAGTAATATTCGCTTTCAGAAGCGGCGGGAGCCTCCAACCATGCCCCGCCCTGCCGCATGGCGGGGCGTGGCTGGCCCCCGCGCTCGTTTTCGGTCGGGCTCGTTTCAGTCGGTTGAAATGCACACGTGTAGAGGAGACAGCATGAGCAACGCAGCGCAGTATCGGGCCGGCGTCACCCGTCGGGCCTTTGCCAAGGGGCTGGCGGCCTCCGCCGTGGCAGCCGGGATGGCCGGGGCCTTTGGCCTGGGCGGCGCCCAGGCAGCCGAGGGCAGGCCCGACGCCCTCACCATCTACGTGGGCGCCGAGCCCTCCGACGGCTTCGACCCGCTCACGACCGACTGGGGCTACAACGGCTCCTACATCCTCTTCCAGTCACGGCTGCTCAAGTTCAACAAGGACCTGGGCCTCGACCCCGATCTTGCCGAGTCCTGGGAGGTCTCCGAGGACAAGCTCACCTACACCTACCACCTGCGCCAGGACGCCAAGTTCTCCGACGGCAGCCCCTTTACCGCCGACGACGTGGTCTTTTCCTATCTCGAGGCCCGCGACAACGGCGCCTCGGTCATCGACCTCACCCGCCTGGCGGACGCCCGGGCGGTCGACGAGCACACCGTCGAGTTCGACCTTTCCGAGCCCAACTCCAGCTTCCTCAACCTCACGGGCAAGCTGGGCATCGTCCCCAAAGCCCTCTACGACGCCACGTCCTACCGCGAGAACCCGGTGGGCACCGGCCCCTTCAAGCTCCTCCAGTGGGACAAGGGCCAGCAGATAATCATCGCCCCCAACGAGCACTACTACGGCACCAAGTCGCCCTTCGCCCAGATTGCCCTGGTCTTCCTCGACGGCGAGACCGCCCTGGCGAACGCCATGTCCGGCCAGTTCGACGTGGTCATGGTCTCGCCCGAGTATGCCACCGCCGAGGTGGACGGCATGTCCCTGCAGACATTCGGGACCATCGACACCCGCGGCTTCAACCTGCCCACGGCGCCCCTGTCCGAGAAGGACGGCCGGCAGGTCGGCTCCGACGTGACGTCCGACCTCGCCATCCGCCGCGCCCTCAACATCGGCATCAGCCGCCAAGCCATCGTGGACGGGGCCCTGAACGGCATCGGCACCCCCGCCACCACCCTTCTGTCCGGCGTGCCCTGGGCCCAGGAGGGCATCGCCTTCGAGGACGGCCGCGCAGACGAGGCCAGGCAGCTGCTCGACGAGGCCGGCTGGGTCGAGGGCGACGACGGCGTCCGCGTCAAGGACGGGGTGCGCGCCGAGTTCTCCATCACCGGCCGCACGGACGACATGCAGCGCTACAACGTCGCTGTGGCCTTTGCCCAGGAGGCAGCCAAGCTGGGCATCAAGATCAACGCATCCTCCCAGCTCTGGTCCCAGTGCAAGCAGGACTCCGAGACCATCCCGACCTGCTGGGGCACCGGCGACTACGACCCCAGCGGCGACCTGCGCGGCTACTACGAGAGCACCGGCGGCTACAACCACGCCCAGTACGACAACCCCGAGGTCGACGCCCACATCAAGGCGGCCCTGGACGCCACCGGCGCGGACGAGGCCTACGAGGAGTGGAAAAAGGTCCAGTGGGACGGCGAGACCGGCCCCGAGGGCGAGGAGGGCGACCTGCCCTGCATCTGGCTGGTCACCATCGACCACACCTACTTCGTGCGCGACGGCCTCGACCTGGGCGACCAGATCGTGCACCCGCACGGGCACGGCTGGCCGGTGGTCTCCAACCTCAACGAGTGGCACTGGGCCTAGGCGTCTGGCCAAAAAACGGGAGAGGGAAGGGCCGGCATGCCGCCCCAGCTGCGATTTATCATCAAGAACCTTTTGCGCATGGTGACGCTTCTGCTCGCGGTGAGCGTCATCTCCTTCGCGCTGGCCAACGCCGCCCCCATCGACCCGGTGGAGGCCTACGCGGGCAGCGAGAACCACCTGTCGGAGGAGCAGCTCCAGGCCATCGCCGACCACTGGGGCTTCGACGACCCGCCGGTCGAGCGCTACCTCAGCTGGCTGGGCGGCCTTTTGACTGGCGACTGGGGGATTTCCGTCATCTACCAGCGCCCGGTCCTGAGCGTGGTGGGGGAGCGCTTCCTCACCTCGCTCGCCCTCATGGGCACGGCCTGGGTCCTCTCCGGCGTCCTGGGCTTTTCCCTGGGCGTCCTGGCCGGCATGCGCCGCGACACCTTGGTCGACCGGCTGGTCAAGGCGGTCTGCGTCGTGCTCGCGGCCGCCCCCACCTTCTGGATCGGCCTGCTGGCCCTCGCCCTCTTCTCGGTCAAGCTGGGCTGGTTCCCCATGGGCCTGGCCTCCACCGCGGGCGTCCTGGCCGACCAGGTGACCCTGGGCGACCGGCTCTGGCACCTCTTTTTGCCGGCCCTGGTCCTGTCGGTCTCGGGCATCGCCAACATCACCCTGCAGACGCGGGAGAAGACCATCGAGGCCGCCGAGAGCGACTATGCGGCCTTCGCCCGGGCCCGTGGCGAGCATGGCCTGTGGTTTGTGAACCACCACATCCTGAGGAACATAGCCCTGCCCGCGGTGACCCTGCAGTTCGCCAGCATCTCCGAAATCTTCGGGGGCTCCGTCCTGGCCGAGCAGGTGTTCTCCTACCCCGGCCTGGGCAACGCCGCGGTGCAGGCGGCCCTGCGCGGCGACCTGCCCCTGCTCCTTGGCGTGGCCGTGGTGTCCGCCCTGTTCGTCTTTGTCGGCAACCTGTGCGCGAACGTGTTCTACGGCGTCATCGACCCGCGCATCCGTCAGGGAAGCGAGGCCGTCGATGGCTAGCCAGACAATCGCCGCGGACAAGCCCGCCGCGGCCCCCCGCGCGCCCCGGGTGGGAAGCCTGCTCAACCAAAGGACGCTGACCCTGGTCCTGTCGGCCGCCCTCGTGCTCGCCCTCGGTGCGGTCCTGGTGGCGGGCCTCACCATGGACCCCGCCCTCTACGCCCCCGACTACACGCAGAAATCCCTGGGCCCCAGCGCAAGCCACCTCTTTGGGACCGACTACCTGGGCCACGACATGTTCTGCTGGAGCGTCCGGGGCCTGTCCCTGTCCATCCTCATCGGTCTGGCGGCCTCGGTCGTGAACGGCCTGGTGGCGCTGGTCTTGGGCTCGGTCTGCGCCATCGCGGGCGGCGCGGTCGACCGGGTGGTCCTGTGGCTCTGCGACCTCTTCATGTCCGTGCCCCACATCGTCCTGCTCATCCTCATCTCGTTTGCCATGGGAGGGGGCGTGACGGGCGTGGTCGTGGCCGTCGCCGTGACCCACTGGCCCTCGCTCACCCGCGTCATCCGCGCCGAGGTCCTGCGGATCCGCACGTCCGACTACGTGGGGGCCTCGCGCGCCTTTGGGCGGACTACCTGGTGGATCGCCGTCCACCACGTGTGGCCCTGCGTGCTGCCCCAGTTCCTGGTGGGCTCGATCCTGCTCTTCCCCCACGCCATCCTGCACGAGAGCGCCCTCACCTTCCTGGGCTTCGGCCTGCCGCTCGACTCGCCGGCCATCGGGGCGATTCTGTCCCAGTCCATGAAGTTCATCTCCACCGGCTCCTGGTGGCTGGCCCTCTTCCCTGGCCTCATGCTGGTCGTCGTCGTCCTTCTGGCCTATGCCCTGGGCGACGCGGTCAAGCGCCTGGCCGACCCGCGCACGGCTCAGGAATAGGAGGCGGGAGCATTGTCTGCACCCATCAGAGACCTCGAGCATCCCACCACCCCGGCGGCCCGCAGCCACGAGACGCCCCTGCTGGAAATCAGCGAGCTGGGAATCTCCTTT
>CAZEAF010000148.1:0-3794 GCA_964510125.1 uncultured Coriobacteriaceae bacterium
ACGCGCTTACTCGCGCTGGGCGCCGACGTGCCAGATGCGCTCGGAATAGCGGAAGCCCTCGTAGGAGGCGTCGATCTCGTCCAGCTTGTAGGGGGTCATCTGATAGACGTAGTCCACCCAGTTGCGCCAGAGCAGGTTGGCATGGCTCCGCCAGGACAGAACCGGCTCACGCGTATGGTCGTCGTCGGGGTAGTAGTTCACGGGCGGCCGGGGGTCCATGCCCTTGGCCGCATCGCGCTCAAACTCCTCGCGCAGGGTGTGCTTGCCGTACTCAAAGTGGCCGGTCACATAGACTTCGCGCAGGTCAGGCCGGGCGATAAGGGAGCTGCCCGTCTGCTCTCCCCGCCCCAGGGTCACCAGGCAGGGCACGCGGGCCAGGTCGTCCTCGTCGAGCGCGGCATGGCGGGAGTGGGGCATGAGGAAGACCTCGTCAAAGCCGTTGGTGAGGAACTGGTACTCGTCGCACAGGTGGGTGGGGAAGACGCCTGAGAGCTTGCTGGGCAGCGTGTGCTTGTGCACGCCGTAGCGGAAGTAGAGGCCGGCTAGGGCGCCCCAGCAGATGTGCATGGTGGAAAAGACGTTAGTGCGCGACCAGGCGAGCACCCGGCAGAGCTCGCCCCAGTAGTCCACGTCCTCAAAAGCTAGGTGCTCCACCGGCGCGCCCGTCACGATGAGGCCGTCGTACTTGCGGTCCTTGAGCTCGTCAAAGGACTGGTAGAACTTGACCAGGTGGTCGGCGGGGGTGTTCTTGGACTCGTGGCTGCCCATCTGCATGAACTCGACGTTGACCTGTATGGGCGACTTGGAGATGAGGCGCAGAATCTGGGTCTCGGTCTCGATTTTCTTGGGCATGAGGTTGAGCAGGACAATCTGCAGGGGGCGGATGTTCTGCCGGGCGGCCACGTCCTCCTCAAGCGCGAAGATGCGCTCGTCCTCGAGGATGCTCTTGGCGGGCAAACCGTCGGGTATGGTGATGGGCATGGGCCGTCTCCTTTGGATGCTTGTCGAAACGCCGGTCGGCAGGCGCCGCTAACCCTCTCCCTCGAGCTCGTCGAGGCGGATGATGCGGACCGACTCCACGAAACCCTGCCGCAGGGTAATGCGGGCCATCGTGGGGCCCTTGGCCGAGCGAGGCCGGGTGGTCGAGCCGGGATTCACCAGCGTGCAGGCGCCGACGGACTCGACCCGCGGCACGTGGGTGTGGCCGCAGATGGCTATGCGGGTGTCGAGCGGGCCCAGGCGCGAGGGGATGTGGCAGACCTTGAAGGAGATTCCCATCCGCTCGAACTCGGTGCGCTCGCACACGTCGGGGCCGTACTGGCCTGGCCAGTCGTTATTTCCCAGCACGGCAATGACGGGGGCCTGCAGCTCTAGCTCGTCCAAGATGGTGTCCGAGCAGATGTCGCCGGCGTGCACGATGAGGTCGGCCCCCGCGCAGGCGCGCCAGGCGACGGGCGGCAGGTAGCCGTGCGTGTCTGATAAAACGTCTACGCGATAAACATCAGGCGAAGGTGCAGGTTCTATCATCTATCCAATAGATTCCGAAACTACCACTTGAGGATCTTTTTGAGCGGGGCCACGCGACGGCGGGAGACCGGAATCTGCTCCTCCGACCCGCTCACCGTGAGCAGAAGCGTCCCTCCAGAGACGTTCTTGACCTCGGTCACATAGGACAGGTTCACGATGTAGCGCCGGTGCACGCGGAAGAAGTTGCCGCCCTCAAGCTTCTCCTCCAGCTTGGTGAGGGAGATGGTGGACAGGTAGTGCTCGTCGCCCGTGTAGATGCAGGAGTAGTCGTCCTTGGCCATGACGAAGCGAATGTCGTCGATGGGGACAAAGACCTTCTTGCCGCCCTTCTCCACCGGGATACGGGCACCCGCACCTGCGGCTTTCTCGCCCGCCCCACGCGCGTTGTTCACCTTTTCGACGGCCTGGCGCAACCGGTCGAGCTCGACGGGCTTCATGAGGTAGTCGACCGCGTTGACATCGAAGGCGCTGGTGGCGTAGTCGCTGTAAGCCGTGACAAAGACGACCAGGGGCAGGTTCTTGAACTTGGTGAGCGCCTGGGCAAACTGCATGCCGTTCACGCCGGGCATGTTGATGTCCAGGAAGATGACGTCGCAGGGGTCCTTCTTGAGGTTGAGGATTGCGTCGCGCACGTTGTCCGCCTCGGAAACGACCTCGACACCGCCCACCTCGTCGAGCAGGAAGCGCATCTCGGAGCGCGCGGGTGCCTCGTCATCGACCACCATGGCTTTGAGCATGTGGAACACCGTTCCCTCGTCTGTGGGGGACACGGCGGCCACTGGCTCGCGCGTCCTGTCCTCCAACACAATACAGTCGGTTTTATTGTAGCGGAATATTCAATCCATGAACCCCCACCTGCAATCAATCCATGTTGCAGGCGTGGTCTGCCCGTCTTGAGACGCAAAAAAGCCTAAGCCTGGCCCTCGCCATCCTCTTCCTTGTCGTCCTCGGCCAGGGCCCCGCACAGGTGCATGGTGACCACGGTGCCTTGTCCCAGCCGGGAAGTCGCGGTGACGCCCGAGCCCGGGGCGAAGATGGCCTTCAGGCGGGCGTCCACGTTGTGCAGAGCGATACCCGTGCCCGTGTCGGTGGCGCGCTTCTCGACCAGCAGGCGCGAAAGCACGTAATCGTCCATGCCCACGCCGTCGTCGCTCACCTCGACAATCACGTCGTCGCCCTCGCTGCGCACCCTGACGTCCACATGCAGGGTGTGGCCCGGCTCCATGGCGTGGTTAATCGAGTTCTCGACGATGGGCTGGATGATGAAGGAGGGTACGGCCACCTCGTCCAGGCCGGCCTCCACATGGAAGCTGCCGGCTATGCGCTCCTCGCCAAAGCGGGCTACGGCAAAGGACAAGTAGCGCTTGGTCTGGTCAATCTCGCGCTCCAGGGTGATGAGGCCGTCGGACCCCTCCAGCGTCTGCCGGTAGAACTTGGCGAACTCGCGCAGCAGGTCACGGGCCCGCATGGGGTCGGTGCGGACGAGCGAGGCGATGGTGTTGATGGTGTTGAAGAGGAAGTGGGGGTTGATCTGGGCCTGCAGGGCCTGTATCTCGGCCTTTGTGGCCAGCTCCACCTGGCGGTCGAGCTCGGACATGGAGAGCTGGGTGGAGAGAAGCTCGGCAAAGCCGGTGGCGATGGCCTGCTGGGTCTCCCCCACCAGGGCCGGCGACTCGTAGTACATCTTGAGGGTGCCCACAGCCTGGTCGCGCACGACGAGGGGCGCCACGACGCCGGCGGGGATGACCTTGACCCCGTAGGTGCCCACCGACCGCGACATGGTGAAGACCTGGGCCCGCTTGGACTGCAGGACCACGTGGGTGGCGTCGGTGTGGATGGGGCTGCCGATGGGGAAGTCCTCGGCATAGCGGCCGGCAAAGCCCATTACGACCTTGTCGTCGGTCATGGCGACGCACATGGCGTGGGTGGCGGGCAAGAGGAGCTCGCACACGGCCTGGCAGTTCTTGGGCGAGAGGCCCCCACGCATGTACTCGAGGGTGCGCGAGGCAAGGCCCAGCAGCTGGCGGAGGGGCTCGGCCTTGAGCTTTCCGTAGTCCTCGTCCTCGGGCATGGTGGACAGGCCGCCCTGGACAAGCTCCTCCTGGTCCTTCTCCATCGCGCCGTAGGCGGTGGCCATCTGGGCCATCGGTGATTCGTCCATGTTCTGCCGTCTCTCCTCTCGCGCCGGTCAGCCCGAAAGGGCGCCTCCCGCTGGAAAACCCTGTTGTCGGGCGCAATCCTACCACTGCGGCATGAGGAAACGCGCG
>CAZEAF010000149.1:0-2139 GCA_964510125.1 uncultured Coriobacteriaceae bacterium
CGTCTGTGTAGCTGGCCGTGGTCGCCTCGTCCATAATCACGGGCAGCTCGGGAAAGGCGTTGTAGCAGATGACAGCGTTGTGGAGCACGCGACAGGTCGTGGAGACGCCCGCGAACTCGATGCTCTCGACCTGGGTACCTTGGTTGCGGATACCCTGGATGACGCGGGGCAGGTCCATGGACCCGTAGGTTCCCTTTTTGATCAGGATGGCGCCGGTGCTGCTCACGCTGGCCACGCCAGGGCTGGCAAACTCGGAGCCCAGGCCAGAGCCGGTGCCGTCGCCCTCGAGCAGGGCCCGTGCCTTGCCGTATACATGCCAGCCCTCGGTAGCCGGGTCGCAATGCTGGGGGTTGACCGTGGCCTCGCGGGTGTCGGAGTAGGCGTCGGCCGGGTGGGTGTCCATGGTATAGATGACGATGTCGCCGGCCTGCTGGAACTCGCGAATCTTGTCGCACAGGGCGTCCTCGATGGCCATGGCCGGCCCAATGTCGCCGAAGACGCCGCCGCTCACGAAGTCGACCTGGTAGTCCACGACGACAAGCACGCGCTTGACGGCTGCGACCCGCTCCTGGGCGTAGGTCACGCTGGGCACGGCGTAGGGAGCGATGCCGTCGCCGGTGCTCGCGTAGGGGATGTCCTCGCCCACTCCCGCGTAGGCGCCTAGGGGGGAGCTGACGGCATCCTCCCTGCCTGAGCTGGTGTCTTCCTGCCCGACTGCCTGGGTGCCCGCCAGATGCACGCCGCCCAGTGCCGCACCCGCCACCGCAGCCGCAGCAACAAGCTGGCGCCGGGTGGGTAGCGCCCGACCCTCGTCGGTCTGTCTCTTGTCGATGCCCATAATCCTCCTCCCCAGTTTGGCTCCTTCTCGGAAAGCCCGCTGCTAGCAGCCCAGGAACTGGTCCTCGAGCGTGGGATAGCCGGCGTCGGCCCAAGCCCGCACGCCCCCATCGCAGACACGCAGGAGGGCAGGGTCGTAGCCGTAGTCGAGGAGGGTGTAGTAGGTCTCGGCCAGGCGGTCGCTGTTCTTGAGAGCGATGAGGACGATGGTCCTGTCCTGCGGAATCTCGTCGATGCGAATCTCAATCTGGCGGCCGGCGGGGATGTTGCGCGAGCCCTCGATGAGCAGGTTCGAGTAGTCTCGGTGGCTGCGAATATCGAGAATCTCAAGTTTGTCGTTGTCTATATCGCCGTTGTCAACCATTTTCTTAAGGTCATCGACGCTGATAAGGGCATCAGCAGGGATATCCTCGTAGTGGTACACGCTGTTCGTCTGGGCTACCGAGACCTGGCCCGAGGAATACCCAGCCTCGTTGGGCGCGGTGCCGGCGGCGAGGGGCGCATCGCTCTCTGAGGAGGCTTTGTCGGCAGCCGAGAAGGCCATCCCGTCCTTGCTCGAGGCAGCCGAGTGGTCCGCGCCGTCCTTGCTCGAGGCAGCTCCCTCGGCATCCTGGGCGCTCGAGGCGGAGCCAAGAACGGCGTCTGCCGCTGTGCACCCCGTCAGGGCGACCGACACCGCTGCCCCACCCAGCAGGGTGCCAAGAGCAAGGCCCACTAGGCCGCGCCGGGTGATGGTGTCTGGGTTTTCTTGCATGTCCGCTCCCCCTCTTCGCGCCGCGTGCAGATGGGTCATGGCGGCGAGCTTTGGGACACCTGCACAGTGCGAGCATAAACGTTGACCCAACGTAAAGCTCAAAGAGGGCCCTAGTCCACCCTGATTTGCGCGGCGGCCGCTTCGGGGCTGTGCCTTCCCTCGTCGTTGACCGACCGAACCCGCAGCTCATAGGAGCCGGCCTGCTCTGGCGTCCAGGTAAAGGTCCAGGTGACGTTCTGGTAGTCGTTGGTGCCGGCTGTCTCGTAGCGGGTCCAGTGCTCGCCGTCGTCCAGCGAGAACTCCACCGCCGCGATGCGGTGGCCAAAGTCGTAGGCGTTGCCCGTGAACTCGAGCGGCACCCCCACGTGCCCGTAGGTCGTCGGAATCACGTTTGTCTCCCCTCTCGTGCGCTGCTGCCAGCGTCCTCGCGCCCTGCGCCCTCTCCCTGGCGCCTTCCCCCCCGGCAAACCGGAGCCAGGGGCGTTTGACATTCCACATCAATGGAGTATTTTGACCCTTACCCGAGGTGAGTGTCTATGCTGGAGAAG
>CAZEAF010000149.1:2239-3695 GCA_964510125.1 uncultured Coriobacteriaceae bacterium
GCCTCCCGCATCGCCTGTGCAGCCGTGACTGTGGCGTTGGCCGGGTGTCTCTCGGCGGCACTGGCCGGGTGCTCGGGAGGGACCCAGGGCGGCTCTTCCTCCTCGTCCACGGACGCGACCGACGGAACCACGACCTCCTCCAGCGTGGCCTTCAACGCCGCAGCCAATGACAGCCCCGTGGCCCTCTCGGTCAACGGCACCATCGTCTTCGAGGACGACCTCACCGCCTACATCCAGAGCCAGCGCGCCAACGCCGGTCTCGCCGACGACGCCGCCTGGGGCTCCTACCTGGCCGAAGCCGGCATGTCCGCCCTCGACGTCCGCGCCGACGCCCTGGACAAGTACCTCAGCACCATCCTCATGAACCAGTCCATCGCCAACGAGGGCATCACAGTGACCGACGACGAGGTCGACCAGGTGCTCCAGCAGATGGAGGACTACTACAACTCCATGGGCGACAATGGCTGGGAGCAGGTCCGCCAGATGATGGGCTACGACGATGACGCGACCTACAAGATTTACCTCAAGAACCAGATGCTCTCCGAGAGGCTGTACGAGACGGTAATCGCCGACGTCCAGGTGAGCGACGAGGACGTCCAGGCCTATCTGGACAACTACTGCGAGGCCTATGCCGGGAAGCGCGCTTCCTTTATCATCATGCCCGACGAGGAGTCGGCCGCGGCGGTCAAGAGCCTCATCGACTCCGGCGCCCTGACCTTCCAGGAAGCCAACCTCACCTACTCGCTGAGCTCCAACAATGCCTACACCCAGGCCTACGCGACGGCCACGTCCGGCACCGCCGCCGACAGTGACGCGAGCGTCGAGATGCCCCAGGTGCCCACGGACGCCTCCGAGGCCCAGGCCGCGCGCGACGCCGTGAGGGCCACCTACCTGGGCGACGACGCCTGGCAGAGCGCTCTTGAGACCGCGGGCGACACCGGCTGGCATTCCGACGCCGAGATTGCCGCGGGCGTAGGCGGCTCCGACACCGGGACGGGCAGCGCCATGTCCTCGGGCGGCGTGGCGGTCGGGGTGCTGGCAGACCTGGCGGTTGGGCAGGTGAGCGACCCCATCTCCACCATAATGGGCGTGCAGATTATCATGTGCACCGGCTCCTACGACCCCGATTCCAACGGGACCAGCCTGGACGACTTGCCCCAGGACCTGCAGGACGAGGTGCGCGCCGACGCCCTAGCCGCCGCCCAAGACCTGGCCTGGGCCGAGTACGTGAGCTCGGTCAACCAGAGCGCCCAGGTGGACGAGGCCGACATGCCGAGCGGGCTCCCCTATGACGTGGAGATCCCCCAGCTCATACCCACCGAAGACGGTGAGGTCCGCGTGCCCAGCATCACGGGCGCGGATGAGAGCGCGGCGGGAGAGGCAGGCGAGGCGGCCGACGCTGCCAGCTCGGCGGACGCGGCGGGCGGCCTGGCCGGCTCCGCTGCGGACGCGGCGG
>CAZEAF010000150.1:0-3538 GCA_964510125.1 uncultured Coriobacteriaceae bacterium
GTAGCAAATATGGTATTCGTGTGGACATACCTTGCAATTATCTTTGCAAAAAATGAACAAGTGGTGCAATCAGCCCGTCCCAGCTGCCCGAGTCCCGGCGCGAATGTTGCCGCATCCCCGCAGTTGGCGCATACTGTGGGGTATGACTATCACATTTGCCGAGCTCGGGCTCAACGAGCACATCCTCGAAGGTGTGGACGCCCTTGGCTTCACCACACCCACCCCTGTGCAGGAGGCCGCCATCCCGGTCGTCCTCGCCGGGCGCGACGTCGTCGCCTCCGCCCAAACGGGCACGGGAAAAACAGCCGCCTTCGCCCTGCCTGTCCTGCAGCTCATCGGCACCCTGAACCCCCAGGCCAAGGCAGACCGGGGGCCGCACGCCCTAGTGGTCACCCCCACACGCGAGTTGGCCACCCAGATTCTGAACGTCGTGTCAGCCGTTGCCGAGAAGACCGGTCAAAAGGTGTGCGCGGTCATCGGCGGCGAGCGCTACAACAAGCAAATCAAGGCCCTCGCCTGCGGCTGCGACATGCTCGTGGCCACCCCGGGGCGCCTGCTCGACCTGATGGAGCAAAAGGTCGCCGACCTGTCCCACGTGACCATGCTGGTGCTGGACGAGGCCGACCGCATGCTCGACATGGGCTTCTGGCCCAGCGTCCGCCGCATCGTGGCCGCCCTGCCACGCAGCCGCCAGACCCTACTTTTCTCGGCCACCATCTCGGGCGACATCGAGCGCAGCATGCCCACCATGCTGTCCGACCCTGTGGACATCGAGATTGCCCGCGTGGGCCAGACGGCCGACACCGTGGAGGAACGCCTGGTCCCCGTGACCCAAGGACAGAAGATTGCCCTGCTCACCTACCTCATCGAGCAGGGAAAGCCGGGCCGCGTCCTCGTCTTCTGCAGGACCCGCCAGCGGGTGGACACCGTGGCCTCTCTGCTGGAGCGCGAGGGTTTCTCGGCTGACGTCATGCACTCCGACCGGCCCCAGCGCATGCGCGATAAGGCCCTGGCCGACTTTCGCGCGGGCAAGATCTCGGCGCTCGTGGCCACCGACGTCATGAGCCGCGGCATCGACGTGCAGGACATCGACTGGGTCGTGAACTACGACGTGCCCATGGACCCCGAGGACTACGTGCACCGCATCGGGCGCACCGGCCGCGCGGGCGAGCAGGGCCTGGCCTTCACCTTCGTGGCCCCCGACGAGGTCAGCCCCCTGCGCGAGATTGAGTACTTCACCAAGAAGCTGGTGCCTGTGTGGGAGCCCGAGGGCTTTTCCTTCGACACGGGCCGCATCGTCCCCAACCCCAAGCGGTCGCCCGTCCGAGGCCAGAGCGCCTTCGGCGGCATGCGGGGCCGCGGCCGTGGGCCCCGTGGGGGCAGGTTCGGCAGGCACCAGTAGGTCCGTGAGAAAGAGTCTGGGGAAACAGCCCCCTGCAGGAAGGAAGGTAGCGACATGAGAAGCGACGTGACGCGGGACAGGGAAGCAAGCCGGGCGGCTCAGCCCGTCTCCTCGGTGTGCGGGCGCGTGAAGGCTGTTCTGTGCGCCAGCATCCTGACTATGGGGCTTGGATTTGGGATTGCATCCCCTGCAGAGGCTATTTCTACCCAAATGGGGCAAGATACCCCCAGCGAGGCCCCCGACACCACAACCGACACGGCCGAGGACTCGGCGGCCCAGAGCCTCTCCGAGGCCCAGAGTAAGCTTGAGGAGGCCGGCGACCTCTTCTTCGCCGGTCTCGGCCAGGCCATCGAGCAGGTCATCGAGGGCATAACCGACCAGGAAGACTCCGCCGCCCAGGCTGAGGACGGCGAGGTGAGCCCGGGCGGCGACCAGACCGGCATGGCCGGCATCTTCGGCGGCAAGCACTCGGCATCGGGCTCCTCGGCAGCCGACAGTGGCTCCGATTCCACAGACTCCTCGGCAGCTGACGAGAACCCCGGCTCCACGGGCTCCTCCCCCGCCGCCGGCGATGAGGCGGACGAGGGTCTTGTCTGGGTCGACGGCGGCCCCATCCGCTACCAGGTGCCCTCCGACTGGTTCGGCGGCGTCCAGAGCCTAGGCTGGCCCAATGCCTGCGGCTTTTACCTCGGCGACTCCGGCCTGCTCATCCAGCTCTCCTGCGACAACAGCGACGAGGACCTCAACGCTCTCGCCTTCGCCATGTCCATGGAGGAGGAGATTGTGTGCAACCTGGGCGACCAGGTGGACGTGGAGCAGCTGGCCTCCAACCGCGAGGAGGTCGACGGCTCCTACATCGACCGCATCGCCCTGCAGTTGACCCCGCGCCTAGCCCCCGAGGACGGTGTCACCCTCGTCATGACCCTGGTGGCCAACCGGTACTCCACGACGGCCCTGTGCTCGGTCTTCAGTGCCGATGACCTGCAAGCCGCTGAGATATACAACAGCGTCTCCATGTCAGTGCAGCCTATCGACATACCGCAGGAGTAGTCTATAGGCAGCAATCTGCAACCGCCCGCCAAACGCACCGCATCAGCACCTCGTACGGGAGGAACACGCACATGCCCCTCACTCGCACCATCGTCAGCGGCGTCGCCGCACTCGCCTTGATTGTCCCTGTGGCTGGGCTCTTGTCCGGCTGCGCCATCGTCGACTTCATCAACGGCACGGACAGCCAGCAGTCCTCCCAGGCTGAGGACGCCGACGCCAGCGCGGCTGACCCCAACACCGTGTCCGCCGACTTCGACGGCCTCAAGGTCTCGCTCAACACCGACACCGGGACCTGGCAGTGGTCCAGCATCACCGACACCGCCTCCAGCGAGCACGGCAGCCTGGTCGTGGGCATCCCCATCCACCTGGCCAACACCTCCGACGGGAGCTTTGTGCTCAACTCCATCTACTGCTCGGTCGTGTCGCCCGACGGGACCGTGCTGCCCGACATCTCCAGCTATACAACCGGCGACGTCCTCTCCAGCACGAGCGGCAGCATCTCCTCGGGTAGCGAGTCCGACTCCACCCTGCACGTCCTCTACAAGGGACCGGGGACCTACCACCTGCTGTTCGACAACATGCTGGGCGTCAAGGACGACCTGGCCTTCGTGGTTAGCGACGCCCGTCTCTTCGGCGTGCGCGCCCTACCTAACACCCTCACGTCCGATAAGGCTGCTGGCGCCATTCCCGCAGGCACGACCTTTGTGGCCGAGGGCGTCACCATCACGCTGAGCGACGACCGCGACGCCTATGCCTGGATTCAGATGAGTGCGCCCGACAGCTCGCTCGACGGGGCCTGGGTCGTGGGCGTGCCAATCACCGTGACAAACACGTCCGCCAGCGCGACGAGCATCGGGACGAATGCCTACGTCAAGTTCGACCCCTACTATGCGGCTCAAAGCGACCCGGCGCCCTACATGACCGGCACCGGCACGGGTACCGACGGCATAGAGGCCCAGCCTGACATCACCAGCATCGCCCAGATTGGCTCCAACCAGACCGTCACCGCCATGATTTACTTCCTCTACGTGGGCGACGGCGACTACTACCTGGCCATGGACAACGATGGCTCCACCGTCGTTGCCA
>CAZEAF010000151.1:0-3521 GCA_964510125.1 uncultured Coriobacteriaceae bacterium
CCCGAGGTCCGCGGGTGGTCAGCCCGCCTACATCTTGCGGAAGCCCTGGTCCATGACGGTGCTGGCCAGGTCGACCTTCTCGCGACGGTCGACGCGGGCGCGCACGATGCGGGTAATCACGTAGATTACCGTAATCGACAGGTAGACGATGGCCGACACGATGGCGGTCTTGCCCCCGTTCAGGGCGCTCGGCCCAATCATGAGCAGGAGGTGCACCACGACCAGCACGTAGAAGAGGTAGGCCAAGGACTGAATCTGCTTCCAGGTGCGGGCGTGCATGTGACGCTTGAGCACACGCAGCGAGGTCACGCCCAGCAGGGCGACCAGCAGGAGCAGCACCACGGTCACGATGACCTGGGTCGCCAGTATCGCCGTCATGGTGTTGGCACCGAGGGCCGTGGCAAAACGCTGCAGGTAGGGCATGATGTAGACAAAGAGATGCCCGCAGATGAGGATGCACGCAATGATGGAGAGCTCAGCGCGGATGGGCCGCAGCCAATGGGAGACCTTGCCCTTGCGGGGGAAGACGCCGATGACCATGACCACCGTGAAGAAGGCCGTGGCCAGCATGGCGCGACGGATGAGCAGGGTGAGAATGATCAGCATGCGGTGAGGCAGGCCCAGCTCGGAAGAAAAGAGGGACAGAGCCACCAGGACGGCTGCCAGCAGATAAAAGACCCACGGAGCCTTCTTGATGGGAGTGCGAAAGGCAAAACAAAAGACAGTGACTGCAACCAGCGTGATAAGGAAATTCATGTTATTTCTCCCCCTCGTGCGAACCCTGCAAAAGCAAGGCGGATTCTATCACAGGCACAGCGAAGGAATGGTCCGCACTCCCCCTTATGGGCGGTGGCCGGCAGCATAATAACAACAGAGTGCCGCACACTCTCCAAAGACCGGAAAGGGACGCCCGATGCCCCCGCACCAAGCGTCCCTCCTGTCCTGTTTTACCTGTGGTTTTGCTAGGTTGATGATTCCAGCTCCGCCCTAGGGCCTCGACAGGCCGTCGACCGGGATGACGGCGCCGGAGACGTAGCTGCTCAGGTCGGACGCCAGGAACAGGTAGGCGTTGGCGATGTCCTCGGGCGTGCCCATGCGGCCCAGGGGGATGCTGTCGATGAGTGGCTTGATGACCGACTCGGGCAGGGCGTCGACCATGTCGGTGCGAGTCACGCCAGGCGCTACGGCGTTCACGCGAATGCCCTCGGCGGCGAGCTCGCGGGCCATGGAGAGGGTGAGGCCGTTCACGGCGAACTTGGACGTGGGATAGGCGATACCCGTGGGCTGACCGTAGCGCCCTACCATGGACGAGGTGTTCACGATGACGCCCCCGTCGCCCTGGGCGCGGAAGATGCGCACGGCGGCCTGGCTGCAGAAAAAGACCGCATTGACGTTGAGCTCCATGACCTTGCGGAACTCGTCGGGCGTGTAGTCGACCGTCGCGGTGCGCGAGCTGACACCGGCGTTGTTGCCCAGGATGTCAAGCCGGCCAAAGCGGTCGGTCACCTTGGCAAACTCCTCAGCGATGGACTCGGGGTTGGACAGGTCGGGCACGATGCCCATGACGGTGCTACTAAAGCCCAGCTCAGCGAACCTGTCCAGCGCCTTGTCGACGCTATCCTGTCGGGTCCCGCACACAGCCACGTTGGCACCGTTCTCTAGGAACTTCTTGGCGATGCCGAAGCCAATCCCGCGCGTGCTCCCGGTGACGATGGCCGTCTTGCCTTCGAGAAGGTTCATGGTTCCTTCCTTTCGGTTGTGGACAGACTTTCGGCGGTCGCGGGGCCGCACTGCGATAACGGAAGAGCGGCGTCGGACACCGGCGCCGAGACTGGATGGCTTGTTGGAAAAACGGGCCCCGGACCTTGGGTTTTCAGAGTAGCATGGCCGGCGCCGGCGGGCCTTGTCGAATCCGTGGAGCCTACCCGCGCGAGCGGGCGGCAACCTGGTCTCGCCGCAGCTGAGTGGCCCGGTGAGCCGAGGCCTGCCTACAGCTCCCCGTACATATCGTCCGCACAGACGAAGAAGACGTCGCCCGCCGCCTTACCCTTGTCGATGCTCGCCTGGCTGGCGGGGCGCTTGGAGAACACATAGTAGTGGCGCCGGGGGTAGTTTCCTGCGAGCGTGGCGCGCCGGCGCAGGGTGTCCACCGCCTCGGTCTCGTCGAACGACTCGCGCCATTTGCACTCGCCCAGCAGCACGTCTTGCTTGCCCAGCTCGTCTGTAGCCACGACGTCGATGTCCGTCTGCTCGCGCGCCGCGGGGTCGGTTCCCCACCATGAGCCAACCTTGGTGACCATGAGGGGCAGGGCTCCCCTCTTTGCCTGGCGGACGACCCACTGCCGGCAGACGCGCTCAAAGATATGCCCCTCGTACTCGGTGCGGCGCTGGTCTGCGAGGACGCGCCTGGCCACCTGCTCGCCCAACCCTGCCTCGACAGCCGTCGCCAGCGGGGCCACGAAACGGTACCAGAAGGCAAAGGCCGGGTCAGCGACGCGATAGATGCCCCGCTTGCCGCAATCTGGCTCGCCATGGGGCACCGCCCGCTCGACAATCCCCAGGTCACAGAGGGTATTCAGGTAGGCCGTGAGGCTCGATTGCCGCACATGGGACACGTCGGAGATGTCCTTGGCCCGCGTGGCACCGGAGGCGACCGCGCGCAACACCGAGCTGTAAGCAGAGGGGTCGCGCAGCTCCTGTCTCAGAAGCATGGCCGGTTCGTCGTACATGATGCCGGTCCTTGTGAAGAAGAGGCGGGCCACGTTGTCCTCAAAGCTCGCCGCCTGGTCGAGAGAGGCGAGGTAGTAAGGGGTGCCACCGAAGGCTGCGTAGTAGGAGACGCGCTCTTGGGGCGTGCAGGCCGGCGGGAGCATGCGCGCCGCATCCAGGAAGTCAAAGGGCAAAAGGCGCAACTGGGCGGTCCGGCGGCCGTAGAGGGGGCTCTTCTCGCCCAGGACCTTGCTCTCCATGAAGCCCTGGTTGCTCCCGCATAGGACCAGGAAGCAGTCCGTCTGCCCGAAGGCGTGGTCGATGGCAACCTGCAGGGCGGAGGGCAGCGAGGGACATGATTCGGCCGCGTAGGAAAATTCGTCAAAGATAAAAAGCAGGTGCTTTCCTTTTGCCCGGTCTGCCACAAAAGAGAGGGCGTCTTGCCAATTTGCAAACGACGGCGTGCTTTCCGGCATGTCGAGGCAGGCGGCCGCCGCGCGGGTGAAGTCGCGAAGGTTGTCCACATCCGCCTGCTGTTGGGCCGTGAAAAAGAGAACTGGCTTGTCCTGGGAGAAGCGCTGGAGCAGCGCCGTCTTTCCCACGCGGCGACGGCCGTAGAGGACGAGCATCTGAAAGCCATCCTCCGCCCGCCTGTAAAGGTCCTCGAGCGTGCTGAGCTCGTCCTGGCGTCCAACAAACATCGCTGGCCTCCCGATTCCCGGCCTCCCGGCCCCCGGCCTAGGCCTCCCGGTCCAGACCTCCAGCCTGAGCCGTCGCCCGCCGCCAATATACTGGTCACAATAATACTACTC
>CAZEAF010000152.1:0-3508 GCA_964510125.1 uncultured Coriobacteriaceae bacterium
CTCCCTACCGGCCGCCGCGAACTCGGGCGGCGACCTCTCGGTCCGTGGGCATGGAGGGGATGCCGCCTGGCCTCTCCACGGAGAGGCTGGCGGCCGCGCAGGCAAAGGCCCCGCAGGCGGCCAGGTCGCGCTCGGTCAGGGAATCCACCGCGGCAAGGAGGCCCTGGCCGCCTGGGCGGACAGGGATGCCCGGGCGGTCAGGGCAGCCGGCGCGAGCCGCGCCGCCTCCATCCACACTCGGGAGTTTCAGGAGCCAGGCCAAAAGCGCCCCCCAGAAGGCGTCTCCCGCGCCCGTCGTATCCAAGGCCTGGGCGGGAAAAGCCGCCACCCGAGCCCGCGCCTGCCTTGTGGCCAGATAGGCCCCCTCGTCGCCCATGGTTATGGCGACCAGCCTGAGCCGGGGTGCAAAGGCCAGCAGACCGGCCGCAGCCTCCTTGTAGCTCAGTTCCCTGTTTCCCGGAAACGGCCGAGCCTCCTCGCAGGTCAGCCCCTTGTTCTTCGGCAGCCCGCCGCCTGCCTCCTCGCAGGCCAGGCCCCCGCTCCCCAGGAGCAGGCGGGCTTCATCGAGGCCCGCCTTCATGAGGTCGGCCTGACAGGCGGCGGCTCGCATGAGCCCGAGGGCCTCCTTGGCATCGGGCCAAAGGGCAGGCCTCCAGTTGGGGTCGTAGCTCACGGCTGTGCCTGCCTGGCGGGCCAGGGCGACCGCCTCCTCCTGGGCCGACCGGGCGGGTTCGTCGGTGAGGGTCAGCGATCCTATGTGCAGAATCTCGGCGGCCGCAATCAGCCCCGCGCAGGACCGCACGTCCTCGGGGGAGAGGCGGGTGTCAGCCCCCGGCTTGCGTGCAAAGGCAAAGGACCGCTCGCCCGTTGCGGCGTCCACCTGCACAAAGGACATGGTCGTAAAGGTCGCATCGTCGGCAGAGAGGCCGCGCAGGTCCAATCCCTCGTCTTCCAGGGTTTCGCGGAGGTAGTCCCCGTGCAGGTCCCGGCCCACCTTGCCGATAAAGGCGCCGGGCACCCCCAGGCGCCGCGCGGCCACGGCCACGTTGGCAGGTGCCCCGCCCGCATGCCGGGCGAAGAGGGTGGTCCCCGCAGAATCAGCTCCCGCTTGGGCCCCCGCGGAGCCGGTCCCTGCCTGGGTGAAGTCGACCAATAGCTCGCCCAGGGCCACCAGGCGCGGGGTCTGGGACGCCCGCTCGCCGTCCGCCCGCCCCTCCGCCGACAATCCCATCGGCATATCCGCGTCGCCCGCGGCGCCCACCAGCACGCCCGCATTGCCCGGGGCACCCACCGGTACGCCCGCGGCACCCATCAGCACGCTCCCACCGCCCGCAACGCCCATCCGCGCGTCCCTTCCCCTTTGCCCCGAGTCAATCCCATCAGCTGCAATCGTAGCATGCAAGCTCCTGCCCGCCTCTGCAACGGTTATTACAAAATCCCAGCTCAAGCACCTAATCAATTCTTAATTAATGTGGCATTGAGCTGGCAGAAGACCCCGCCGTCCTGCAAAGTGCGAGGGGAAGGGGGCGAACTCGCGAGGGAAAAAGGGCGAATTCGCGCCGACGAGGCCTGTAGACGAGGCCCGCGGACGAGACCTGTGGACAAGACACATGAACAAGGCCCGTGGACGACGAAGCCCATGCGGCAAGCGAGGGGGACAGCGATGGTTCAGCCGGACAAGACCCATCAGGACCAGGGTGCCGGGGAAGTCCCGACAAGCGAGGCCGCCCGCCGCGCGGCCGAGGAGTACGTGCCCTCCCCCGGCGCATCGGCCGAGGACCAGCAAGCCGAGCTCGCCGAAGCCGCCCGTGTGGCCGAGATGACGGACGTGGCCGGCGAGAAGGCCGCCCAGGCCGCCCAGACCGCCCAAGCCGCCCAGGGCGGGGAAGCCGAAGCCGACCAGCCTTCCTTCGAGGACCAGGTGCGCGCGGTCGAGAGGATTGTCCTGCACGAGCCCCTCCACCGCGAGATCAGCTACAAGATCCTGCAGTTCTGCCGGGAGCGCCACCTGCTGGCCGATGTCGAGGCGGCCATCGAGGCCATGCCCGAGTACGCCCACGCGACCAAGGACCCCTACCATCTTATCGCTCGCCTGGAGAAAGCCGGCGGCCTGGAGCGTTTCCCCTTGGACGCGGACGGCGAGATTGTGACGGCAGCTCAGCTGGAGGGCCTCAACGAGGACCAGGCCGACGACCTGGTTCGCGACTACGCTTTCCAGACCACCGACGCCGGCGACCAGGCCATGGAGAATGGCTCGCCGGCCAACCGCATGGATGGGCTCTTCGAGGCCGAGCCCGAGCGCAAGGACACCTATATCGAGCTCCTCTCCTTCTTTGAGGAGGGGGACCGCTCGTATCAGGACGTCTGCGACCTTCTTAAGGGCCGGGACGTGCTTTTGAAGCCGAATTCCGAAGGTGGCTTTACCCGCATGCAGCCGAGCGTCTTTGTGGACAGGCTTGAGCGCTGTGGGGCCATCGTGTGGGATAACGGCTGGCAGATTACGGATGTAGGAAGGAGGTTCTTGGACGGTTTGGCCGTCTAGGCTCGCGTCCGACGGCAGTTGGGAACCGGTGCGGGCAGAGATGGCTTGCAAGGGGTTTTAGAGGAAGTAGGGAGGAAAACGACTGTGGACACAAACGTTTCACGCAGGAGTTTCGTAAAGATGGCGGCTGCCGGCAGTGCTGCTGCGGCGCTCGGCATCTCCATGTCCGACTCGCTGGTCGAGACCGATCAGGCCTACGCCGACGAGGCGACTGAGATCACCAAGATGTATACGTCTTGCCACGGCTGCATCCAGATGTGCCCGATGATTGCATCTCTGCAGAACGGCGTGGTAGTGAAGCTCGAGGGCGATTCGCGCGCCCCCGTCTCGCGCGGCTCTGCCTGCATGAAGGCCCTGAACCAGCTGCACACCATGTACAGCCCGCGCCGTGTGCTTCACCCGCTCAAGAGGGCTGGCGAGCGCGGCGAGAACAAATGGGAGGCCATCTCCTGGGACGAGGCCCTGGACCTGGCGGCCGACCAGATTCACGAGGGTATCGAGAAGTACGGCCCTTACTCCTTCTTCGCCAGCGTCGGCGGCGGTGGCTCCTACTCCTTCATGGAGGCCATGACGCTGCCTATGGCCTTTGGCTCGCCGACCGTCTTTGAGCCTGGCTGCGCCCAGTGCTACCTGCCCCGCTACGCCATTGCCAGCTACATGTACGGTGGCGCCGACCAGTCCATCGCCGACAACTCTGTCCAGGAGATCTTCCGCCCGGGCGAGGACAACAAGACCGAGTGCGTGGTCCTGTGGGCTGCCCAGCCGTCCGTCTCCCAGACCGCCGAGTCCGGCCGTGGTATGGCCGAGCTGCGCGCTCAGGGTGTCAAGACAATCGTCGTCGACTCGCACTTCTCGCCCGACGCCGCCAAGGCTGACATCTGGCTGCCGATTCGTCCGGCCACCGACACGGGCCTGCTCCTCTCCTGGTTCCGCTACATCTTCGAGAACAAGCTCTACAACGAGGAG
>CAZEAF010000153.1:0-3500 GCA_964510125.1 uncultured Coriobacteriaceae bacterium
CCGCCCCACGCGCCCACCGCCCCTGCGGCGGCGTAACGCACCTCCATCCCCTGTTACACTGGTAGGCGAGCGAGAACCGGGGCCGAGCAGACAGAGAAGGAGGTGCCGCCGGATGGCAAGCGCCAGCAAAGATCGCAGCTCAACGCGGATGGAGCCCGCCGACATGCCCCATTTGCTGCTGGGCCGCTACCGGGTGCTGGAGGAGCGCGGCCACGGCGGCTTCGGCACGGTGTCGGTCTGCTGGGACCCCCGGCTCATGCGGCGCGTGGCCATCAAGACAATCAGCCTCCACCCCCAGTCCGAGCAGGCGCAGGCCCTCCTGCGCGGCGCCCTGGCCGAGTCGCGCACCGCCAGCATGCTGGCCCATCCCAACATCGTCTCCATGCTGGACTTCGAGGCCGACGCGCAGAGCGCCTACATCATCATGGAGTACGTGGAGGGGGCCAGCCTGTCCGAGCTGCTTGACGCCACCGACGACCACATGCTCACCTTTGACGAGGCGGCCTGCGTGGCCGAGGCCGTGGGGGAGGCCCTGTCCTACGCCCACGACAACGGGGTTCTCCACCTGGACATCAAGCCGGACAACATCCTGATCGACGAGAGCGGCCGCGTCCGTCTGGCCGACTTTGGCATGGCCACCCTCTCCAGCGCCACCGGCTACGGCGGGCCCACCGGCGGCACCGTGGGCTACATGCCCCCCGAGCAGATTCTGGTCGGGGCTGTAGACGTGCGCACCGACGTCTTTGCCTTCGCCTCCGTCATGTACGAGGCCCTGACCGGGGCCCGCCCCTTCGCGGCCCCCACGCCCGAGGAGTCGCTCGACCTGGTGTGCGGCGTCCTGGCCGACCCCTGCGCCCTCAACGAGGACATCCCAGCTCAGGCGGCCGACGCCCTTCTCCGCGCCCTCGACCCCGACCCCGAGGGCAGACAGGAGAGTGTGGCCGAGTTCACCGACGAGCTCCGCCGGGGCCTGGGCAGCCCCCGGGCGGGCCGCCGGTCGCTGGCCGGCCTGGTCCAGGACGTGACCAGCGACGAGATGACCGAGCAGGACTGGCAGACCAGGCCCACCGCCGGCCTGCCGGGAGGAGCTGGCGGCCAGGGGGTGGCCCCCGGCCTGGGCGGCGCCCAGGCCGGCGCCGCCGGGACCCTGGGCGCCGACGCGGGCCCCGAGCAGTTCCCCGTCAGCGAGTACGGGGTCCTCACCAAGGCCCTCCCCCGCTCCCCTTCGGTTGCCCTCAGGGCCCTGGCGGCGGGTTCGGCCGGCCTCATGGCCGGCGTCTCCGTCCTGGCCCTGGTGGGCGCCACCTCGACAAACGCCGCCATAGCCGCCCCCATCGCCGCCTGGGTGGCGGGCCTGGTCACCGGCGGCGTGGGCTTGGCGGCCCCCCAGCTGGCCGCCGCCCTGGCCTTGGCCGCCCTCGTGGCCGCCTGCTTCGGCCTGCAGCTCTGGGCCCTCGCCCCCGTCCTGCTCGTCCTGGCCGGCGCCTGGTGGGCCCTGGTCGCCCGGTCCGAGCCCTTCGCCAGCGGCGCGCCCCTCTCGGCGGCCTTGGCCCTGAACCCGGCCACGCCCATCCCCGCCCAGCTGTCCGGCCTAATCATGACCCCCGCCCATGCCACGCTCTCGGCGGCCCTCTCCTTTGCGGTTGCCCTAGCCCTGGCAAGCCTGGCAGGTAGCCCCTCGCTGGGCCCTCTGGACCCCGCCTCGTTTGCCCAGTCAAACCCGCAGGCAGCAGCTTCGGCCCTCGTCGAACTTGTGAAGAATCCGCAGGTATGGGCTGAGGGCGTCGGCTGGGTCGGGGCGGCCGCGGCCTTGTCGGCTTTGGCGTCAAACGGGGGCTTTGGCCGCTGCTACCTCGGGTCTTTCTGCGCCCTGGTCATCTGTGCGGGCGTTCAGGCAGGTGTCGCGTGCGTGGAATTAGGCCCTGCTTGGACCCTGCCTCAGACAAACGGCCTCGTAGGTTCTTTTGCCTCTTTTATACTTATGTGCAGTATTGTGTTTCTGTTCGGAACACCCCGGGCCGTGTTCGCGCCCGAGGCAGACGGCAAGACGGGCAACGAGCCCGCCAGGGAGGGCTAAGCTCATGAGCATCTTCGACATCCTCGAGGGACGCATGCAGGAAATCTTCGAGGTCGGTCGGGTGGCCGCGCCGTTCGGTTTCAAACAGCTCGCACACATGGCTGTGAACCAGATGAAGCGCAGCTCGGTAAAGCTCGACGGGGTCAAGCACGCCCCGACGCTCTTCACCATCCTGATCAACCCCGCCGACGACGTCGTCATGGCCCCGCTCTATCAGCAAATCACGTTCGAGCTGGTCGACTTCTTGGCTCACGAGGCCGAGAACGTCTCCTTGCACATGGACGACACGCCCGTCGTGCGCTTCGTCGCCAACCAGGACGTGCACCCCGGCAAGCCCGAGGTCATCGCCGAGGTCGTGCCCGCCGAGATTCTGGCCGAGGTGCGCGCGGAGGAGGAGAGCTACAACCAGTCGCTCATAGCCCAGGCGGCCGGCTCCCGGTCCCGTCAGGCCATAGCCGCTAGGGCCTCCCTTACCCCTCAGCAGCGTCAGGTCCAGGCTCAGGCCCAGACCGTCCCCGCAGCTCCCGCCCGCCAGCGTGTGGCTGCCCAGGCCCGTCAGGCCCAGGCCCCCGTGTTTGTGGATGACTACCCCGAGGACGAGGTCCCCACTGTCCCCCAGGCCCGTCAGGCCCAGGCCCCCGCACCCGCGGAGCCGTTCTCGGCGAACCGCGTCTGCGAGCTGCTCGACCAGGCGTCCGGCAAGTCCTGGCGCATCTCCGCCCCCACCACGGTCATCGGCCGCGAGGGTGGCAACGCCGACTTGCTCCTGTCCGATACCAACGTGAGCCGCCGTCACGCCCAGCTTGAGCTGGGAGAAGATGGCTGGACTATCACCGACCTCAATTCCACCAACGGCACGAGGGTCAACGGCCAGCGGGTCCAAACGGCCGAGCTGACCTCGGGCGACATCATCACGCTGGGCCTCATCGACCTCGCCTTCAGCGAGCTGTAGCCATGTCCGCTGTCGTCCTGTACATAGGCCGCATTTTTCTGGTCGCTATGCTCTTCGTCTTCCTCTTCGCCATCATGAAGACGGGCGTGGGGCTGGTGCGTGGCCAGCGCAGCGACGCGGCGGTCTGGGCGGTCGACATCATCGAGGGGCCCGACGAGGTCAAAGGCGAGCATATCGAGATTCACGGCCCCATCGTCGTGGGCCGCTCGCCAGGCGCCGACATCGTCCTGCCGGGGGCCTACGTGTCGGGCAAGCACGCCCGCTTCTGCCCCCAGGGTCCCGCCCTCATGTGCGAGGACCTCAATTCCATGAACGGCACGCTCGCCAACGGCCGTCCCATCGCCGGGCCCACGGTCCTGCATGACGGCGACCTGGTGCAGATTGGCGACGCCGTGGTGAGGGTGACCCGCCAATGAGCGTCAACGACGAGAGTGAGGTCACCGAGTTCCTGAACCAGGTGGCTGCCGAGCA
>CAZEAF010000154.1:0-3436 GCA_964510125.1 uncultured Coriobacteriaceae bacterium
GCGCGACGGGCGCGCCCTGCAGATTACCTCGCTCAACCTCTCCAACGCCGCGGCCGTCGTCCTCTACGAGGCCCTACGTCAGACCGGCTACCCTGGCATGAGGTAGTCGCTGGGGATAGAGGGCCGTCTCGTACACCAAAGTTGTGCGCGCTACCCCAAGCTCGGCCCGCGCCGCCACCCGTGGGCGGCGGCGGGGCCCGCCGCCTCCCCTCCCGCGCGGGGGCCTGCCACGTTTTCGACTTCCTGGGTGTATGTCACTTTTCCGACATCCTGGGTGCCGGGGTTGCCAGGATTTCGACATCCTGGGTGGTATTTCCACCCAGGATGTCGAAATCGTGGCAGGCCGACCACCCACGAAGTCGGAAAAGCGACAGGTCCCCCGGGGGCAGGCCTCCTCGCCCGGCACGCCTGCCAGGAATCCGACGTCGTGGGTGGTCGGGAGGCCCCCGCCGGCGGGCAGGGGCCTCCGGCGCCCGCCGACCGCCAGCTGCGACGCCCAGCCCGGCGCGTCCGCCAGCTGCGCGCCGGCGACCGCGCGCCGCCGCCCGTGGGCGGACCGGGGCGCGTGTAACAGGGGAGGTGCGATATGTCGCCGCGGCGGCGTATCGCACCTCCCCCTGATACGCCTCCTGCCTCGGACGCCATCAAACGCCGAGGCAGGAGGCTCTTTTCCATGAGATATGAAGCTAGGGCTAGCAGATGCCCTGGGCCAGCATGGCGTCGGCGACCTTCTTGAAGCCGGCGATGTTGGCGCCCGCCACGTAGTCGCCCTCCTCGCCGTACTCACGGGCGGCGTCGTCGCAGGCGTGGTAGATGCCGCGCATAATCTTCTCGAGCTGGGCGTCGACCTCCTCGAAGGTCCAGGACAGGCGCTCGGAGTTCTGGCTCATCTCCAGGCCGGAGGTGGCCACGCCGCCGGCGTTGGAGGCCTTGCCGGGGAAGAAGGCCACGCCGTGGCTCTGCAGGTACTCGGTGGCGTCGAGCGTGGTGGGCATGTTGGCGCCCTCGCCCACAATCTTGCAGCCGTTGGCCACGAGCTTCTCGGCGTCCTCCAGGTGCAGGGTGTTCTCGCGGGCGCAGGGCAGCGCGATGTCCACCGGCACGGTCCAGACCCCGCGGCTTTCGCCCTCATGCCACTCGGCGTTGGGACGGTCCTCCAGGTAGAGCTTGAGGCTCACGCCCTTGTCGTGGCCGGAGCGCTTCTTGTCGTAAATCTTCTCGAGAATCTTGTAGTCCAGGCCCTCGGCGTCGTAGACCCAGCCCTTGGTGTCGCAGGCGGTGACGACCTTGCCGCCCAGCTGCGCGACCTTCTGGATGGCGTAGATGGCCACGTTGCCGGAACCGTGGACCGCGACCGTCTTGCCCTCGAAGGAGTCTCCGTGGCACTTGAGATACTCGTCCACGAAGTAGACCAGGCCGTAGCCCGTGGCCTCGGTGCGGGCCAGCGAGCCGCCAAAGGACAGGCCCTTGCCCGTGAGCACGCCGCTCCACTCGTTGCGCAGGCGCTTGTACTGGCCAAAGAGGTAGCCGATTTCGCGGCCGCCCACGCCCAGGTCGCCGGCAGGGACGTCGGTGTCGGGGCCGATGTGGCGGGACAGCTCGGTCATAAAGGACTGGCAGAAGCGCATAATCTCGCCGTTGGACTTGCCCTTGGGGTCGAAGTCCGAGCCGCCCTTTCCGCCGCCCATGGGCAGGGTGGTGAGGGAGTTCTTGAAGATTTGCTCGAAGCCCAGGAACTTGAGCATGCCCAAGGTCACGGTCGGGTTGAAGCGCAGGCCGCCCTTGTAGGGCCCGATGGCGGAGTTGAACTCGACGCGGTAGCCGCGGTTGACCTGGACCTTGCCCTCGTCGTCCACCCAGGGGACGCGGAACATGACGGTGCGCTCGGGCTCGACCAGGCGCTCGAGGATGCCGGCCTCCTGGTACTCGGGGTGCTGCTCGACGATGGGCCCGAGCGAGGTCAGGACCTCGGTGACCGCCTGGATGAAGAGAGGCTGCTCGGGGTTCTGCTCCTTGACGCGGGCGATGACGTCTTCAACGTAAGACATATGGGCTCCTTTGCTTGACGCGGTATCGCCCCCGCCGGTCGGGCCTGCGGGCGGCGCTGTCATTTAGCCATTGCGTAGAATAGGCCAGACGAGGTCAAAGGACGTGACAGAGCCATAACATCTCGGTTTCCAACTGGTCAACGAGTGTGACCGTATTATTTCGCCGCAGTTAGGAGCATGTTTTTCCCAGATAAATGGAGGCTGGCGGACAAGGCTCGGCCCCGGTTTCCAGAGCGAGGAGCCTGCCGTTGGTCCGCCTATTCGTGCCGTTCGCCGCGCGCGCCAGCTGCCTTCCCGGGCTGCTCGGACCTGCCTGCCGCCTGGGCGCCAGCCTGCCAAGATTTGCTGCCCGGGCTCGTCCGCCGCCTGGGTGCAACCCTACTTGTGTCGCCCTGGTGTTGTTAGCGCGTATCGCTTTATATCGAATTGCATAACTAGCTATCTAGCTTATAGTGGTTGTCGATAGTTTGCGATGTCAACGAATTCAGCGCCATCGGAACCTGGAGGGCAGGCCGTGAAGAAGAAGGTCAATGGGCACGTGTACGACACCAAGCGGGCGACGCTGGTGGGGTCGCTGGCGGAGGATTCCGTCATCTCTGCGGTGTTCAAGACCAAGAGCGGCGAGTTCTTCGTGCTCAAGTATGCCGGCGGCAGCGCGCGCGAGCCCGAGCTGGGGGCCATCGGGCCGTCCACCCAGGCCGAGGCGGAGGCGCTGGCGGCCAGGCCGGGCTTTCACTGGGAGGCACCCGAGGCCTTTGACATGCGCGAGACTGTCCGCACCTCGCTCGAGCTGTCCGTCCGCGACCGCGACCTGCTCCAGCTCCTCTGCAAGGTCACGCTCACAGGCGAGCCTCGCCCCCGCCGCATCGGCATGGGGGAGGCTGTGAGCGAGTTGCTCGACTATGCCCGCACGACCTGCGGTTTTGGTGACAAGGAAGGCATGGACGCCGTGGCCGGGTCGGCGGGGGCCCATACGGGAAAGCACTAGCCTCGGTAGGCGGGGCCCGGCGGTTGACCTTAGCCCTCTCATGCATACAATGATGATAATGCTTGCAATGCTAGCATTATCAAACAGCGGAGGAGGACGTATGCCAACCTTGATGATTCGCAACGTGGATGAGTCAGTGAGACGTGAAGTCGCCGTAAGTGCAGCTAGGGCCGGGCGGTCCATGCAGGAGGAGCTCCTTGCCTTGGTGAACGCCCACTATGCGCCCCATCGTAGGCCCCTTGTTTCCGTGCTGCAGTCGGCTGCAAGCGCAGAGGGCCCGGGTGATTTTGCCGTCCCCGAGCGGCAGCCCGCGCGAGATTTTTCTTTCGAGTAAGGCCGGCGCCAAATGTTGTGGCTTGTGGACACGAATGTTATTTCGGAACCGCTTGTAAAGAAACCT
>CAZEAF010000155.1:0-3433 GCA_964510125.1 uncultured Coriobacteriaceae bacterium
GCCGCCCTCGACATGACCACCAAGGTCGCCGAGTAGGGGCCCGGGGGGGAGGGCGGCTGGCAAGTCCTCGGGCCGGCATCCCGGCCCAGCAAGTCCCCAAGCCGGCGTCCCCAAACGGGAAGGCCGCCTGCATCCACCGAGGTGCGGGCGGCCCTTTTTCGTGCGCGGGGCGGATGTGGGGCCCGGGCTGCGCGGGGCGGGACTATCCTGAGGGTGTCTTATACTCGGCTTGTTGCCAGATGGGCCGGGCCCGCGGGTCCAACCCGGGTCCCGACCGGCCGACGGCCCGCGGGTCCGACCCGGGCCCCGCCGACCGGCCGCCTACCCTGGCTGCCCCGCCCAGCCGACCCCCGCAGGAAGGTTTCCGCCCATGAGCCTCGCCCTCGTCGCCTCCGCCGCGGTCGCCGGTCTGCTGTCCTTCTTCTCGCCCTGCATCCTGCCCCTTTTGCCTGTCTACATCGGCATGCTCACAACCGACGCCACAAGAGGTGGGGGCGCCGCCGAGAACGGGCCCGCTGCCTCGTCGGATGCCAAAACGGCAGGTGGCGGTAGGCTTTCCTTCGGTCGTCGTTGCGCCAACACGGTCGCCTTCGTGCTGGGCATCATGTTCGTCTTCGTCGCCATGGGGGCGGGTGCGGGAGCCGTGGGGTCGCTCGCCAACAACGCCTATCTCACGGTCGCCTGCGGCCTGCTCGTCGTGGTCATGGGCCTGCTCATGGCCGGCGTCATCAGCGTCCCCGCCCTCTCCGGCACCCGCCGCTTCGACGTCAGCCGCCTGCACGCGTCCGGCGTGGCCTGGGCTTTCGTCCTCGGCTTGGCCTTTTCCTTCGGGTGGACGCCCTGCGTGGGCCCCATCATGGGGACCATCCTGGCCCTGTGCGCCGACGCCGGCAGCGCCCTAGCCGGGGCCGGCCTCATGCTCGCCTACGGCCTGGGCCTGTGCGTGCCCTTCCTCGTGCTCACGGTGGGCGCGGGCGTCCTTGTGTCCCGCATCGGCGCCATCAGGGGGGTCCTTCCCTGGATTCAGCGGATTGGCGGCGCGCTGGTGGTCGTCATGGGTCTGTGGATGATATTCTCGCAGGTACACGACCTGGTGACCGCAGCCTCCGTCCCTATCGACGAGACCGACCCGGTCGTGGCGGCCGCCCCGGCCTCCGTCTCAGGGACCACCGCAGCCAGCCAGGCCGGCGACACCGTTTCCTCGGCCACCGCAGCCAGCCAGGCCTCCGACGCCGCCCTCGCCGCGGCTCCCGCAACCCAGTCCTCCGGCGCGTCGCATGTCTCGTCGGCCTGGAAAAACGTGGCCCTCAAGGACCTCGACGGCAGCACAATCCGGCTCTCAAGCCTGGTCGGCAAGCCCATCTACCTCGAATTTTGGGGCAGTTGGTGCTCCTCGTGCGTCGCCGACTTGGACCTGCTCAAAGACCTCTACGCCGAGCACCGCGAGACCGGCGACGTGCAGGTCGTCTCCATCGTGACCCCCGGCAGCTTCGGCGAGAAGGACGCCGACGACTTCGTCGCCTGGGCGGGCGAGCAGGGCGTGAACTTCCCCTGCTACATGGACCTGCGCGCCTCCCTTGTGTCCTACCTGGGCATCGTCGGCTTTCCCAGCTCGGTCTTTATCGATAGCTCGGGCACCGTGGTCGAAGTCCACACCGGCGGCCTGGACCATGACGACCTTGAGGCCAAGCTGTCCCAGCTGCAGTAGGCCGGCCGTGGGGCACGGCAGGCTGTCTCGGCTGCAGCAGGCCGGCTGCGGGGCGCAATCTGGCGGCATTACGTAAATTCGCCCGCACACCCCCGTTTCTCCCTGCAAGGTGGTAGCGTTGCCTGACATAGAATCGATGCGCCCATCTCTGACACGGCCCGTATCAACGCGAGGACGGGCAGTGGGGTGCGCCGGGGACCTGCGTACAGGCCGTCTTGTCTTATCTGCGGTGTCTCCGCAGTATCTGTACGTCTGCGTTTCGATTATCGTCAGGAACTCTGCATACCTGACCATTTATCCAACACATATCAGAAGTCTGCCTGATGCGGTGTATCCTGCCGCCGGGTCGCCCCGCGCGCCTGCCGCCTGAACCGGCCAGTTGCCGAACCGCCGCCCGCCGCGCCGCCACCGGCCCGGGCAGGCTCCCTGACCGAATGCCAAAGGAAGGCAACCTATGTCCCAGCATGCGTCCCTCAACCTGTCCCGCCGCCAGATGGTCGTCGCCTTGGGCGCCGCTGCCCTGGCCTCCGCCCTGCCCGTCACTGCCTTTGCCACCGACGCCTCCACCAAGGCCGACGCCGAGCCCGCCGCCTCCGCCGCGGCCGACGGGGTCGTCTCCCTGGCCAAGGGCGAGACGGCCACCATCGAGGCCGAGGCCGGCGCCACCCTCGTTTCCAGCAACCCCAACGTGGCCACGGTGGACGACAAGGGCGTCGTGACCGCCGTCAAGGCCGGCTGTGCCACCGTCACCGACGGCACGACCGAGACCAAGATTGAGGTTGTTTCGGCTGTCCAGTCGGGCACCGTCACCGCCACCGTCGACCTGACCGCCTACGACAAGGGGTCCGTCGTCCGCCTCTGGCTGCCCGTTCCCACCACCGACGTCTACCAGACCATCGACGACGTGACCTTCGAGGCCGGCGGCCAGCCCGTCAAGGCCGAGGTCGGCACCGACGAGACCTGGGGCAATCAGATGCTCTACGTGGAGTGGGGCGCCGACGCCGAGCCCGCCGACCGCACCGCGGCCCTCTCCTTCCACGCCCAGCGCACCGAGCAGGGCTGCCCCGAGTTGGTCGAGGAGGGCGAACCCGGGCAGGATATGTCCAAGTTCCTTGGGGGCTCCACGATGATGAACGTGACCGACGAGGCCGTCCAGCAGCAGGCTGCCGACATCATCGCAGGCAAGACCACCTATCTGGACAAGGCCCGCGCTGTCTACGACTGGGTCTATGCCAACATGGTGCGCGACGAGTCCGTCACCGGCTGCGGCCAGGGCGACATCTGCGCGCTGCTCAACACCCGCTCGGGCAAGTGCACCGACATCAACTCGGTCTTTGTGGGCCTGTGCCGTGCGGCTGGCGTGCCTGCCCAGGAGGTCTTCGGCATCCGCATAAACGCCGACGACATCACCAAGAACCAGCACTGCTGGGCCAGCTTCTACCTGCCCGGCACCGGCTGGGTGGCCGCCGACCCCGCCGACGTCCTCAAGGCCGTCCTCAAGAACGAGTGGGAGAAGGACGACCCCGAGGCTCTCGCCCAGAAGGAGTACTTCTGGGGCAACTGGGACGAGAAGCGCGTCCAGCTGTCCGCAGGCCGCGACGTCACCCTGGTCCCGGCCCAGGACGGCGGCGAGCTCAACGACTTTGGCTATCCCTACGCCGAGGTCGACGGGGCCGCGCTGGACTTCTACGACCCCGAGGGCTTCGTCTACAGCATAGCCTTCGT
>CAZEAF010000156.1:0-3396 GCA_964510125.1 uncultured Coriobacteriaceae bacterium
TTCCTCGTCTACTTCTGCATCGTCTTCGTTCGCCTCTTGGTCACGGACTTTTCCGGGGACGCTCCCTCGCTCAGCAGGCTTGCTACCTACATCGCCAGCCTGGCGCTGGGGCTTGTCGTGCTGGTGATGGTCAGATTCCAAAAGGGCGACGCCCCCACCACTATGCTCGTGGCCCTGTCGGTCATCTCGGTCGTTTCCATGGCCGCCATGGCGCTCATGCTGGTTGTGCAAGGCCAGGCGACGGCGGCCGCCTTCATCCCGCGGCGCGTGCTCATCGGGTTCGAGCACGTCGCCGAGGCGTTCGTCTGGATCGTAGCGGTCTACCGGGCCAAGGCGGGCTACGCCGGCCCCGACGAGGTGGTCCGCATGTTCGCTCGCTACATCGTCATCGTGGTCTGCCTGCCGTGGGCCCTCTCTTTCGACATCTACTATCTGGCCGGCCTAGACACGGTCATCTCCGGTGCCAGCCTGCTCGTGCCCGGCGTGTCCATCGCCTTCGTCATACTGGCCCTGGTCCTCATCGCCTTTTTGGTCAAGAGCGTATTGGACCTCAGGCGCGAAAACGAGGCGATAATGGCCCGGCGCCCCCAGGACTCGCGCGCCGACTGGGTCCTGGCCGCCACAGGAAGCGCCGGGCTCACCGAGCGCGAGACGCAGATTGCCCAGTTCGTCTACCGTGGCTTCTCGGCCGGACGGATTGCCGAGGAGCTGAGCCTCTCGGAGCAGACGGTCAAGACCTACACGTCGCGCCTCTACCACAAGCTCGGTATCCACTCCAAGCAGGAGCTCATCTCGCTCGTGGACTCCGCTGCGGGCGACCGGGCTTGAGGCCTGCACGCTACCGAGCCTGACGCCCTTGGCGTTTTAGCAGGTCGCAGGCTTGATATACCTTTCGTATATCGGTCGGGAGACACCGAGCTTTCCCAACTGTCATCCTTTCGTGGCTATGTGAAAAGGGCGGCCCCGGCATAGCTTTTGAATCGTTCGCAGGTCCGTGGCGCATGGAGCCGCGGCTGGAGGGCACGCAAGTGCCGGACGAGGAGGAAGCTCATGGAAGGCAAGCAGGCCAAGTGTGAGAAGAGGACCGAGGAGGTCTCCCGTCGCACGTTTTTGAAGGGCGCTGGTATCGCGGCCGGTGCGGCGGCTGTCGCGAGCGCGGGGACCGTGGCCCAAGCCCAGGAGGCCTCGGGTCAGGCCGACGCGGCTGCTGGCGAGGCTAAGGCCGACCCGACCGCCGACGAGAACGGCTACGTGCCGAACACCTCGACCGACGTCACCTATATCCCGATTACTGGCGAGTACCCCACGCCCGTCGAGGAGCCGCCCGCACAGACCGAGTACTCCTGCGACGTGCTCGTCGTCGGCGGTGGCCTGGCCGGCCTCAATGCCGCCTACGCCGCGGCCCAGGCAGGCAACAGCGTCATCCTGCTCGACAAGTCCACGCCCGGCTACTCGGGCCTCTCGGCCTGGCCTAGCTGCACGGCCTACTACGACCCCGAGCGCGACGCCGACCGCGAGACCTGGGACAAGGCCATGCGCCTCTCCTGCTTCAACATCGCCAACCTCAACTGGGAGGACGTGTGGTGCGACGAGTCCCTCGACACCTACAACCGCCTCAAGGAGTGGGGCTGGGCCGAGGAGCATCCCCGCGGCGAGGACACCAAGTACTTTGTTGATGGCAACATGTTCCACGACGACCTGCGCGGCTACTTCACCGAGTTCGCCGACCACGACCGCCACAAGGTGTTCATGAACGTGCTCAATGAGAACGGCGTGACCGTGCTCGACCACACCATGCTGCTCGACATCGTCCAGGACGAGAACGGCACCTGCGTGGGCGGCGTCGCCTTGGCCTACCGCAGCTCGACCCCCCTGGCCATCACGGCCAAGGCCGTCATCCTCTGCACGGGCAACGGCGTCATCAAGCCCATGGGCTATCCGGTGGGCGCCGACACCTTCGACGGCATCTGGATTGGCTACCAGCACGGCCTGCCCATCACGGGCGTGGAGTTCGAGGACTTCCACATGACGACGAGCTATGCGCCGTCCAACGCCCTCATGCACAACTCCTGGCAGTACGTGGAGCAGATTTGGCTCACCGGCGGCACCGTGACCCCGACCAACCTCACCAAGCGCGCCGGCGTCCAGGAGCGCGTGAGCTCCTACCTCGACGGCTTTGACTACTCCAAGAACGACAACACCCTCATGGACGGCGCGGAGTCGGGAACCTCTTGCTCGGCCGCCTGCACCGCCGGCGACACCACCGACGCCCGCACGGGCAAGTGGACGAGCCCCAACCCCAAGGGCCATGTCTACGGCGCGGCTGTGGGCATGTGCGTCCACACGGCCGCCGGCATCTGGTGCGGCATCGAGGACACGGTGGGCGAGAGCGGCATCCCCGGCCTGTACGTCGCAGGCGACGGCACCAACGCCAGCTACGTGGGCGGCCCCAACTACGGCTGCCAGCGCGGCAGCACCTCCAACTACGTGAGCCTGCAGGGCTATCGCGCCGGCCAGGCTGCGGCCGAGTACGTCGGCGGCGTGGGCGAGGTCGAGCTCCCCGCCGACCAGGTCCAGCAGATTGAGGAGGACGCCCTGGCGCCCCTGTCCCGCGAGCAGGGCTACAGCCCCGCATGGGCACGTGAGGCCCTGCACGCCATCATGGCCCCCGGTTGGATGACCATCGCCAAGAACGAGGAGGTCCTGCAGGCAGGCCTCACCCAGGTCCTCGCCCTCAAGCACCTGGTGTCCGGCAAGCTCGTCGCCCAGAACGGCCACGACCTCAAGCTGGCCCACGAGGTGGAGCACCAGATCCTGGCCATGGAGCTCAAGCTCCGCGCGGGCATCGAGCGCAGGGAGAGCCGCGGCTTCCACTACCGCACCGACTACCCCTTCGCCGACGACAACTACCTCTACTACATCACGCAGACCAAGCCGCAGGACGACTCCGAGACCCCCGTCCTTGGCCGTGTCGACCTGCCCGAGCGCTGGGTGGGCGACCTGAGCGAGCCCTACGAGGCCCGTTACCCGCAGCTTGACACCCCCGAGCAGTACGAGAAGTACGGCAACAAGGACTCCGAGGCCAAGTAGGTCTGAAGGCCAGGCAGTCCGAGACTGGACGGCCTCAAGGCCAAGTGAGCTGCGTCAGCTATTCTTACAAACCGTTGCGTTGATCCTCGATTTTTGAGAGATGTGGAGAGGAATTATGTCTGTATACCGCAAGGACCTCGATGTCTGCATCGGCTGCGGCGTCTGCGCCCAAATTTGCCCCATGGACGTCATGAGGCTCGACAAGGAGCACGGCAAGTCGGTCATCGCCTACGTGGGCCAGTGCATGACCTGCGGCCAGTGCTGGATCAACTGCCCGACCGGGTCCATCGCCATCCAGAACGAGAC
>CAZEAF010000157.1:0-1382 GCA_964510125.1 uncultured Coriobacteriaceae bacterium
AAGAGCAGGTGCTTCTCGGCCTCGGGTAGCTCCAGGCGGGCCTGCTCGCGCAGGTTGTTCATGCCGGAGAGGAACTGGCGGTACATGACCACGACCAGGTAGCGGCCGCGGCGCGTGAGCGTGAGCCTCTCGTCGTCGTCGACCTCAAAGGCGCGGTTGATGCGCAAAAAGGCCATCTCCACGGGCAGGCCGGCGTCCACGGAGCAACCAAAGTGCTGCTCAAAGGCCTTTTTGTCAAGGCTGAGCTTGTAGAGGTTCACCAGCAGGCAGTAGCGCATGATGTCGCGGCGGCTCAGCTCGCTGGCGCCCATGACGGACATGTGGCCCGCGGCGATGTCGGCGTTGTAGTCGGAGATGCTGAAGGTGTTCACGTAGAGCTTGCCGCCCAGGTGGGTGATGGAGCCGCTGCCGATGGCGGGGTAGTCGTCGTAGTTGGTCTGGTACTCGTCGATATGGTCGGGGTCCTCGGCCGCGCCACCGGTCTCGGGCCGGGTGAAGGTCCACAGGGTCGAGCGCTCGAAGGGCGGGTTGTCGCCGCCGGCCAGGGTGTCGTCCACGATATCGTAAAAGACGTGCTCGCGCTCGTGGTCCAGCTCGCCCAGGGCCTCCTTCATCTTGCGGACGGTGCCGTTCGAGGCGTACAGGGGCGAAAAGGTGGTCTGGCGGGCGCCGCACTCGATGATTTTCTCAAGGTCGGACCGGAGAATCTCCTCGGTCTGAGACGGGAAGTTAAAAATCATGTCCACATTGAGCGAATCGATGTAATCGTTGGCCTCGGCGATGCGCTCCATGATTTCCGCGCCGCTCCCGTACTTCTTGTAGCGGTCCATCTGCTTGAGCAGCCCGTCGTCAAAGCTCTGCACGCCCACGGACAGGCGCTGGACGCGCCCCTGGAGTTTCTCGAGGTAGGGGCGGGTGAGGTGGTTCGGGTTGGTCTCGACCGCCACCTCGCGGACCGAGAAGTTGTCGCGCGCCAGGTCCAGCGTGTCGCACAGCTCGTCAATCATGATGGTGGGGGTGCCGCCGCCCACGTAGACGCTCTCGAAGTCGTAGCCCAGGTCCTTGAGCATGAGCATCTCCTTGCGCATGCTGTCGAAGTAGGGCTTGGCGATAGGCTCGCGGAAGGGATAGCGGTTGAAGCTGCAGTAGGGGCAGAGCACCTGGCAGAAGGGGACGTGCATGTAGAGCATGTATTTGCGGCCGGGCTCCGCGGCGGGCAGCATGTTCTCGGGCGTGGGCTCGAGCTTGAGTTCGCGGCCGGCGAGCATCTTGACGACGGCGGTAAGCATGCGTTCGGCGAGCATGGGAAACCCCTTCATAATCCTCAGACGGGACGATAGGGTAGTGTACACCGCCTCGATAGGGTTCGAGATGGGCAAAGT
>CAZEAF010000157.1:1482-3379 GCA_964510125.1 uncultured Coriobacteriaceae bacterium
CGTGCCCGCCGTGCCGGTGGGCCTTGGCGCAGGCGGCGACCGCGCCGGACAGAGCGAGCAGGCCGACGACGTTGGGGATGACCATGATGTTGTTGAACATGTCGGTCAGCTCCCAGACCAGGTCGTTGCTGGCGATGGAGCCCAGGAAGATGAAGACCAGGGCGATGACCTGGAAGACCACGACGGCGCCCTTGCTGTGCCCGGCGAACAGGTACTGCATGTTGATCTTGGCGTACAGGTTCCAGGACAGGATGGTGGAGAAGGCAAAAAGCAGCAGGCAGATGGCCACAAAGGCATTGCCGAAGGCCTCGCCGAAGAAGGCGCCGAAGGCGGTCTGGGCCGCGTTGGTCTTGTCGAGGCCCACAGAGGCGGCGATGGCGGCAGGGTCGGCGTTGGTGCCGGCGGCCAGACCCGCGTAAGCCTGAGCCAGCTGGCCGTCGCCGCAGTACAGGACGGAGATGATGACGAGGGCGGTCATGGAGACGACGACAATCGTGTCGATGAAGACGCCCGTCATAGCGACGACGCCCTGGTCATGCGGGTCCTTGACGTTGGCCATGGCGTGGGCGTGGGGCGTGGAGCCCATGCCTGCCTCGTTGGAGAAGAGGCCGCGCTTGGCGCCCTGGGTCATGGCGGCGAAGATGCCAAAGCCGACGCCGGCGAACTGGGCCTGGGGGTTGAAGGCGCACTGGAAGATGAGGGCGAAGGCGGCGGGGACGTTCTGGATGTTGAGGACGAGGACGACCAGGCTTCCCAGCAGGTAGACCAGGGCCATGACCGGGACGACCTTCTCGGTCCAGGAGGCCAGGCGCTGGATACCGCCCAAGAAGACAAAGCCGGCCAGAAGGACGATGACCACACCCATGAGCCAGGTGGGGATGGCGAAGGCGGTGCTCATCGTGGACGCGATGGAGTTGGATTGGACCATGCAGCCCATGAAGCCTAGGGCCAGAATGATGGAGACCGAGAAGAAGCCAGCCAGGAACTTGCCGAAGCCACCCTTGAAGGCGGCGGTGATGTAGTAGACCGGGCCGCCGTGGATGGTGCCGTCGGGGTCGACCTTGCGGGTCTTCTGGGCCAGGACGGCCTCGGCGTAGTTGGTGGCCATGCCGAGCAGGGCGATGACCCACATCCAGAAGATGGCGCCGGGCCCGCCGATGAGGATGGCGCCCGAGGCACCGACGATGTTGCCCGTGCCCACCTGGCCGGCGATGGCCGTGGCCAAGGCCTGGAAGGAGCTCATGCCGGACTTGTGCTTGCCGCCGCGCAGGGAGAAGCCGCCAAAGACGCGGCGCCACCCCTCGGCAAAGCAGCGGAACTGGACGAACCTGGTGCGGATCGAGAAATAGAGACCGCAGCCAATCAGCATGATGACGAGGATGTAGTTCGACAGGTAGGTGTTGATTGTCGAGACAATATCCAGCAGTTGCGCTTGCATAAAAGAAAGACCTCCTCCGTGCAATCGATTAAGACGTTTCCGGAGAAGGTCAGCTCAGCGCGCTGGCTATGAGCATGTGGCTGGCATGCCGTCTCTGTCCGTTTGCCTGAGAGATTCGGTCGCCTGCCTCCCTTGCGGGTGGCTGGGCCTTGGGGCGGATGCCCGCGGGTCCTGCGGCCTTGCACCTTCGGCACTCATTAAAGAGATTCTCCAGAGTTCCCTCCGCCCCCGGTCTGCCCGGCGCTTGTCCGCGGTCGCCCGCCGATGTGCCTGCATTCCAGGTGCTTCACAGGGAAGAGCCGTCGCTATTATGCACAAACGCGCCCGCCGTTTCGGACAAGCTGAAAATCGCGGGGCCATTCACGGAGCCGACACTTTTTCGCAACGGATACGTAACAGAAGGGAACGGAGGCGCGTGACGCGCGCCCATGCGGCCGCAGCCGCCTGGGCGGCCGGGCC
>CAZEAF010000158.1:0-3379 GCA_964510125.1 uncultured Coriobacteriaceae bacterium
GAGTTCGACGGGACCTGGCACACCACGCAGGCCGGCCGCGCCCTTCTCGACGAGGGAGGCGTTCTGAGCGGCTACTGAGTCCCGACGCCCCCGGGCCGCACCCGCCCGCAAGGCAGGCCCCGCACGCAACCGAACTGTCAAAATCCCAGTTCACAACCCTTGTTCATCCCACCGCTCCACCTGGAGGCACATTATGGAAGAAGACCGCGGCGCAATCCTCGAGCTATTCTCGTCCCGTGTCGGCACCTACGCCCTGCTTGCCCGCCTCTACCGCTCGGAGGTCGACCAGCCCCTGCTCGACGAGCTCGACGCCATGCACTACCCCACCAACACCGGCAACGCCGACGTGGACGCCGGCTACCGCAAGATTGCCACCTACCTGAGCACGTCCCACATCGACACCATCACCGAGCTGGCCATCGACTACGTGAACACCTTCATCGGTCACGGCATCGACGGCCACTCCGCCGCCTACCCCTTTGAGAGCGTCTACACCTCGCCCCGCCGCCTCCTCATGCAGGGCGCGCGCGACGACGTGCTCGTCATCTACCGCGCCAACGGCATGGACAAGAACGAGCACTGGAAGGACGGCGAGGACCATATCGCCCTCGAGCTGGAGTTTATGCAGGTGATGGCCCAGCGGACCCTTGATATCTACAGGACGGACGGCGAGCCTGCCATCCAAGACCTGCTCGAGACCCAGCACCGCTTCCTCGACGACCACCTCTTTGCTTGGTTCCCCATGATGGCGGCCGACATGCGCAAGTTCGCCCAGACCATGTTCTACCAGGGCCTTTGCGACCTCACCTACGGTTTCCTGAGCACGGACCGGGAGTTTTTGAAGGAGGCCCTGGCCCCCGGGGAGGAGGCCGCGGCGCCTGTTGAGGCCGTCGAGCCCAAGGCCGGGGTCGCCAACACGCCCGCCGAGGCCGAGCCCGCCGCGGAAGGGGAGTAGGCATGGCTGCCGCGAGCGGGGCCCTGCGCGTCCTCAACCAGCTGAGGAGCGCCAAGCTCGAGGTGCACGTGGAGCGCTGCGTGTCCGCCCGCAACCGCAACGCCGGCTGCCGAAGGTGCGCCGATGCCTGCACCTCGCGGGCCATCAGCATCCGTGACAACCAGTTCGTCATTGACCCCAGCCTCTGCATCGGTTGCGGGACCTGCGCCTCTGCCTGCCCCACCGATGCCCTCGAACCCCACACGCCAGACGACAGGGTGCTGGCCCGTGCTCTGGCCGAGGTCCTGGCCGAGAACGACGGGGTGGCCTACATCGTCTGTAGCGAGGCTCTGCGTGGTGCTGTTTCCGCAGGTAAGACCGGTCTTGCCGACGAGACGGACGAGACGGTCGCGGCTGCCCATGGGGAGCCCGCCGAAGAGGAGGGGACGCCCGGAGGGGCCGGGACGCCCGAGGCCGGCGCCGGCGCGGTCGGCCTCACCTGCCTGGGTCGAGTCGACGCCGTCTGCCTGGCCGAGCTTGCCGCCCGCGGGGCGCGTCGGGTCGTGCTCGTGCGCGGGAACTGCGACCTCTGCCCCCATGCCGAGGGGGGCCGCGTCTGCGAGCGGAGCGTCCAGGTGGCTCGGACCCTTTTGCACGCATTCGGCTGCGAGCAGCCCGTGGCCTTTGCCGACCAGGTCCCGACCGGCCTGCGCGTGACGCACAACCTGGACTCATATGCCCTCGTCCAGGCGGGCTCCGGCGGCGCCCCTGTCGAGGACGGGGCCCTGCCCTCCCATGACGCCGCAACCCACCTGCCCCATGTGACCGCGGAGGGGACCCTGCCCCAGACCCTGCCTCCGCGCCGCCTGCGCCTGCTCAACTGCCTGCGCCACATAGCCCGCGAGTCCCAGCCGGCCGAGGAGGTGCTCGACTCGCCCCTCTTCGGCACGGTCGACATCGACACGGACGCCTGCTCCTCCTGCCAGGTCTGCACGGTCTTCTGCCCCACCGGCGCCCTGCGCAAGGACAACGTGGTCGAAGAGCCGGCCGAGGGGGCCGACAGCACCGCGTCTGCCGAGGACAAGGAGCCGGTCGAGCTCTCGCGCGCCGTCACCCACCAGCCCATCCGCTGCGTCCAATGCCGGGCCTGCGAGTCCATCTGCACCCAAAAGGCCCTGCATGTAGGCAGCCGCGTGCGTGTGGACGACCTGCTGGGTGGGACCCGGGCGACCATCCCCATGCGCCTGCGCGGCTGGGTGCCGGGTACGACCCACTCGACTTTCGACCGCTACAGGCAGCTCATCGGCGACTACAACCTGGCTGTCTACTGATTGGCAAGAAAGGCGCTTCGAATGGACGCATCTGCAATCCTGCATAACTATATCGACGGCGAGCCTGAACATCCCGTACCCCATGTGGGGGATATCGTCCATCTCGTCTACCCGCCCCGCGAGGGGACCGTGGGCGTCACCGTCATGACCTCGCCCGACGACACGGCCACGCTCACGGTGGTCGTCCCCGCCTCCGAGCTCCCCGAAGTCCTCGAGATGGCGCAGGCCGCGGCAGCCCGGGGCATCGGCGGACCCCAGCAGTCCATCACTGTGGACGAGGCTCGCGGGCGGGTGGGCGCCCAGGCTTTTGATGCGCGCGTGGGGCAGCTCGTGCGCACGGCCTTCTTTGCCGTGGCGACCATGCGCACCCGCATCCTGCCCTTCCTTGTGCCCGATTACCTGCCCGCGGGCCCCTTTGTCCCGGGGCGCGACTACGCCTTCCAGGTCCGCGTGACCCTGCGGCCGGCCGCCAGTCTCTCGAGCTACGAGCCGGCTCACCCAGAGCTGCCATCAAAACACCAGGTCAGCGACCTCGAAGTTGACAACCGCCTTAGCGAGATGATCGGCGGGAGCATCCCCTGGGACCGGGCCGACGTCAAGGGGGGCGACGCCTACAAGCGAGCCAGCGCCTCGGTGCGCCAGCAGCTTGAGAGGGAGGCCGATGCCAGCTGGCACGATGCCGCGACGAACGCCTGCGTCGACGCCCTGGCCGCCCGGCTCGACACCGTGCCCCCGCGGCGTCACGTCGAGATGCTGCGCGACCGGATTGCCAACGACTTTGCGGCCGAGGTCGAGCGCGAGGGCACCAAGTGGGAGGACTACATCGACAAGCCCGGTTTCTCCCTGGAAGACTTCAAGACCCAGTGCACCGAGAGCGCCATGAGGTCCCTGCGCCGCGGCATGGTGCTCGACGCCGTGGCCCTGCACCTTGGCCTGGCCGTAACCGAGGACGAGGTCATGGCAGCTGTGACCGAGATGGCGCCCGGTCACGAGGGCGAAGCCCTGCAAGGCCTACTCGCATCGGGCCAGCTCCCCCAGCTCTGCGAGACCACCCTGCGCGTCAAGTGCGGCAACTACCTGCTCGAACAGGCTGCAGGCGAGTAGCGCCCCTCGG
>CAZEAF010000159.1:0-3362 GCA_964510125.1 uncultured Coriobacteriaceae bacterium
GCAGAAAAACCGCTTGAGATATGGTCTGGACGCTGCTTGAAATGTGGTCTAGAATAGTCTGAAATAGACAAGAAGATTCTAGGCGATTACACGAACGTTAGCGGCACCACTTAACTAACCATACCTGCCTGAATTGCTTCCGATCCAAAGATGTCTGCCTTCCAAGGGCGTCGTCTGTAGACAAGACAATTCTCTACAGCCCGAAAGGAAGGCGGATGTCCGCATCAGCGGATTCTCCCAAAATCAAGCACAGCATGCGTCACCATTTCTGGCTGAAGCTCGCCATCATGCTTGCCGTACTGGCGGTGGCGTTCTTCGGGTCGTTCTGGATTGGCAGCTGCCCCATAGCCCCGGTCGACGTCATCAACATCCTCGCGTCCAAGTTCGCCGACATCGAGGTCTACTGGCCCGCCACCGAGGACACCATCGTCTGGAAGATTCGCTTCCCGCGCATCATGGCCGCCATCCTCATCGGCGGCGCCCTCGCCACGTCGGGCGCGAGCTACCAGACCCTCTTCAAGAACCCCATGGTCTCCCCCGACCTGCTCGGCGTCTCGGCTGGTGCGAGCTTCGGCGCCTGCCTGGCCATGATCAACGACGGCACCTGGTGGGAGATACAGATTGGCGCGCTCGTGTTCGGCCTTGTCGCCGTGGCGGCCGCCTTCATCATCGGCAGCACCATGGGCAGGAACAACATCACCGTGCTCGTGCTCGCCGGCGTGGTCATCTCGAGCCTGTTCTCGGCGCTCGTCTCGATCCTCAAGACCCTGGCCGACACCGAGAGCCAGCTGCCCGAAATCACCTTCTGGCTCATGGGCAGCCTTTCCAAGGCGGATAACAATGACGTGCTGCTCATGCTGCCCGCGATCGGCCTGTCGCTGCTGCTGCTGTTCCTGTTCCGCCACCAGATCGACGCCCTGGCCGCCGGCGAGGAGGAGGCCCGCACCCTGGGCATCAACACGATGGCCGTCAAGATCGTCATCGTGGTCTGTTCGACCCTCATGACCGTGTGCTCCGTCGCCGTGGCCGGCGTCGTGGGCTGGGTGGGCCTGGTCATCCCCCACATCGCCCGCGGCATCGTCGGGGCGGGCTACGGGCGGCTCGCAGCTGCCTCCTTCGTGCTCGGCGGCCTGTTCCTGCTCGTCATCGACAACATCATCCGTGGCGCGTTCGGCGTCGACCTCCCGCTCGGCGTCATGACCGCGCTCGTGGGCACCCCGGTGTTCATCGTGCTGCTGTCGCGCGCCAAGAAAGCGTGGATGTGATGCTGCGCGTCGACGACATGCGGTTCACCTATCCCAAGACCTCCAAGAAGGTCCTCGACGGCCTGACGTTCTCCATGGACAAGGGCGACATCCTCTGCCTGCTCGGGCCCAACGGCACCGGCAAGTCGACGCTGCTGCGCTGCATCATGGGGCTGCTGAGGCCCCAGGGCGGCACCGTCGAGCTCGACGGGCGCGACCTCACCCGCATGGCCGCCCGCGAGCGCGCCCGCCTGCTCGCCTACGTCCCCCAGACCACCTCGCTCGCCTTTGCCTACGACGTGCGCGAGGTCGTGCTCATGGGGCGCGTGGGGCACCTGAGCCTCGGCAGCGGGCACACGTCCCACGACCAGGACATCGCGACCGAGTGCCTTGAGCGCCTGGGCATCCGCCACCTCGAGGAGCGCACCTACCAGGAGCTCAGCGGCGGCGAGCGGCAGATGGTCATGGTCGCCCGCGCGATGGCGCAGCAGGCCAGCTACCTCGTCATGGACGAGCCCACGGCCGCCCTCGACTACAGCAACCAGGTCCGCATCCTCCAGATGATCCAGGACCTCTCGGACCAGGGCTACGGCATCCTCATGACCTCGCACTTCCCCGACCACGCGTTTCTCGCCTGCACCAAGGCCGTCCTCATGCGCGACGGCGTGGTGCAGGTCCAGGGAGATCCCGCGCAGGCCGTCACCAGCGAGAGCCTCACCGACCTCTACGGCACGAGCGTCTGCGTGGCTGACGCGGAGGTGTTCGGCTCCCCCACCAAGGTTTGCATCCCCGTGCTCCATGCGGGAGGCAAAAAAGCGCCGCCGACCCCCTAGGGCCGGCGGCGGGACCCCGGCGGGCCCAGGCTCCCCGGGGTCGGAACGGCACGTCCGGAGGCAGGCCCACATGGGCCTCGGAAACGAAAGGTAGGACACGCGTATGTTAGATCTGCTCTCTCGTCGTTCGTTCGCCCAGATGGCCGGCTGCGCCATGGCGGCCCTCGTCGCCGGCGGCACCGTCACCGCGCTGGCTGCGGAAGGCGGTCAGGGCCAGGGACAGGGCGGCCAGGGCCAGAGCGGTCAGGGCGACCAGGGCGGCCAGGGCCAGAGCGGCCAGGGCGGCGGCATGGGTGCCAGCGTCGGCGCCGAGCCCCAGGAGCTGCGCTACGACGAGGACGGCAACCGCATCGTCGTCGACTCCGGCGGCACCGAGGTCGTCTGCCCCAAGGAGATTACGTCAATCATGACCTTCGGCTCGCTCGGCCCAATCAACACCATGATTGAGACCCTCGGCTGCGGCCACCTCATCGCCAACGAAATGAGCCCGCGCTTCCAGGGCCACGTCTGGCAGTACCGCTTTGCCCCGCAGATGGCCGACTGCCCCCAGTTCGAGGACCAGTCGGGCGAGATCGACATCGAGAACCTCGTCGCCGCCAACCCCGACCTGTGCGTCGTGATGCAGCCCGCCACCGCCCAGACCCTGCGCGACAACGGCCTCAACACCCTGCTGCTCGGCTTCGGCGACGGCCGCGGCCCGGAGTCCATCCAGAACGCCGTCACCATCCTGGGCCAGGCCCTCGGCGCGATGGACAAGGCCGAGGAGTACAACGCCTACGTCGACGACATGGTCAAGAAGATTGACGAGGTCACCGCTGGTATCCCCGAGGACGAGAAGCTCAAGGTCCTCTACGGCAACGTACCCAGCTTCACGAACCCCCACATCCTCTCCGAGTGGTTCATCCCCGCTGCCGGCGGCATCAGCGTCACGGCCGACATCCACACCGATGCCTCCTGCACCTACACCGCCGAGGACCTGCTCACGTGGGATCCCGACGTCATCATCATGATCTCGGACACCTCCGAGGAGCTCAAGGCCGACGAGCAGATTAACAGCGTCAAAGCCATCCAGAACGACCGCATGTTCACCTGCCCCACGATTGGCCACTTCATCACCGGCTCCTCCGAGATTCCAATCGGCATCCTGTGGGTCGCCAATAAGCTGTATCCGGACATCTATCCCGAGGAAGAGCTCGCCGAGGACATCCGCTACTTCTACAGCACGTTCATGAACTACGACATGAACGACGAGGAGATTGACTCGATCGTCAACTACGAGGGCTAA
>CAZEAF010000160.1:0-1429 GCA_964510125.1 uncultured Coriobacteriaceae bacterium
CCGAGAGCTCGGCCAACGCCGCGGCGGACTTCTCGCTCACGGTCGATTTGAGCGAGACGGCCGGGCCAACCTCGACCATGTCGGGCATCGCCGCCAAGGCCGCCCTCATGAGCTGGCCGGAGTTGGCGTGCCAGGTGCCGTTCTCGATAAAGGACACGCGCCGTCCCTGCAGGTGGTGGTCGCCAAGCGTGGCGATGAGGTCGCGCATGGCAGTGAAGACGCCGTTGTTGTAGGTAGCACTGGCAAAGACCAGGTGGCTGGCGCGGAAGGCCTCGGCCACCAGGTAGCTGGCGTGGGTCTTGGCCACGTCGTACACGCGCACGTCGCCCACGCCTTGGGCGGAGAGCATGGAGGCCAGCATGTTGGCCGCGCTCTCGGTGCCGCCGTAGATACTGGCGCAGAAGACAGCCACGGCCTGGTCCTCGGGCTCGTAGCTGCCCCAAGCGGTGTATTTGTCGAGAATGACGCCCAGGTCGCGCCGCCAGACGGGCCCGTGGGTGGGGCAGAGCATGGTCAGCGAGTCGCCAAGCCCGGCCGCAGCCTTGAGCGCCCGCAGGGTGTAGGGGCCGTACTTGCCCACGATGTTGGCGTAGTAGCGGCGGTACTCGGCTAAGGCCGCGGTGTCGTCTGCAATACCCAGCTCATCGGCAAAGATGCCGCCGTCCAGCGCCCCGAAGGTGCCAAAGGCGTCGGCCGAGAAGAGGGCGCCCGTCGCGCGGTCCAGGCACAAGACGACCTCGGGCCAGTGGACCCAGGGGGCCTCGACAAACTCCAGCACATGGTTTCCGCAGCTCAGGGTGTCCCCGCCGTGCACAATCAGGCAGCGGTCGGCCACCTCGGGCGAAAAGAACTGGCTCAGGAACTTGGCGCCCAGGGCCGAGCAGACCACCTGGGCCTGGGGCCAGCGGTCCAGAACCTGCCCCAACGTGGCGCTGTGGTCGGGCTCGACGTGGTTCATGACCACATAGTCGACGGGGCGGTCGCCCAGCACGGCCGAGAGGTTCTCGAAGAACTGGCCGGACACCGCGCGGTCGATGGCCTCGATCAGGGCCACCTTCTCGTCCATAATCAGGTAGGAGTCGTAGGACATGCCGTGGTCGAGGGGGTAGGCGTTCTCGAACAGGGCCAGCCGCCGGTCGCTGGCGCCCACCCACCAGGTGTCGGGGGCGATTAGCCGCGCGTTGGAACCGCCGGCGAACTGGGGCACGACCGCCCGCTGAGCCAGCACTGGGGCCTGCGTTCCGACCGTCTGTCTGCTTGCGTCCATCCTGCCCGTCCCTTCCGACATGCCAAACCGGCACCGCCCGATTCCAACCGCCCAATCCCAGTTGTTGCCCAACCGACGAAAAAGGCAGGTCAGCCCACCTATCCGGCTGACCTGCCTGCAAGTGTGCTCGCTAGCAATTATAGGGAATAGCGGGGCGGCAGT
>CAZEAF010000160.1:1529-3361 GCA_964510125.1 uncultured Coriobacteriaceae bacterium
GCCGCGACCTACTCGGCGACCTTCTCGAACATGTCGGGGCCGGCGCCGCAGATGGGGCACACGAAGTCGTCGGGCAGGGTGTCGCCCTCGGCCTCGTAGACGTAGCCGCAGAGCTTGCACTTCCACTTCGTGGTGGCCTTGCCGCCCTCGGAGGCGGTGCCGGCAGCCACGGCCGCGGTCTGCTCGTTGGTGTGCATGACGTCGCCAGCTGCGAAGTTGATGGCGCCGTCCTGGGCGGTGACAGCCCGGGCGTCGCCGTCATCGCCAGCCACGGACGCGGCGATGACGCTGGCCAGCTCGGCCAGCTCCTCGACGTTCTGGTCGCTCACTGTGGAGTGGAGAGTGACGTCGGCGCCGAGCAGGGTCATGCTGGACATCTGGGACACGATGTTGCGCATGAGGCGGCCGGCCACGGGCTGCCAGGAGCCGTTCTCGACGAAGGAGACGTAGCGGTTCTGCATGTTGTGGTCGACCAGGTAGTTGAGCAGCTCCTTCATGGGCGTGAAGATGCCCATGTTGTAGGTGGCGCTGCAGAAGACCAGGTGGCTGGCGCGGAAGGCCTCGGCCAGCAGCCAGGACTTGTGGGTCTTGGAGACGTCGTAGACCTTGACGTTCTCGACGCCCGCCTCGGACAGCTTGGTGGCCAGGATGTTGGCCGCATTCTCGGTGCCGCCGTAGATGGAGCCGTAGTAGATGACGACAGCCCTGTCCTCGGGCTCGTAGGTCGCCCAGTGGGTGTACTTGTCCAGAATCTTGTCGATGTCCTGGCGCCACACCAGGCCGTGCGTGGAGCAGATGTACTTGATGTCCAGCGTGCCGGCCTTCTCGAGCGCGGCCTGAATCTGGGGGCCGTACTTGCCCACGATGTTGACCAGGAAGCGACGGGCCTCGGGCATCCAGTCGTTGTCGTAGTCGACCTGGTCGGCGAAGATGTTGCCGTCGAGGGAGTTGAAGGAGCCGAAGGCGTCGGCCGAGAAGAGCACGCCGGAGGCGTCGTCATAGGCCATGAGGACCTCGGGCCAGTGGACCATGGGGGCCTCGACGAAGTGGAGGGTGTGCTTGCCCAGGCTGACCGAGTCGCCCTCGGCCACGGTGACCAGGCGGTCGGAGATGTCGGTCTCGAAGAACTGGCCCACCATAACGGCGGCCTTCTCGGAGGTCACAATTTTGATCTCGGGGAACTTGCTGATGATGAGGTCGATGGCGGAGGAGTGGTCGGGCTCCATGTGGTCGACGATGAGGTAGTCGATGTCACGGCCCTGGAGGACGGCGTTGAGGTTCTCCAGGTACTGGCCGACGACGGCGCGATCGACAGTGTCGACCAGGGCGACCTTGTCGTCGAGGATGACGTAGGAGTTGTAGGTCATGCCCTGCTCGAGCGGGTAGACGTTCTCGAAGAGGGCGATGCGCTTGTCGGCGGCGCCGACCCACCAGATGTCGTCCGTGACCTGGCGGGCGTTGCCACGGCCGGCGAACATGTCGTTGACCTTGGGCTTGGCTGCGCTGGCCTCGGCGGCGGAGGCGGCGTTGACGCCCAGGACGCCAAGGGTTGCGGCGGCTGCGGTCCCGCCGGCGACACCAGCGACGAACGTACGCCTTGAAGTGGAATTGTCCATGTGGTGCTCCCTTTCTCCTAAAGATGCAGGTAAAAGCACAGATGCGCGGTCCGTTTGGGCCGTCTCCCCAAAAAGCCGGGCGCGGGGCCGGCGCTGCCATCCCGCTCGGAAAAACCGGTGTGGAGGCGACATGCGAACATCCTTCATCATACGCGATTGCGGACGGGAGATACAGGCACAGCCGCGAACCTGCACAACGTGGGCAGTATCTTCCCC
>CAZEAF010000161.1:0-3321 GCA_964510125.1 uncultured Coriobacteriaceae bacterium
CCGCCATACCCCCTGCCACCTGCGGCTCCGTGCTCTCCTCAATCGACCGAACCTTGGCGTCGAGGCTGAATCCCCGCATGGCCCCGAACAGCACGTAGCCCACGAGCCCGACGGCAATCGCCGTGTTGAGGGCGTAGCCTGCAAAGGGCGCCGACGATGCCACGAGCAGCTCGCTCATGCGCCCGACGTTGGCCCCCGCGACCACACCGACGCTCAGCAGGAACCCGCTCCAGGCGAACAAAAAGGGCGTACCAACCCGGTTCCTCGAGGCAAGGGTGCCCAACACTACCCAAAAGAGCAGCTCAAAACAGGCGTCCCCACCCTCAAGCAGGTTGGCGGTGAGGGCGGAGAAGCCGTAGCTGCCCAGGGGTACGAACAAAAAGCCAGCAAGCACCATGAGGGTGGCCACATACAGGACCATGTCGCCAGACAGGGGGCGGCGGCGGACGAGGAGCCAGGCCCCAAACGCGACCAGCGGAACGATGCCGGCCACGGCGAGCGCGGGGACTGCCCCGTGTGCCCCAAAGCTCAGGGCGTAGCCGTATGCCATGCGGAAAAGGAGCAGGCAGACAAAGAGCTGGTCGGCGGGCGAGAGAAAGGAGAAGGGGTTGGTGAGGGCGAGCTCGTCGGGGGCCATGCTCCTGCGCGCCTCGTCGAGCGTCTTGCGTGCCTCCGTCCAGCACAGGCAGCAAATAAGCGCGATGAGCACTATGTAGCCCAGGCAATAGGCGGCAAAAGGAAGTCCGACCAGCAAGGGCCTCAGCAGGTAGCTGGCGAGGAAGCCGAGGGTGGCCGCAAAGCCAATCTCCCACGCCGACCTGCGTGAGAGCGAGCAGCCCAGCAACACGATGCCAATCCCCGCGGCAAGGCTGTTCACGCTCAGGCCGACATGCGCGAGCCACCCCAGGTCGAGGGAGACGGCGGCCCAGGTGAGGGCGACGCCGACTGCAGCGAGCGCGGGCATGGCCCCTGCCAGCAGGGCGGGCGCGGGAATCCGGCGGGGCGAGTGGCGGGCCACCAGGGTGAAGGCGAGCAGGGCCAGCCCTTCGACCAGCGTGCTCGTGTCGCGACAGAGCGAGGCCAAAACAGTCGCGGTAGGAAAGACCCCGCTCGTGAGCACCCAGTTGGAAAGGGAGTAGGCGGCGAAGGCGAGGGCGGCCGTGAGGAAGCGGAGGCCGGGCGCGCGCTCCGCCTGTCCTTTGGCCCGCAACCCTGTCCCTGACATCGCAGCCCCCCGTCTTTCGCCGGATGCATGCCAACATTCTAGCCTTTTCCGGCGCCTGGCCCGGCTCCCTGGCCCGCTGGGTGGCCCGTTTTGCTCTCATAGGGCTCTGACCTGCGAAAACGTTTGTCATCATGAAGTGTGGGTGAGCCCTGGGGCCCGCCGCACCCGCCTCCGTGCGCCGTCCGGGCGCCCCCAAGTTCGTAAACAGTGGGTGACGCGCCGCCTGCCGCCGGGACGTACCTTGTGAACCGTTCGCATGCAGCGGACACAAAGCCACGGGCAAAGGAGACACAAGATGAGCAAACAGCAGGCAATGTCGCGCAGGAACTTCGTCGCAGGCGCAGCGGCGGCAACGGGTGCGCTGACCCTGAGCGCGGTGGCCGCCCAGACCGCCGGCGCAGCCGAGTCCGGAGAGGCCGACGCCTCGGGCGAGGTCCCGGCCAACGCCGTTATCGACAGCCCGGAGATCGAAGCCACGCCCGGCCCCTCCCAGTACGTCGACACCTCCGTGCCCGAGTGGCTGGGCGAGGCCCCTGCCGTCGCGGACGCCGACATTACCGACACCAAGCAGTGCGACGTCCTGGTCGTGGGCTGCGGCACGTCCGGCCTCTTCGCAGCCTGCTCCGCCGCCGAGAACGGGGCGCAGGTCATCCTCATCGAGAAGAATCCGGCCTCCCCGGGCGTCCGCGGCACGCTGGGCGCCGTGGGCACCAAGTGGCAGGAGGAGCTCGGCGTCGAGATCGACAAGAACGAGATCTGCCACGAGATGCAGATGTACGCCGCCAACATGGTGAGCCCCGCCCTGCTCAAGTGCTGGGCCGACAACTCCGCCGAGACCGTCGAGTGGTACAGCGAGCTGTGCGAGAAGGCCGGCCGCGAGTTCGTGATCAGCTCCGACCTCGACCTGGCGCCGGGCGAGACGGTCTTCAAGCACTGGTGCACCGGCCACTCCGCCATCATGAACGGCGGTACCTGCGAGGACGCCGACGTCCTGCTCGACTACGCGGACTCGCTGGGCGTCGAGGTCGACTACTCCTGCGCGATGGTCGAGCTGACCCAGGACGACTCCGAGCGCGTGACCGGCGTCATCGCCACCGACCCGGACGACAACTACATCAAGATCGAGGCGGCCAAGGGCGTCATCCTCTGCACGGGCGGCTACGGGCGCAACGACAAGATGATGGCGGCCCTGCAGCCCGACACCTGCAAGATCTTCTCCAGCAACTCCGCCATGCCCGGCACGAACGGCGACGGCATCAAGGCGGCCCTGTGGGCAGGCGCGGCCTTCGACGACACGCACGAGTGCATGCTCTTCGACCGCTGCCCGCTCAAGCCCGACGAGGTCGCAGGCCAGAACCTCAATTCCGCCATGTTCTGGATGGCCTCCCAGCCCTGGCTCAAGGTCAACCTGGAGGGCAAGCGCTTCTGCAACGAGAGCGAGCCCTACGACTTCACCCTGCACGCCTCGCTGGCCGAGCCCGACCACACCTACGTCACCCTGTGGGACGCCAACTACATCGACTACATCTACCAGTTCAAGACCCAGGGCTGCTCGCGCATGTTCCCCTTTGAGAACGGCGCGCCCGTCTCGGCCATCACCATCGACGCCATGATGGGCATGAACCAGGGCCTCGTGGAGAACGGCTACATCCAGCAGGCCGACACCATCGAGGAACTGGCGGAGAAGCTCAACATCCCCGCTGATAACCTCAAGGAGACCGTCGACCACTACAACGAGCTTGTCGCCGCTGGCGAGGATACCGACTTCGGCAAGGAGCCCTTCCGCCTGTCCCCGCTGGACACCCCGCCCTTCTGCGGCGTGCGCCAGACCGGCTACCTGCTCTGCACCATGGACGGCATCCACATCGACACCGACATGAACGCCCTGCGTGCCGACGGCACCAAGATCGAGGGCCTCTTCATGGGCGGCAACGACTCCGGCTCCTTCTTCGCAATCACCTACCCCGACCTCATCCCCGGCCTCGCCGCCGGCCGCTCGTCCACGTTCGGCCGCCGTGCCGGCCGTATCGCCGCCACGGGGGAGTAGCGGGGCTGCCGAAAGGGGTGGCTGCCAGGTAACGAGACCGCCCAGGTGG
>CAZEAF010000162.1:0-3305 GCA_964510125.1 uncultured Coriobacteriaceae bacterium
GCTATATTCCAAGCCTGATTCTCTCCTTATGAATTCCTCATTTAGTCAATACAAGGCCACCACGCTACCATCAAGGGCGTCAGGCCAAACGGCGGGGTTGGGCAACGGGTCAGGGGGATAGGTCCGGATTCTGCCAAGGGGTCCCAGCCGCGATAGCCTAGGCAGATGCCCGTTGGGCGTGCGCTTAGCTAGGCACGTGCCCACTGGGCAAATGTCCACCAGGCACGTGCCTGCCAAGCATGCGCTTACCAGGCACGTGCCTACCGGGACATACCCACCAGGTAGACGCTCGTTGGGCACGCGCCCGCCAAGCGCACGCCCGCCAGGCACGCACCCATCCACACGCGTACGACGAAAGGGGTAATCATGGCAGATGCACGTCTCTCCAGAAGGAACTTCGTGGCAGGCGCTGCCCTCGGAGCGGCTTCGATAGCCATAGCCTCCACCGCGCATGCCGAGGAAGCCTCGTCCGCGGCAGACGAGGAGCTGACCCCTGCCGAGATGCAGCGCCAGGGCATCGAGGACACGGTCGCCACCGACGACTTCGAGGACCTCCGCTTCACCTACGACTGGCAGCCCGAGACCATCGACGCTGTGGCCCCGGCAGACGCGTCCGGCGTGGAATGGGACATCGAGACCGAGGTCCTGTGCTGCGGCTATGGTGCCACGGGTGCCTGCGCCGCCATCCGCGCGGCCGACGCCGGCGCACAGGTGCTCATCATTGACAAGGACAAGCTGCCCGGTGGCTCCATGGCCCGCTGCGGCGGCGGTCTGGCGGGTGCCGGCACCAGCATGCAGAAGGCCCTGGGCATCGAGGACAGCATCGACAGCTTCTACGACTGGCTCAAGACCAGCGTGGGCAACACCTGCCCCGACGACATCCTGTACGCCTATGCCGAGGGCGCCGGCGAGAACATCGAGTGGCTGAACGACCTGAACAAGCAGTACAACGGCCACGACGCGTTCGTCGCCGAGTACACCGACTCCTACTTCAACGGCCTGTCCAACACCGGCACCGACTACGCCAGCTTCGGCATCGACCCCGACTCCATGCCCGCCCGCTCGCACTGGATCTGGATTGGCGACAACGACGAGGGCATCTCCTACGCCGGCCCCGAGCTGTTCGACCCGCTCTACCAGGCCATCCAAGACCGTTCCGACAAGATCTCCGCTCTGTTCGAGACCTCGCTGCAGAGCCTGATTCAGGACGCCGACGGCACCGTGCTGGGCGCCGTGGCCGTGGACGCCGACGGCAACAAGGTCAACATCAAGGCTAAGAAGGGCGTGGTGCTGGGCACCGGCGGCTTCCCCTACGGCACCGACATGCAGTTCTGCCAGGCCCCCAAGATTCTGAACTACCGCTCGTTCATGAACCCCTGCTGCACCGGCGACGGCATTCGCGCAGCTCAGAAGGCCGGCGCCGCCGTCACCAACATGACCGACTTCCAGCCGCTCGAGAACGCCTACGCCTTTGTCGTGGGTACCACGCGCGACGAGGTGCTGTACCCCATGAAGTACAACACCAAGTGGGACGACGTCTTTGCGATGTGGGACCGGCCGCTGGACGAGGACGGCAACCCCGTCCCCGGGCAGATTAACCTGTACGGCGCCACCTTCGCCGAGACCCACGGCGGCGTGATTATCGACGTCAACGGCCAGGTCATGGACGTCTTCAACAAGCCGATTCCCCGCCTGTATGCCTCGGGCTGCGACACCGGCACCAACCCCTACGGCGCTCCGGGTCACTATCCTGGCTGCGGCACCTACGTGGGCTTTGCCATGGTGTACGGCAGCATCTGCGGCAAGAACGTGGCCGCGCTGGACAACTGGGACTAGCGGCCGGGTGGTCTTCGGCATCGCTTAGCCAGCATTGACAAAGGGGCGGGTCCTGGCCGAGGTGGCTGGGGCCCGCTCTTTTGATGGTTGCGGCCTGTGCAGCCGAGTCGGGCGGTTTGCCGAGCGGCTTACCTGCCGGTCGGGGCGCCCTCGGCCTCGCCCTCCGTCTCCGCCTCCGCAACCGCTGCTGCATCCGCGGCGGAGATTTCCTGGATGAGGCGGCCCAGCAGGGGATTGGTGCTTGTCTCGGAATGGACCAGGTAGGTCATGACCCAGACGTCGTCGCTGCAGCGTATCATGTGTGCGCGGCCGTCCGAGAGACCTCGCTGCGAGTACTCCTCGATGCCGATGAGCAGAGCCGAGCGCAGGTCCATGCAGAAGATGTCGTCGATGCTGCCCAGGGTGGTGGCCACAAAGGTGGGCACAAAGCCGTAGGGCGCGCAGAGCCTGGTGACGTCCCCGCGGATGTTCGCGCATTCTGAGACGAGGGGGACCACGACCGTCTGCCCGCGCAGGTCGGCGATGGACACGCTGTCCCTCCCGAGCAGGGGGCTCTTGGGCCCCGCGTAAAAGCACAGGCGCGTGCGCGAGGACCTGAGGGGCAGCACGCCCACCCCGTCATAGCTGGCAAACGTGGGGTGACCGGCGTAGGTATGCGCGAGGATGCCGATGTCGAGCGAGCCGGACAGCACCGCCTCGGGCACGCTCTTGCCATACTCTGAGGCGACAAAGCGGGTCCTGAGCTCGGGGTTCGTGCCTGCGACGGCCGAGACTGCCCTGCGGATCACACCCATGGCGCGGTTGGAGTACCGCCATTCCTGGATGCGCAGCTCGCAGATGTGGACGGACCCGGCGTCCCTGACCTGACTGCGCAGGGCATCCTCCTGCTGCAGCAGCTCCGTTGCCCCGTCAAGCAGCAGCTCGCCGGCATAGGTGAGCGAGGGGGAGTCGCCCCGCGCAATCAGCTTGGCGCCGTAGTAGCGCTCCAGCTCGGCGATGTGCCTGCTCAGGGTGGGTTGAGACATGCCCAGGTCGCTGGCGGCGGCGGTGAAGTTGAGACGGTGGACGAGCGTGACGAACTCGCGGAGGTGTTCGGTGTTCATGCGGCGCTCGGGAATCCTTTCCCTTCGGCTGACCGACACGGCCCCCTTTGCCGCGCGGCCACTTGGTATCTTACCGCCGTTGGAGGCCAAGGGTCCGCAGAGGACGAAATAGGGGTGCGGGTCTGGCCAGCGGGGGCAGGCGCGGGGACCGGCAGCACGCCACCGCGGCCGGCAGGGGGCCGGCAGCAGCGCAGCCGCAGCCGGCGGGTTTTTCCGCGCCCCTGGCTGGGCCCGCCCTATTTGGGCTGCACTTACGCGAGCGTAAGCCTGCCGCAAGGCATATCGATGGCCCGTCTCTCCCATCGGGGGCACCATGGAGTCTGGTGCGCCCCGGGACCTTCTTCGTCCTCTCGGCCGGGGCGCACC
>CAZEAF010000163.1:0-1687 GCA_964510125.1 uncultured Coriobacteriaceae bacterium
TGCGCTCCGCACGCCCCGCGGCCATCTCTACCAGCGCAAGGATGCCCACCAGCACGCAGAGGACGATTCCCCTCGCCGTGAGGGCGGGCTCAAGAACGTAGACGGCCAAGAGCAGGCCCGTGACCACGGCCGCGGCACCTGAGACGCGGATGAGCCGGCCTGGCGAGCTCAGGCTCACGCTTTGCGCAACCGCCAGGGACATCTCGCAGATGGCCACACCCTGTAGGGCGCCGCAAGCCAGCGGAACAAACCAGAGCTCCGTAAGTGCAGGCCAGATACCCAGTCCGAGGTAGCAGAGGGCGCCGGCAGCCCCCCAGGCCAGCGCAATCCAACAGCGGGACCGCCCGCTCTTTGCGCGCCCGGGCCTATCTTGCCCGTCGCGGCCCTGTCCCCCACGCCCGGGCCCATCTTGCCCGTCGCGATCACATCCCCCGCGTCCGGCCCTGTCCCCGCGCCTGCTAGCCTCCACGGCTATCTCGACAGCCGCCGCCAGCACGATGCCGGCCAGCAGCGCGCCCATAAGGGGCAAGGGGGCCGCGAGGTTTGTCTGCGCCAAAGGCGTGGCTAGCTCGCGGGCGCAGCACAGACCGTACGCCAAGACGACGCCGATACGGGCCACATCGCAGGCAGCGGCTGCACGCGATGCCATACCCTCTGCCTTCTCGGCGTCATTCCCCATACTATTCGCTCCCCGGGTTGCTCCCCCCATCCCCATCGGGTCCCATTGTGACAGATTCGTCTGAGGAGCGCGTGACGCTGGCGGTAATCTGGCTGAAGTCGTCCGAGTGGGCGAGGTAGGTCTCCCAGTCAGACGTGTTCTTGGAGACGACGCCGCAAAGACGGGTCTGGGCGCTCAGGCCAAACTGAAGCTCGTCAGACCCCGCCGCATGGGCGAGCAGGTAGGGGTCCTCGCCGCCAGGCCGCGCGAAGGCGAGAGGGGCATACTCGCAAAAGCCGGCCTGTCCCAGCACCTCCCGCGCCTGCCCGAGCTGCTCATCCTCCAAAGCCTGCGAGGCCCGCCCTACATAGTTTTGGGAGGCCTTGTCGCCCACACGCCAGCCCTCCCAGGGCTCAAGGCGCAGGTGCACAGCCGGGCAGCGGATAAATTCAATGATTGACCTGCGGAAACCCGCCGTATTGGGCGCATCGAACCCATAGTAGAGGACGTAGCCCAGGTTGTGCTGCTGGTCGGCGTGGAGGAAGTCGTCCACCACATAAGGCAGCACCGACAGGCTCTCGGACCGGTTGAGGCGCACAAAGTCCCCAGCATCGAGGGAGCCGGCCTCAAAATCCAGGCGAGAAACCCCGATGCGGCGCAGCCAGGGCATGGTCGCCCCGCTGATGTTGTGGATGGCCGCACGGGCCGTGACCGAAGCACTCGGATCCAGGCGCACGGTGCGGGTAAGGGTCCTGTAGACCTCAGAAAGGCCCTGGGCTGGGACGTTGGTGGCGATACCCCCGCCCAGCCTGACCGCCGTCACCACGCAGTCGTCGAACTGGCCGGCGTTGCTCGCGATTTCGGTCCCCAGCGCTCGCAGGTAGGCCAGGGCCCGGGCGCTGTCCCATCCCACGACCGCCTCGCGCTCAGGCCTGCCCAGAAGCTCGAGAGCAAAGGGGAGCACGAGCTTTGCCACGACCTGGTGCGCGTCCTGTCCTGTCGTCTCGCCCACGCGAACCGCCTTCTCGT
>CAZEAF010000163.1:1787-3284 GCA_964510125.1 uncultured Coriobacteriaceae bacterium
GCCGGCCGCCCCAAAGCGAGGCAGCCGGCCCTCATGATTCTCGCACATTCGCCCGGCTGGCGCAGACCCCGAGCCCCAAGCCACGCGCCCGAAGCCCGCCATGCCGGCCCGACCGTCAGCCCCAGGCCCGCACGGGGCCCAGGCCCGAACTAGGCCTGCAGCTTGGCAATCACCGCGTCAGCCGCGCAGAAGCCGCTGGTCATGGCGCTGCCACAGGCGTTGCCGGCCGTCGGGGTAGCGTACTGGATGCCGATGCGCTGGCCGCAGTTGTTGCCGGCCGCGTACAGGCCCTCGATCGGGGTCTTGCTGGCGTCGAGCACGTTGTAGTTGCCATCGGTGCAGACAGCCGCGTGCTGGGCCAGACCGCCCGAGGGGCTGCTGCCCGTCTTGGAGAAGGCGAAGAAGAAGGGGGCGTCCTTGATAGGCATGAGCATCTGCGGGTCAATGCCCCAGTCGGTGTCCTTGCCGGCCTCGCACATCTCGTTCCAGTGCTCGACCTCAGCCAGGAAGTTCTCGGTCTGCTCCTCGTCGTAGCCGGCGATCTGGGCGACCTCCTCGAGCGTGTCGGCGGCGTAGCAGGTCTGATACTCCTTGCCGAAGCGGGCGAAGCAACGCACGGGGAAGCCGTCGGCACCCGTCTGGTAGTCCTCCATGTTCTGGCGCACCTCGGCGACCATGTAGTCGGAGCTGCGGTCCATCGTCTCATGGCCGTAACCCTGGTGCGAGAGGTACTCCTCCCAGTTGGAGTCGGTCACCTGGAGCAGGAGCGTGCCTACGGGCAGCATGTCCAGGTAGCCGTAGGTGCCGTGCTTGCACAGGGACTCGTTGAAGAAACGCTTGCCCTCCGGGCCGAAGCAAGGCCAGGCGCCGCCAAAGGCAAAGTACTCGGGCGCGCTGTTGATGCCGCAGGACTGACCGGCGCGGGGACCAGCCTCCATCGTGCCGCCGGCCCACAGGCACATCTTGATGCCGCTGCCGTCGCGACCCATGCCGCCCACGTTCATGCTGTCGGTGCGGTCGTTGCCGTAGGACCAGGCCAGGTTGCGGAGCTGGTCGTTGAGGTCGAGCAGCATGTCGGGGTTGCCGCCAAAGTCGCCGGCGGCCATGATGACGGCCTTGGCGTTGATCTGGTGGTACTTGCCGTCGACGTCGGAGAGGATGGCGCCGGTCACCGCGTCGCCCGTCTTGACCAGCTCGATACCCTGATAGCCCCAGGCCATGGTGCCGCCGTTGTCCTCAATCGCCTCGAAGAGGGAGCGAATCACGAAGGGGAACATGTTGACGTTGGAGTCCTCGTCGCGCCACTGGACCATGCCGCGGAAGCTGTAGGCGCCGTTGCTCTGGCCGTCGTAGTTGTCGTTGCCCTTGTAGTTGGAGGTCTTGGCGTACTTGTCGATGTACTCCTGCGGGATGTAGTCGAGCATCCAGTCGAACATCTCGCCCGAGCGCGTGGCGTAGTCGCGGACGATCTTCTCGTGGGCATGGCCGCGGAAAAGG
>CAZEAF010000164.1:0-3282 GCA_964510125.1 uncultured Coriobacteriaceae bacterium
CTCTATAGCGCTCCCCTCCTGCTGGTTTCTGATGTAGTTTTTGATTACCTCCTCGCCCGGCCCGACGGTGCTCGCGTGGCATCCGCGCGCCCGCAGGCAGACATCCTGCGGGCGCGTGTTTGTTGTTGGGCAGTGGGAGCGAACCTCGCTGAGACTACGCTTCACTATGGGCTACACTGAAATAGAAGATAGGGCCGGCTAGCTCTGGCAAGCACCGGCCCTAATCCTAAGGCAACGCGCCGCTCGCATGTCACAGATGCAGGCCCGCTGGCACTCCCCTTATGCCCGATTCGGGGCCGGCGCGTCACCGCGTCCGGCTTTGGCATGGCTCGCCGCTCGGTATCATCCGGGCCGTGCGGGGGCACCTTCCTTCCACGCCCTCCGCCTGCTGCGAAAAGGTGCCCACGGCAACGGCCGTAGGCACCTTTCGAGGAAAAGACGCTATAGGAGTCAGTAGGGTGTCGGAAATTCGCTCGACTACCTGTCTGCCTGTCCGGTCCTATTTGCTCATCGCATCGGTGGCTGCCAGGAACGCCGAGGTGTTGGCAAAGCAGCTGGAGCCGCAGACCTGCATCTCTCGGGCCACGGCGGCACCGCTGGCATACAGGCCGGGGATGACCTGGCCCTTGGTATCCAGGGCCTGCATCTTCTCGTTGGTGTCGATGCCGGCCGAGGTTGCGTAGAGCATGCCGCCGAGCAGCGCGCCATGGAAGGGGGCCGTCTTGATGGGGAACAGGTACTCGGGATGCTCGGCGAAGGGTCCGTCGGGGTCCTCCCCGGCGTCGACGATTGCGTTGTAGTCGTCGACCGCCTTTTGGGCGACTTCGGGGTCCAGGCCCATCTTTTCGGCCAGCTCCTCGATAGTGTCGGCGCTGAAGATGGTGCCGTTGTCTATGGCTTCCTGGGCACCCGCGTGGAAGTCGCGGAAGGACTCGGGGATGCGCTCCAACTGCTCCGCGCCAAAAATCGATTCGTCGAGCGGAATGCGGCACATCTGCTGGTCGAAGCCGAGCGCGCGCTCGTACCAATCGTCGTCGAAGATGACGTATCCCTGGCTGTTGGGCAGGCCGCACAAGAGCTTGCCCTGGGCGCCGAAGCCGGTCAGGCCAGCGATATTGTAGGTATAGCGGTCGCCGTGCACGTCGATGCCGAGCCAGGGTTGGCGTGCCAGTTGGATGGCCGGGTCGTAGAGCATGCTCTCCCATGGCATGGTATCGAGGCCGCCGTCGAAAACGCCGTACTGGTTGTAGCCGCCAAAGTTGGCGCCTGCACCGAATGCCATGCGGATGCCCTTGCCGTCGACGAAGGAACCCGAGGTGTTCACCTTGCAGCGCAGGGCGACGGGGCAGTACTTGGCCAGCATGGCGCGGTTGCCGCAGATGCCGTTCGTCGCCATGATGACGCCCTTGTTTGCCTTCACGTAGATGGTCGAGCCATCCTCGGCGGTGCACTGAACGCCAACGACCGCGCCGTCGGCCATGACCAAGGCCTCGGCCTCGGTGCTGAGCAGAATCTGGCCGCCCTTGGCCTCAATTTGCTCGGTGTTGAACTTTGTGAGGTAGGACATACTCTTCCAGTTCATACGGTTCACAGCGGAGCCGGCAGGGCACACGGCGTAGACGGCCTCATCGTTCACGCAGTAACCGGGCTCGAACTCAAGACCGAGCCCCTCGAGCCAGCTCACGAGATCCTTGGAACCGTTATATACGTTGTCGATGAAGGGCTTCCACTTTGCGCCGAAGGGGGCTGCGCTGTAGAACATGTTGAGTAGGTCCTCGCTGACGTCCGGCAGACCGGCCTCGGTCTGGCAGCGATTGCCCGAGGTGAAGGCGAACACGCAAGCCTCCTGGGTCTCACCTCCCGTGGAGGGCATCTTCTCGATTACGATGGCGCTGCCGCCCAGGTCCAAGGCGCGCAGAGCGCCGGAAAGGCCGCCGCCGGCACCGATGACCACCACGTCGGCCTCGTAGTCGTAAGAAACGGGCTCTCCGACCGGCGGGATGTCGTCGGTCTCGCCCTCGAACTCGGTGCCGTAGTCGTTGTTCTCGGCCAGCGCCGTGCCGGACAGGCTGGTGCCCGCTATCGCCGCAGTTGCTGCGACTGTTGCCGCACCTACGAACTGACGTCTTGTTGCTTCCATGATAATCTCCTCTACTTCTTTGCCATCTTGCCTGTTCTCGATGACCGAGACCCGCTTTTGCCCTTGCAGCTCGCAGTGTTTGCGTCTGTCCCGGTGCGTCGCCGTGACGAGCCGATATATATCATTGCGGGTTTGCCGCGCACCATACCCCGAGGGGCCAAATCGCAATGGCCCAGCCGGGCCATGCGAATATCGCCCAGCTGGGCGATGGCATGCAAACCTGATATTGAGCGACAGTAACTGATAGACAATGCCACGGCGGCATCGAGAGGCGCGAGCCTCTGTGGCATTTGAAAGGGGCCGTCGAAAAGGAACGATGGCCGAAGAGACGGGAGAGAATCGCCATGGAAGACATTACAAGGAGGAGCTTTCTGGGTGTAAGCATGATGGCAGGCGCGGCTACCACTGCGGCGGCTGTCACCGGGAAGGGGATGGCCAGTGAGGCCTCCACCGAGAAGGACGCACCAGATAGCACTGCCGGCGGACAGCCCGAGGCTACGCCGGGCGACCTGGTGTGCGGCGACGGCACGGTGGTTCCGCGCGTCTACCTCAAGTTGCGCAACCAGGTGAACAAGGTCGGTTTCGGCGCCGGCTCCGAGGTCTCCACCGACACAGCCGACGCTTGGAAATGGTACATGGACCTGTTCACGCCTGAGGAAGCCCAGGTGTATCTGGACGCCCCCACCGACAAGATGTTCTCGGCCGTCGAGCTGTCGGGTCGCAGTGGCAGGGCCGAGGAGGAGTGCCTTCAGATTCTTGAGGATATGGCACACAAGAACCTGCTGTATCGCGTCCGCCGCGGCGAGGTGCCCTTCTTCCACCTGCTGCCCGACGCCCATGGCCTGTACGAGTTCAACTGGCAGAAATACTCGGTGGACTGGCTGACAGAGCACACCAATTCCCGTGGCGGTGACTTCGCCAGCGCTCTGTACAACTCCGAGACGCCCATGTATCGCTCAATCCCAATCAGCGCCGAGGTGGTGGAAGGCGGGGTCATCACCAACCCCTACGACGACTGGCGTGCGATTATTGACCGCAACTCCGTCTTCGCCATCACACCCTGCCAGTGCCGCCAGGCCAAAAAGACGCTGGGCAGCCTGGTGTGTGACCACCCTTTGGACACCTGCCTGCAGGTCGGCGAG
>CAZEAF010000165.1:0-3277 GCA_964510125.1 uncultured Coriobacteriaceae bacterium
GCCGAACAGCCCAGCGGGGCCTCCCAGGGCCTCCCCCCGCCCGCTCGCGCTGCCGGCTCCGCGCCCGCCTGACCTACTCCTGCACCAGCTGAATCTGCTTCACGCCCTTGCGGGTGGTGTGCCGGTAAAGGACGAACTTGTGGCCGATGACCTGGACCAACTCGGCGTGCGCACGCATGGCCAGGATTTCGGCCGCGTGCTGGGCTGTGAGGGTGCTGCCGTCGATAACCGAGCACTTCATGAGCTCGTGGGCCTCCAGGTACTCGTCGGCACGCTGGGTGATGGACTGGGTGACGTCGTCCTTGCCGATGATGATGACGGGCTTGAGGGTATTCGCCATGCCGCGAAGCTGGTGAATCTGCGCCTTGGTGAGGGCCATGTGCTGTCTCCTGTGCTCTGGGGTGATGCCTCTCTCGTGCCGCCCCAGGCTCCTGCCCGGGTATGCAGCGGGTAAGCATAACACGGATGGGACGGCCGCCACACGCTCGCGGGGGTCGCGGAAGTCGTCCACACGCCGAGCCCACTGGCCACCCACCGGGCGAACGCCGCACGCTCGCGCCTGCTAGCTCATGCGCTGCTGGGCCGCCGACGGGTCTATCGTCATGGTCTGGAAGCGGTTCTGCATGAAGTCATTGTCGTAGTACTCGGCGCAGAAAAGCTCGATGGGCTCCGTGGGCTCGTGGCCGGCCACCCGCTCGTACCAGCAGTCCAGCGAGATGAGGGTCAGGGCGCCGTCGGAAATGAGCAGGACGGCAGCCACCGTGGTGACCGCGTAGCGCACGTTCCAGGGGATGAGGTTGACCAGGCGCAGGACCGCGGGCAGGGCCGAGCGAATCCACACCAGGCCCAACAGGCCCCAGAAAATCATGAAGAGCAGGCTGGTCCGCCCGTTGATGTTCATGAAGGTGACGGGGTTGATGGAGCCGTCGGCGTTGAACCAGGGGCCCGAATAATCCCAGGCCGTGATGCCGAAGGACATCTGCATGAACCAGCTGACGAAGTACTCGAAGGCCCCGCCGATGATGGCGCTCACCGCAAAGATAATCAGGGGGTTCTTGTTATAAAAGCGGTTGAGGGCGATGGTGAGCAGGACCCCGCCCAGGCCGTAGATGGGCGAGAAGGGCCCGTAGAGCAGGCCGGCCCGGTCCTCGTAGCCGCCAAAGACGATGGCGTGATAGATGTCCTCGACGATGAGGCCTATGACGCAGGTGATTGTGAAAATCCAAAACAGGTTGAAGAAGTTGAGGGTGATGAAGCCCTCGCCCGTGACGTCGCGGCCGCCCGCCTCGGCTTGCTCGCGGTACTCGAGGTCGCGCAGCCTGCCCTGGAGCTGGCGTTCCTGGGCCAGAGCCGGGTCGACATAGGCGGAGATGATGATGAGCACGACGATGTTGAGGACCGTGAGGAAGATGCTGATGTCGACGCCGGTGAGCATGAGCTCGAGCAGGAGGCTGAGCACGGTCAAGGCAATCATGGTGTAGGCCAAGGTGCCCGCGTGCCGGCGCTCGTTGCGCAGAAGGCGCGCGCCCAGGATGACATAGAGAGCCGAAAGGACAAAGGACAGCGAGAACGCGGCAAGGGAGAGAATGACAATCGATGCGGACATGCCGCCGACGACCTCGCTGGCCCGGCCGCGCAGGAAGAGCGTAATCGTGAAGAAGGCGATAACCAGGCGGGCGATGAAGGTGAGGCCGCCATAGACGATGATCAGCCCGCCGTAGATGCGGTAGGGGCGTGCGAGCTTGGGCTGGTGACGCTTGGAGGCAGAGGCGTCAGCGGGGTCAGGGCCGGGCTCGCCGGAGATGGGTCCGTCGGCCTGGACGGAGGGGCTGGCCTGCGACGACGGAGCTTCCGGCACGGACGGTGCGGTTACAGTCGCCTCGACCGGAGAAGCTGTCTGCTCGTCGTCCGCGCTCATACATCCTCCTTTGAAGGTCCGGGACAGAGGTGATGCGCAACGAACCAGCCGCCCTGCCCTGAACCCCGCGGCAATCCTCCTGGGGCAAGATAGAAAAAAAGCCGAACTGCCCGCGAGGGGCAACCGGCCCTGATTGGTTAAAAATGGCGGAGAGCTGGGGATTCGAACCCCAGAAGGGAGTTTTTACCCCCTTACTCGCTTAGCAGGCGAGCACCTTCGGCCTCTCGGTCAGCTCTCCGTCCGTTTGGGTAGCTTAACGCAAGTCGGGTTTACGGCTGGCCGCGCTGCATCCTCCTGCAATTCTCCAGAATCAATCCATCGAGCAGGCCGACCACCGCGGATCTTCTGCCGCTGGGCCCTATCCCGAAATCACCTTGCCTCGAAAAAAGCCGCAGGCACGGGGATGTTGGCGCTGCCCGTGGCCTCGCGCCGGGCGTCCGCGGCGGCGCGCAGGTCCTCCCAGGCAAAGCCGTCCAGCAGGTCGCGCGCGCCGGCCGGCTCGGCTGTGGGACGCAGGCCTACCAGGTGGGCTAGCCGCCCCAGCAGGACCTCCGGCGACCCGAAGCGTGCGCGCATGAGGCCCAGGTCGCAGTCGCGGTCGCGCTTGGAGAGGCGGCGCGTCCCGTCGGGGGCCATGAGCATGGGGACGTGGGCGTAGGTGGGCTGAGGGTAGTCCAGCAAACGCTGCAGGTAAACCTGCCTGCCTACCGAGCCCAGCAGGTCTTGGCCGCGCACGACCTGATTTACGCCCATGAGGCCGTCGTCCACCACCACGGCCAGCTGATAGGCCACGATTCCATCCGTCCGTCGCAGGACGAAGTCGCCGCAGTCAGCCGCCAGACACTCGCGTTGAGGGCCGTAGGTGGCGTCTTCGATGGAGAGGGTGCCCGCGGGGTCGCCGGCGGCGGGGACGCGCAGGCGCAGGGCGGGCCCGCGGCCTTGGGCGTTGAGCCGAGCCGTCCTTCGCGCGACCTCCTCGGGGGCCAAGTCCCGGCAGGTGCCGGCGTAGATGGGCGTCCCGTCGCTGGCGTGCGGGGCGCTCGCGACGTGGAGGTCGGCCCGGGAGCAAAAGCAGGGGTAGGTGAGGCCCCGGGCCCGGAGCTCCTCGATGGCCTGGGCGTAGAGGTCGGCGCGCCGGCTCTGGAAGTAGGGGCCTTCGTCCCAGTCGAGCCCCAGCCAGACCAGGTCGTCGATGAGGGTCTCAGCCACTGCGGGGTCGGCGGTGCGGGGGTCCAGGTCCTCGATTCGCAGCACCAGCGTGCCGCCCTGTGACCGGACGGCCAACCAGGCGGCTAGGGCGCACCAGACGTTGCCCAGGTGCATGCGGCCCGACGGCGAGGGGGCGAAGCGCCCGCGGAC
>CAZEAF010000166.1:0-3246 GCA_964510125.1 uncultured Coriobacteriaceae bacterium
CCCCCGCCCAGAATCATGACCTTGTTGGGATTGGCGCTGGCAGGCGCCTGGTCGGGCTCGTTGTAGGTGGAGTAGTAATAGGAGGAGTCGGGCGTGGCGGCCACGTGGACCCCGTGCCAGCCCTCGACGCAGCCCAGGGCTTCGCGGCGGGCGCGGATGTCGGCCTCGGGCAGGCCCAGCAGCTGGGACAGGTAGCGGTCGGCAAAGCCGTCCCTCTTGGCCTGGACCAGCATGTCGTCGGGCAGCATCTGCCCCTTGTTCTGTGCCCCGAAGGCCAGGATGGCCTCCTCCTCGTCCACCAGCTCCTTCATCTGCTCGATGAAGTAGGTCTTGATGGAAGTGAGCCCGTGCAGCTCCTCCACCGTGGCCCCCTTGCGCAGGGCCTCGTACATGACGAACTGGCGCTCTGAGGTGGGGTAGGCGAGCAGGGCGATGAGCTCGTCTTTGGTCTTGTCGTGGAAATCCTTGGCAAAGCCCAGGCCGTAGCGGCCCTTCTCCAGCGACCGGATGGCCTTCTGGAAGGCCTCCTTGTAGGTCTTGCCGATGCTCATGACCTCGCCCACGGCCCGCATCTGGGTGCCCAGGCGGTCCTGGACGCCCTTGAACTTCTCAAAGGCCCAACGGGCGAACTTGACGACCACGTAGTCGCCCATGAAGTGGTATTTGTCCAGCGTGCCGTAGGTGCCGCACTCGATTTCGTCGAGCGTGAGCCCGCAGGCCAGCATGGCGGAGACCAGGGCGATGGGAAAGCCGGTCGCCTTGGAGGCGAGGGCCGAGGACCGCGAGGTGCGGGGGTTAATCTCGATGATGATGTCGCGGTCGGACACGGGGTCGTGGGCCCACTGCACGTTGCAGCCGCCGATGACGCCCACCTTGTCCACGATGGCGTAGGCTTTCTTCTGCAGGCGGTCGATGACGTCCTGGGAGATGGTCAGCATAGGGGCAGCGCAGAAGGAGTCGCCGGTGTGCACGCCCATGGGGTCGATGTTCTCGATGGTGCAGACGGTAATCATCTGGCCCTTGGCGTCGCGGATGACCTCGAACTCCAGCTCCTCCCAGCCCAGCACGGATTCCTCGACCAGAACCTCGGTGACCGGGGAGGCCGCCAAGCCGCGGGCAACGACGGTCCTGAGTTCCTCGACGTTGTAGACCAGGCCGCCGCCCGTGCCGCCCATGGTGTAGGCGGGGCGCAGGACGCAGGGGTAGCCCAGACGGCCGGCTATGTCTACGGCCTCCTCGACGGTATGCGAGACCTCGCTTTTCGCCATCTCGATGCCCAGGGACGCCATGGTCTGCTTGAAGGCCTCGCGGTCCTCGCCCCGCTCGATGGCGTCGAGCGACACGCCGATGACCTGCACGCCGTACTTGTCCAGGATGCCCTTAGCGGCGAGCTCGGACGAGAGGTTGAGGCCGGTCTGGCCGCCCAGGTTGGGCAGGAGGGCGTCGGGCCGCTCCTTGGCGATAATCTGCTCCAGGCGGTCGGCGTTGAGCGGCTCGATGTAGACCGTGTCGGCGGTGGCGGGGTCGGTCATGATGGTGGCCGGGTTGGAGTTGACCAGAACAATCTGGTAGCCGAGCTTGCGCAGGGCCTTGCAGGCCTGGGTGCCCGAGTAGTCGAACTCGCAGGCCTGGCCGATGATGATGGGGCCGCTCCCGATGATGAGGATCTTGTCGATGTCCGCGCGCTTGGGCATGGGTGCCGCCTTCCTATGCGTTGCCGTTTGGGTGGTGTCCGTGGTACGACGTGCCTGAGCTGGGGCGACGGCCTACTCCCGGCCGTCCCAGCAGTAGGTGCAGATCTTGCTGCGGTCCAGGCCGATGGCCTCCAGCATGCCGTCGAGCGACTGGTAGTGCAAAGAGTCAAAGCCCAGCTTCTCGCAGATGGTCTTGAGCAGGCACCTGCCCCGCTCGGTGGAGCTGTCGGAGTACTCCTGGATGTGCTTGTCGGGCGCGCCGCCCTCCAGCTCGGTGGCCGTGCGGTAGGCGATGAGCTCCATGGGGGAGTGGCTGCGGGAGAAGCTCAGGTACTTGCAGCCGTACATGATGGGCGGGCAGGCCGACCGCATGTGGACCTGCGCCGCGCCCGCGTTGTAGAGGAAGTCGACCGTCTCGCGCAGCTGGGTCCCGCGGACGATGGAGTCGTCCACCAAAAGGAGCCTCTTCCCCTCGATGAGGTCGGGCACGGGGACCAGCTTCATCTTGGCCACCTTGTTGCGGACCTCCTGGTTGGTGGGCATGAAGGACCGGGGCCAGGTGGGGGTGTACTTGATGAAGGGGCGGGCAAAGGGCTTGCCGCTCTCGTTGGCATAGCCGATGCCGTGGGGCAGGCCCGAGTCGGGGACGCCGGCCACCGAGTCCACGTCGGGCAGGCTCCCGTTGGCGGCCAGCTCGTCGCGGGCCATGATGGCGCCGTTGCGATAGCGCATGGTCTCGACGTTGACCCCCTCGTAAGAGGAGTTGGGGTAGCCGTAGTAGACCCACAGGAAGGCGCAGATCCGCATCTCGTCGCCGGCGGGGACCAGGGTCTCGTAGCCGTCGGCCGTGATGCGCACAATCTCGCCCGGGCCCAGCTCGTGCTCGTCGGTGTAGCCCAGCTTGCCGTAGGCAAAGGACTCGAAGGACACGCAGCGGCCCTCGCCGTTCCTGCCGATGAGGACGGGCAGGCGGCCCATCCTGTCGCGAGCCGCGATGATGGCCCCGTCCGAGGTCATGATGAGGAGGGTGAGCGACCCGTCGATGACCTGCTGGGCGTAGGCGATGCCCTCCTCGAAGGAGCCCTTTTGGTTGATGAGGGCCGCTACCAGCTCGGTGTCGTTGACCTTGCCGGTGCTCTGGGCCATGAACTGGGTGCCGCCGGAGGCCAGGTGGCGGTCAATCAGCTCCTGGGCGTTGTTGGTGATGCCCACCGTGGTGATGGCATAGGTGCCCAGGTGGGACCGGACCAGGAGGGGCTGGGGGTCGGTGTCGCTGATGCAGCCGATGCCCGAGCAGCCCGAGAAGCCGGCCAGGTCGGCCTCGAACTTGGTGCGGAAGGGCGTGTTCTCGATCGAGTGGATCTGGCGCTGGAAGCCCCTCTCCTTGTCGAGCAGCACCATGCCGGCGCGACGCGTGCCGAGGTGGGAGTGGTAGTCGACCCCAAAGAACACGTCGAGCACAACGTCGTGGTGGGATACCGCCCCAAAGAAACCGCCCATCACAATTCCTTTCGCCGGTGCTGTTTGCCTGCCAGGGTTCCTGATAACTCGC
>CAZEAF010000167.1:0-3224 GCA_964510125.1 uncultured Coriobacteriaceae bacterium
CGTCCTTGTATAAACATTCTGTATAGCAGTGCTGCACGATATTGCATTCTGAGGATAAAAAAGCTGTAATTGATTTTGATAAGTATGTCATCTATGGGCATACTTACGAAACAATATGTCTGGGGGGATTAATAATGACTGACCTGACAGGAAGAAAAATCATTATCACCGGCGGAACCAGTGGGATGGGCGAAGCTTTGGTAAAGGCGTTTCCCACATTGGGGGCGAAGGTCGTCTTTTGGGGCAGGAACACCCAGGCCGGCGAGCGCCTGACGAAGGAAACCGGGGCCACGTTCGTCCAAACCGAGGTGTCCGACAAGGCGAAGGTGGACGAGGCGATGGCGGAGTCCGTCGGCCTTCTGGGCGGGGTGGACGTGTTTATCCACGCTGCGGGAATCGCACCAGGCGGCCCGGCGGAGGACATCACCGAGCAGACCTGGGCGTCCGTCATGGAAACGAATGCGACCGGAACGTACCTAACCAATGTGTCCGTGTTTCCGTACATGAAGGAGAAGGGCGGCCACATCATCAACTTCACCAGCGCGGGCGGTATCCAGGGCTACAAGGGGAAGGCAGCCTACGCCGCCAGCAAAGGCGCCGTCACCGCATGGACGCGCTCCGTCGCTATGGAGTGGGCGAAGTACAACATCCGCGTAAACATGATCGCCCCGACAATCTGGACCCCCATGTACGACAAGACCCGCGCGGCTATGACACCGGAGCAGCTGAAGGCACACGACGCTTACATGGCGTCCGCCATTCCTTTGGGAGGCAAGCTGGGTGACAGCCAGAAGGATTTCGCGCCGATTATGGCGTTCCTCGCAAGCGAAGATGCGCATTATCTGACCGGTCAGGTGATTTGCATCGACGGCGGTACCTTGATGATGCGGTAGCCGGATAGCTCACAGGGTCGGGCCACAGGGCGGACGATAAAAGAGGCCAGATGGAACACACCATCTGGCCTCGCGTTTTTTGGTGGGCGATGGGGGATTCGAACCCTCGACCTTGTGCGTGTAAGGCACCTGCGCCAGCCGCTGCGCCAATCGCCCGGATATGGTACGCCTGAGCAGACACGTGCCGCTCAAGCAAGGCAGTTAGTGTACCACAGGATTGTCGGCCTGCTCGGCGGCAGGCTCCTCGTTGTCGCGGGCGCGCCGCTTGGCCTCCTTGCGCTCGCGGCGGGCTTCCTCGCGGGCGCGCTGTTTGGCCGCCGCATCCTCCTCGCGGGCGCGTTGCTTAGCCGCCGCGGCCTCTTCGCGGGCACGCTGCTTGGCCTCCCTGCTCTCGCGACGGGCTTCCTCGCGGTCGGATTTGCGCAGCTCGGCGGCCTTTTGAGCCTGCTCGCGGTTAAAGGCGCGCATGGCCCGGGCCTCAGGGCTGCGGTATTCGTGCACCCGCCTGACGCTCAGCATGACCACCACAAAGGCCGTACCCAGCATCAGGGTCCAGGCCACAGCCCGGCAGCTGACGGTGTACCAGGCTGCGTGCACGTCCAGGCCCGCCGGGTCGATTGGGACGACCAGCGCCTGCAGGGCCAGCCAGACCACCTGCAAAAAGCCTGGGTCGCCCGCAATCCCGCCATTGGAAGAGATGACAAGCATGCCCGCCACCGCGTAGAGGGCGGCCGCCAGAACACCAAAGACCAGCACCTTGGCCAGCCAAGCCACGCTGCGCAAGAACGTGTGCTTGTCAAAGCTGTCATGCCAGGCCACAAGCAGGGCCAGCACCACCAGCACCGCTAGCTCGGACCCGAGGCCGTTGCCAGCCAGCGTGGACGCCATGCCAAGCAAGGCCGTGACCGCGATGGCGAAGAGCCAGACGCCCTGGTCGCGGATGAGCAGGCCAGCCGCGCAGAGAATGAGCAGGAAGGCGAGGGATACCACGACCAAGGGGTCCACGGCCACGCTCACCGGCATGTAGGCGGCCAGGGTCTCGAGCAGCTGGGCGTCGCGCGGCATGGAGGATGCCACCATCTGGAAGACGGCCACGGCTGTGACCGCGATGGCCGCCATCGTCGCCCGGCGCGAGGACTTGCTGGCCAGGGTGTCGTAAACCCGATCGCGCAGGGAGAGCACGGCCCGCTTGCCGGCGCCCTCCTCCGCCGCACCGCTGGTAAAGGCCCCGGTCACGCGCATGAGCACGCCGCCCACGACAAAGGGAATCCAGTAGATGAAAGCGCGGTAGGTGAGCACGGCCGACAGGGAGAGGGCGCCGGGGTAGCCGTAGGTGGCGATGACCGCGGCCGACAGGCCCTCGACAAGGCCGACGCCGCCGGGCGTGGGCGAGAAGCTGTTGAAGACCAGAGCTGTGACATAGCCTGCCAAAAGGGCTTGCAGCGAGGAGATGCCAAAGGCGAAACCCGAGGCCACAAAGGCAATTAGGTCGCAGGCCATAGCGCCCACCATGGTCAGGAACACCGTGAGGGCCCGCCGGGGGCTGCGGGAGAGCTCGGTGGCCGCGTTGGAAAAGGACCGCACGAGCTTGTCGGCCCAGGGCTGGGGGGTTTTGGGCAGATGGAGCCGCGCGCAGACCTCCACCACCAGGCGCTCCACGCTCCTCATGAGCTTCTGGAGGGTGCCCGGAGCCAGGTGACCGAAGGCCAGCAAGCCCAAAAAGGCCAGGGCAGCCACGCCCACCAGCGAGGAGAGCAGGACGTCGCGCGCCGTGAGCGTGCCCGAGAAGCCCATGACGACCATGCCCACCACAAGCACCAGGAACATGGCTGAATAAAAGCTCGTCTGCGTAAAGAGAACGGCCGAGGTGGCCGACCCTACCGGGACCCCGCGCGTGCGGGCCGTGTCGATGACGGCGGCTAGACCCGACGTGCCGCCCGAGGGCAGGACGGTGTTCATGAAGAGGGCCTTGAACCAGGCGGGTATCGTGAGCTTGAGGGGGACCTTGGCGCCGATGACGCAGAAGGACCGGGTGTAGGCATAGGCGTGCAGCGTGATGCGGCCCAGCTCAAAGACGAGCGCGACGGCCAGGGCAGGCAGGGACCCGCTCACCAGTGCCTGGGCAATCTGGGCAATCATGGCCCGCTGGGTCCACAAGACCACCACCACGGCGACCACGAGGACTGCGGTGATGAGGGGCCGCAGGCGCCTGCGCTTGCTGGACTCGCCTTTCACGCGAAACTGAGCCACGGGCCGCCTCCTCCCCTTCTCCTGCTGCCTCCCAATAGTACGCCACACGATGGGTTTTTACGCCGAGCCTGCGGCTGCCGG
>CAZEAF010000168.1:0-3176 GCA_964510125.1 uncultured Coriobacteriaceae bacterium
GCAATATCCCCGAGTCTTGGCTATGAGGACTTGCCGCTGTTCTGAATCTTGGAAATCAGGTTGAATACCTGCAGGAACAGATAGAAAATCGTGTAGGCAAGGCCGAAGGCGCCAATCCATTCGTATTTCTTCGGCAGTCTATTCTCCACGCAGTCGCGAATCGCCTGGAAATCGACCAGCAAGAACATACAGGCGATGATGATATAGACAACGGAGACGCCGATACTCAGCGCCGCGTTGTTGCGGACGAACGTGATGATGGCCTCGAACCCCGGAATCAGGCTCAGCAGGAACACGATGACGCCGCTCAACACAGCCGTGATAAACAGGGTGGTCACGACGGTCCGGAACTTATGCGTGACGCTGACGATTCCGGTTGTGTACAAGAATGCCATGACCGAAACCAGAAGAATGGTTATGACAACCGCTATCGTCATGATGCCGCTGTATTCCTCCGGCAACAGGTCGCCCAGGCAGGTGATGCTGTAGCTGAAGCATAGGCAGTAGACACTCCCAAGGACCGGTACCAAGGGCTTGATGGCAAAAGCCAGCAGCGGCGCTATGATTGATACCAAGAAAGCCAGGAAGAAGACGATTGCTTCCAAGGGATGGATGCGCATGCCGTTATCCAGGACGAGCACCTCGCCGGCGGTCAGCTGCGGGCGCACGAGATAAAAGCCTACGATGCCGACCACGGCCCACAGCATGAAAAAGAGGCACTTCGTCGCGACTCCCCGATAGCTGGCCGCGTTGCTGTCTGAGTCAGCGGTTTCCGACACCTTGTAGAGCTTGCGAATCATCGGATTCATGAAATAGCTGTTTTGTAGTTTTGCCTCTGCGCTCATGATTTTAATATCCTCCTAATACTGTTTTTAAAGTTAATACCCCTTACAGCAAGTAAAGGGCAGTCACGCAGATACTTTAACTTTGCCTCAAATCCAGCGAGTTTGTTTGCCACATCCCCATTTATATACAACGCTACAATATCCTAGTCAATATAGATGGCAGCTTCATGAATATCCTACTTGTTCACTTCCGCATCGGCGCGGCGGGCCTGAGTCGGCCTTGGCGAGGATTATCGGTGCGGCGAACCTTAGTTGGCCCCGGTATGCAATCATGCGAAAGGGGCGGAGGCCTTCTCAGCCGCCGCCCCTCTTTCTCAAGAGCCTATGTCTATCTGTCGCTTGCCTCTCGCCCAAGGCTTGGGCTGAAAGCTTAGGTCCTGAGCCTTAACCTTAGCCTTAACCTAAGCCTGAATCTCAACCTGAACATGAACCTGAGCCTTAACCTGGGCGTGGGCCTGCGCCCTATCTCCTATGCTTTCTCGGCATTGATAGTCTCGGCCGCGATGAAGCCGAAGGTCATGGCCGCGTCGAAGCCCATCTTGTAGTTGCAGCCGTCCTTCTCCTCGACGGAGCCGCACACGTCGCCGGCGGCATAGAGGTTGGGGATGACCGACCCGTCCTCGCGCAGGACGTGGGTGGCAGTGTCGATGGCCAGACCGCCTGTGGTCAGATAGAAGGTGGGCATGACGGGAAGGACGTAGACGCCGGTGCGCGTGTCGATGAAGGGCACGGTCTTGCGGCCCCACTCGTCCGGCTCGCCGGTGAGGGCGACCTCGTTGTTCTTCTCGACCGTGGCCACGAGGTCAGGCAGGTTGAGGGCCTGGGCCGCCTCCTCCACGGAGTCATAGTGCTGGACCAGCTCGCGGCTGAAGATGGCCTCGTAGGTGTTGAAGGCGTAGGTGTCGTTCTTCTTGGTGGTCACAGCGGCGGACTCGTCAAAGACGTGGTAGAACCTGCCGCCGTTGGCCGGATCCATCAGGGCCTGCGCCTGCATGCCGTGGTTGTTCGAGGTGATGTTGCCGAACTGGTCGCCCTGGGCGTTGACCATGATGCCGGGCGTGGTCTGATAGAGGAAGGCCAGCTCGAAGAAGGACCCGTCGGACCCGTCGCTGGACAGGAAGGCGCCCAGCTCGCGGTCGAGGCACTCCAGGTAGCCGCCAGCGGCAACGCCCATCTCCATACCCTCGCCCGTCGAGCAGGGCGAACAGTTGAAGGTGTAGTCGGCGTAGGTGGGGCTGTACTTGGCCAGCATCTCCTTGCTTGCACCGTAACCGCCCGTGGTGAGGACCGTGGTACCTGCGGCTATGGTGTAGGAGGTGCCGTCTGCGCCCGTCGCCTCGACGCCCACGACGGCGCCGGACTCGTCCTGGACCAGCGAGGTGGCCTTGACCCCGTAGAAAATCTGGCCGCCCAGGGCGCCGACGCGGTCGACCAGGAACTCCATGGCGTAGCCGCAGCCGCCCTCGTAGCACCCAGGGGCCAGGTAGGGAGTGATGCCGTAGGCGCTGTTGACACCCATGGTGTAAAAGCCCACACCGATGTCATGGAGCCAGTCCACAAGAGAGCCGGAGGTGTGGTACATGGCGGTCTGGAAGGGCATCTCAGCGTTGAATTTGTCGTGCTCGGGGTCGATGTAGTTGGCGAGGAGGGCCAGCATGGCGTCGACGTCGTAGAGGGGGCTTGCGTCATAGCGGCCCAGTGCGTAGTTGGCCTGGAGCTGGGACCCGGCCGCCGCGACGCCGCCGTAGGTCATGCCCATGGAACCGCCGGGGATGTCCTGCTTCTCGAGCAGGATGACCTGGTAGCCCATCTCCAGCAGGCGGGTGGCGCAGATAAGGCCGGAGGTACCTGCGCCAATGACGACGATGTCGGCGGTCTCGGGAATCTCGGGCGGGACGTAGGCGGAAGGCGCGGGAGTGGCGAAGTCCTTCGTGGGGTCGCCGCCTGCCTCCTCGATGGCCTCGCGCACGGCGCGCTTGATTGCCATGGAGGAGAGGGTGGCGCCGGTCATGGCGTCTACCTCGACGGACTGGGCCTCGACGATGCGACCGGGCAGGACCTGGCAGGGATAGGTGCCCACGCCCACGGTCTCGTCGGTGCGCAGGCAGCGGCAGGACGAGATTGCGCCATTGGAGAAGACCGTCTCGATGTAGATGTAGTCCTCGTGGCCAAGGGCCCGCGTGACGTACTTGCCGTCCTGGATGCCGCCGGCTGCGTCGTCTTGGCTGACTGCGGTCCCGTCGCCGGCGGGCTCGGTGGGTTCGGAGGCCTGGGGGGCGGCGCCGGAGGCATCTGTCTCGGCTGCTCCCCCGGTTGCCAGGGCGACGGTGC
>CAZEAF010000169.1:0-3175 GCA_964510125.1 uncultured Coriobacteriaceae bacterium
CCAGGTGCGGGGCGCTCTTTGCTTATTGGCTAGACGCTAGCCTCGCTCGCGGGGAGCAGGCAGGCCGAACTTAGCGGGCGGACCAGCCGGCAATCACGGACTCGTCGATCACCGAGGAGGTACCCAGAATCTCGTCGGCCTGGTCGAGCAGGTCGTTGCCCTTCTGGATGAGCTCGTCGAAGAAGGTCGGGTTGTGGGCGCCCTCGGAGTTCTCAGCGGCGGCCAGGTTCCAGTAGTAGCAGGCCTCGCGCTGGATCTTCTGGAGCTCGGCAACCTGGTCCTCGGTCAGGCCGTTGGCCTTGGCGGTGTCCATGTCGAAGGTCAGGACGCTCTCGCCGCTGTCGTTGGTCTTCTCGATGGCCACCTGGTCCTCGAAGTTGTGGATGAACTGCTCGGCGCGCAGGCCCAGCAGGTGGGTGCGGCCGTCGATGTCGTCCTGCAGGGCGTAGACCTCGCTCACAAGGTCACCGTGGCACAGGTTGCACGTGGCCAGCAGCTCCTCGTTCTCAAGCGGGCTCTGCCAGGTGTGGCTGGTGTACTCGACGCCCTCGTCAGAGGTCTGTGCGGGCATGTGGCAGTCGCTGCAGTTATAGCCCAGTGCGACCATGGGGTTCTGGCCGTTGGCGTAGTTGAACTCGAACTCGGCGTGGCGCACTGCCAGCATCTTGGCGCCGGTGGAGGTGTAGGTCCAGTCGGCAAAGCCGTACTCGTCGTAGTACGCAAGGGCGCTTTCGGGCGTCATGGAGTCAAGGCCGCCGTAGTAGGGGCTGACCGGCTCGCTGGTCTCCCAGGTGACGTCCTTGCCCTCGCTGCTGGGGGCCATGGAGTAGTCGCAGTGGCACTGGCCGCAAACCTGCCCCTCCATGGGGACGGTCTCGGCGTCGTCGCCCAGGGCGCGAATCCAGTCAGCGCGCAGGACCTGCAGCTGGGTGGGGTCGTCGTTCACATGGCAGTTGGCGCAGGAGATGTTCTCAGTGAAGGTCTCGGCGTAGTCCTTGATGGCGCGGGTCCAGTAGTCGGGGTCGCCAGAGGCCTCCGCGTCATAGTGGACCTGGGGGGTCTTGCAGGCGAAGCAGCCGACGAGGCCCTTGGACTCCTGCAGGTCACCCAGACGGCCGTTGTTCGAAATCGACCAGAGGGAGTAGACGTGGCCCGCGGGCTCGGTGTAGTACTTGGCGTAGCCGTAGCCCTTGCCCAGGGTCTTAATCTCGGGGTACTTCTCCAAGAAGTTGGCCTTGGTGGAGGTGAAGTCGTCCACGGCGTCCAGGTTCGGGGTCGTCGTGTCGACGCCGCCCTCCTCGAGCCAGGCCTCGTAGTCACCCGGGATGTTCATGACGTTCATAAGATAGGAGTTGTACTCCAGCGGGTAAATCTCGGCCCACTGGGACGAATCGATGACGCCGAACTCGTCCTTCTCGAGCGTGGAGGCGTCGGCGGCCTCGGAGGCTGCGTCACCCTTCTCTGCGGAGGCTGCGGAGGCGTCGGCCGTCCCCAGGGCGGCAAGCCCAATCGCCAGGCCGCACAGGGCGGTGATGCCCGCAAAGGCGGCTGTTCGTAAGTGCATGAGCTCCATGGTCTTCCTCTCTCTCTTTCTCTCTCATCGCCGTAGGCGGCACGGCGAACGGATAAAAACAGTCCCACTATAGAGAAGAGATGGAGATATTGCAACGAGATTGTTTACTGCAGCTGAAACAACAGGCGGGCAAACTCGTCGGCCACCCGGGGGAAGGGCTTGATGGGGTCGGGGTCTCCAGGGTGGGCGCCGATGAGCTTCTGCATCCAGACCATGTCGTACCAGCGACCGAACTTGCAGGCACAGAGGTCGAAGCGGCCCACCGGCGCGTAGCCCAGGCGCTCGTGGAAGCGGATGCTGCCGTCGGTCAGATAGGGGTCGTCGTCGGTGCGCGGGGCGGCTATACAGGCGCAGGCGTTGAGGACCCCCTGCAGGCCCAGGGCCCGCTCCAGCGCCCCGTAGAGCTGCCGGCCCAGGCCCCGGCGCAGGCCATCTCTGCGTACGTAGATGGAGGTCTCCACCGCCCAGTCGTAGGCGGCCCGCCCCTTGAAGACGCCCGCGTAGGCATAGCCGCCGACCTGCCCGTCCACCTCGGCCACCAGGTAGGGGTAGCGCTCGAGCGTGGCCGCTATGCGCCTGCGGAAGTCCTCGAGCGCGGGGACCTCGCACTCGAAGGTGATGGCGGTGTCGCGCACGTAGGGGGCGTAGATGTCGAGCAGGGCCTGGGCGTCATCAAGGGTTGCGATACGAATCATCGAGGGGCCTCTCTGGCCGGGGCAGGTGGGGATTAGTGGTGGAAGAGGCGCATGCCCGTGAAGCACATGGCGATGCCGTAGCGGTCGGCCGTCTCAATCACGTTGTCGTCGCGGATGGAGCCGCCGGGCTGGGCGATGTAGGCGCAGCCGGACTTGCGGGCGCGCTCCACGTTGTCACCGAAGGGGAAGAAGGCGTCGGAGCCCACGGTCACACCTGACTGCGTGGCGACCCAGTCGCGCTTCTCCTCGGCGGTGAGGGCCTCGGGGCGGGTCTTGAACCACTTTTGCCACTCGCCCTCGCGCAGGACGTCGTCGCACTCATCGGAGATGTAGACGTCGATAGCGTTGTCGCGGTTGGGTCGGCGGATACCCTCAGCGAAGTCCAGGCCCACAACCTTGGGATGCTGGCGCAGGTACCAGTTGTCGGCCTTGCTGCCGGCCAGGCGGGTGCAGTGGATACGGCTTTGCTGGCCTGCGCCGATGCCGATGGCCTGACCGTCCTTGACATAGTCAACGCTGTTGGACTGGGTGTACTTGAGGGTGATGAGGGCCACAATCATGTCGCGCTTGGCGGCCTCGGGGATGTCCTTGTTGGCGGTCACGATGTTGGTCAGCAGGGACTCGTCAATCTTGTAGTCGTTGTGCCCCTGCTCGAAGGTGATGCCAAAGACGTCCTTTTGCTCCACCGGCGCGCACGCGTAGGCGGGGTCGATGCGGACGACGTTGTAGCGGCCGCCCTTCTTGGTTTTGAGAATCTCGAGGGCCTCGTCGGTGTAGGCGGGAGCGATGATGCCATCGGAGACCTCGCCCTTGAGGTAGCGAGCCGTCACGGCGTCGCAGGTGTCGGACAGGGCCGCCCAGTCGCCGTAGGAGCAGAGGCGGTCGGCGCCACGGGCGCGGATGTAGG
>CAZEAF010000170.1:0-3100 GCA_964510125.1 uncultured Coriobacteriaceae bacterium
GCCCCGGCGCCGCCCAGGAAATGCAGGAAAATCAGGCTGGCAGCCAGGCCGAAGATGAAGGCCCAGTCCTGGAAGTAGCGCAGGAGAATCCCGGCGCCGTTGATGTCAAAGGCGCACAGGACAAGGGCCATGAGGAGCAGGTAGGCCGTCATCCAGAAGAGGGGACGGTCGCCCTTGCCGTCGGCCCCGCCGTGACGCAGGCGGCCGATGAAAACCAGGGCTAGCAGGAAGGGGTTGAGCCAGAGCAGGCCGCCGATGAGGGGCTCGTAGATGGACGTGCCCGGGAAGCCCTCGGCAATGGCCGCGTGCTGGATGAAGGGGAAGGACGACACGATGGTCGGCGGGTTGAGGAGGCAGTAGTAGAGGCCCTCGACCACGCGGTAGAGGCTGTTGCCGCGCATGGTCATGTTGTTGTAGGTCAGGTTGTAATTCTGGCCAAAGTCGACAACCGAGTCGAAGCGCGCGTAGTTGTACCACATGACACCTGCGGCGATGATGACCACGGGCACTACCAGGCAGGCCGTCCAGCCGATTTTCTGCCGCCGTGCCAGCGTCCGCGACCGCAGGGTCATGAAGAGCAGGACGAAGATGAGCGGGATGAGGACCAGCAGCTGAGGACGGGTAGCCGCGATGGCCGCCATGCAGACTGAGCCCAGGCACATGCGCACGGGGCTCCGCATCTCCCAACCCCGGTACCACAGGGCCAGACCCCAGATGGCCAGGGCGCGGCCGCAAGTCACAGGCACGTTATAGAGCCCGGGGCGCCCCAGGCCGAAGAGTAGGCCCGCGCAGCAGAGCCCGGCCAGAAAGACCAGCAGGAAGGAGGCCAGGCTCGTCTTTTTAAAGCGGAACTGGACCAGGGACCGCAAAAGGTGATACCAGCCCACGATGAAGAGCAGCGTGGCGATGACGATTGGGATGGAGTTGGGCAGGTACAGGCCGTCCGACATCAGGTAGAAGGGCAGGTAAAAGACCAGGACCGGCAGGACGCCGAAGTAGACGTAATAGTGGCCGTCGTAATAGGCGGTATCCCACAGGTAGCCGCGCAGGTTCTGGGCACTCTCGGCGTCGCGAGCCCCCGCATCGTAGGGGTCGTCCATCTGCACCAGCCAGTCGGGCGGGGTCTGGAGAAGGTCCAGCTGGCCGGCCGCAAAAGCCTGGGCCAGCTTACCGTACTCGTTGGTGGCCGTGTCGGGCTGGCCGGTAATCTGGAAGGCCGCCATGTCCTCCTCGTCGTAAGCCAAGGTGTTGTAGTTGGCGGTGGCAAAGCCGACCCAGCGGGGGATGGAGAGCCAAAAGAGGACGAACAGGACCAGGATGCCCAGCAGGGTGCAAGACCGGGCCAGCACGGGCCCCAGCCTGCGCGAGAGGGCGGGCGTGCGCGAGGCGGCGCGTCCAGGCCACAGGGCCCAGATGACCAGGACGAAGCCCAGGGCCAGTACGAAGCGCAGCCAGCTGAAGACAAAGGGGACGTGGGCATTGACCGAGATGCTCAGGATGGTGAGGGGAAAGGAGTTGCTGCCCACGAGCATGTCGTCCGAACCGATGGTCACGTCGTCCGGCAGGGTCACCCGGATGCTGTGGACGCGGCCGTAGGTGAAGACCGAGTGGACATAGCTGCGCTCATTGCCGGTGTGGAGCTGGGCCGTGGGCAGGTAGTAGGGGACGGCGTTGCCCTCGTCGGTCACAGCTATGTCGACCCAGATGCTGGAGTTGTCCGTGGGGCCGCTGGTCACAATCTTGATGTTCTTGACATCCAGGTCCAGGCTGCCGATGCCGATGGAGTAGCCGGCCTCGGTGATTGTGATGGGCTCGTCGCGCAGAACCGTCTCTTGATAGCCCAGCGACTGCCAGAAGCGGAAGTTGAAGACGAAAACCTCGAGCAACAGGGCCACGACGACCGCGCCGACCAGCCCCACCCAGGTGGGCAGGCTACCGATACGGTCGCGCAGACGCCGCGCACCGGCTCCCAGCCTGGCAAAGGCCGCGCGGATTCCGCAGGCGCCGCCTGTACCCTTCTCGGCCGCCTTCCCGTCCGTCCCTTGGCTGCCCGCACGCCTATCCGCGCTATCTCCCGTGATGCCCACGGTTTTGTCCGCGGTGTTCTCGGTCAGATCGGACATGACAGCTCCAGCTCCTTATGCGACCATGTTGGGACGGATGCAGAGGTTATACCAGGTGGCGAGGACGATGAAGGCCACCGCAATCAGCACGAACAGGATGGTCCAGCGGCGCTCGACGGCCAGGTACTCCTCGGGCGTCTTGTCGCCAGCGGCGCGGATGTAGCCCCAGGCGTTGGCGTGCAGGGCGTAGTAGATGGTGAAGGCTGCTGTGAGCAGGGTCGCGACGACCGTCAGGGCCGGGCTGACGCTGGATGAGCCATGGACAGTGCTGTAGATGAGGTTGTCGAGCATGAGCCACAGGGGGTAGAACAGAATCATGTACCACTGGCCGTGCACGGGCCCCCAGAGGGCGGGCATGAAGAGGGCCCCCAGGTTCATGGCAGGCATGTGGGGCAGGGGCTCGTCCTCACCCGCCAGCAGGGCAACACCGATGCGCTCGCGGGCGTGACCTGCGCGCTTGCAGGCAAAGTGGTCGTCGAGCTCCACAAAGTCACGGCAGTCGCGGCAAAAGCCTATGAAGCGCAGGCCCTTCGGAGCCTGGGGGATTGGGTCGTCGGGCTGGAGCGCGGTGCGGGGCTCGCGCTCGTCCTGCTTGAACTTTGCCGCGCGCTTGGGGTCGGACGGTCCTACCGGCACACGGGGGTCGCTGCTCATGTCGTCTTTGGGCATGGGGTCACTCCTCGGGTTGCCCCGCTCGGGTGCGCAGCGCTTCCTGGCACGCACCGATAAGGGCGTCGCAGTCGTAGTCGGTGATCTCTGGGGTAACGATAGCACCCAACCGCCGCCCGTCCCCTTCTACGGGGTCCGCCTGCAGGCCAAACCGCGCAATCAGCGCATCCACAAAGGCATCATCGCAGCCAGAAAGCTTAAAGCGCACCTGGGAAAAGGCCTGGGGAATCGCTGTCAGGCACGCCGCACGAACGTCTTCGGCGTCCGCGGCTGTCTCCACCTGGGCGCCCACGGCTGCCAGGCCCGCC
>CAZEAF010000171.1:0-3076 GCA_964510125.1 uncultured Coriobacteriaceae bacterium
GGGGCTGGGCGCGGGCTGGGCAGGGGCTGGAGCTGGCGGGCGGTGGCGACAAAAGAGGGGCGCCCCCCCGACCGGGAAGCGCCCCTCTCGTCAGTCCGGCTCAGGCTGCCGCGTCGCACTGCCGGCAGCCATCGCCCTTGCTGCAGACCTTAGGCCTGCGCGAACTTCTTGGCCTCGGCAGCCGCGTCCTCGAACAGGCCGAGCTGCTCGGCGACCTGCTCGGCAATGATGCGGCCGGAGTTGTTGGCCCAGCTAGCCTGCGAGCCGGGAGCCAGGGAGACGTCGTAGGAGTCGCCGTAGAGACAGCCGGCGTCAGAGCCTCCGGCGTACAGGCCCTTGATGACCTTGTGGTCAGGGTCTTCGACCTGGCACTTGTCGTTGATCATCACGCCGCCGCAGGTGGTGTAGTAGCCGTCACCAATCTGGCCGATGTAGTAGGGAGGCTCAATCTTGCGCAGCTGGTCGGCCGCCTTGCCAAAGTCGGGATCCTCGCCCTTCTCGCAGTACTCGTTGTACTGGTCGATGGTCTTCTGCAGCGCCTCGGCGTCCAAGCCCTCAGCCTCGGCCATCTCCTCGACCGTGTCACACTTGACGATGTTGCCCTCCTCGATTAGGGCTTCAATCTGCTCGCGCACCTCCTCCATGGGGGTGCCGGGCTCCACGAAGGAGAAGACCATGCCGTAGGGGCCCTCCTGCTCCCAGGTCGTGAGGTCGTTCTCAGTGAAGATGTTGAAGGTCCTGTCCTGGTTGCGCTGGGCCAGGCCGACGCCGGCGAAGTCGGAAATCCAGCGGTCCTCGTTGATCCAGCGCTCTGCGTCCTGGTTGATCCACAGCGTGGGCTGGACGCTGGCGCAGTAGTCCATGTGGGTCCACACGGCGCCCTTGAAGCAGGGGCCGCACCACATAACGGTGCCCAGGCCCTCGGCCATGTAGGCGCCGGCGTCGCGGGCCATCTTGATGCCGTCGGCGTCGTTGCCGGGCACGCCCTGGGGCAGGATCAGCTCGTTGCGGGTCTCGGACACGGCGTAGAGGAAGTCCGTGTTCTGCGGGTAGCCGCCTGTGGCGATGGCGACGGCCGGGGCGTCAATCTCGATCCACTCGCCATCTGCGGTCTGAGCGATGACACCCTTGACCTCGCCGTCCTCGACCAGGATCTTCTTGGCCGGGGTCTCGAGGCGGATGTCGGCGCCCAGCTTCTCGGCCGCAGCGCGCATGCTGTCCTGGAACGTGACGCCCGGGCCCTTGGACAGGTCGCGCTGGTAGACATGCCAGACCTTCTCGCCGTTGCCGATGGCGATAGCCGCCTGGAAGCCCACACCCAGGTTCTCAAGCCACTGCACGGTCTCGGCCGTCTGGCCAAAGAAGCGCTGGTAGAGCTTGTGGTTGGGGATGAAGTGGTGGTAGACCATCGTGTTCTGGATGGCCTCCTGCACGGTCTCGGTGGCGCCACTTTCCTCGGTGTACTTGGTGCCCAGGGCGAACAGGCCCTCGGTGCCCACGAACGAGCCGCCGGTCTGGGACTCCTTCTCGAGGACGATGGGCTTGAGGCCGAGCTGGAGGGCCTGGCAGACGCAGGCCATACCCGTGCCGCCGGCGCCGATGATTACGAGGTCGCACTCCTCGGTCCGGGTGGGCTGCCCGACCTCGCCGATATCCCAGACGTCGCTGGACTCGGCGATGACCTTGGCCTGGGCCTGCTGGGCGCCGCCCGCAAAGGCTGAAGCACCGGCAACAACCGCGCCGGCAGCGGCGGTACCTGCAAGGAAGCTGCGACGAGACATGGTTGACTCAGACATCTTGTTCTCCTATTTCTGTCTGCTTGTTTGGATGGGGCCTTCCCTAGCCCGCACCCCCTTGACAGCCCCATCTTGGCACGCGCCCCGGTTTGCGGAGGCCAAAAGGCTGTAACGGAGCGTTTGGGGGTGTTCCTCTTCGTTTTCGGGGGTCTTCCTTTTTTGCCGGGCTCTCGCGGTTGGACTATGATGGGCCTAGTCGGCAAAACCGCGGGTCAGGGGGCGTCCGTGAACACTGAGCAGCTGCATAACTTCGAGCTCGCCTACCGAGAGCGCAACTTCTCGGCGGCCGCGCGTCTGGTGCCCTGCACGCCGCAGGGGCTGTCCAAATCAATCCACGCACTCGAGAAAGAGCTCGACGTAACCCTGTTCGAGAACGACCCTGAGACCGGCTTGCCCGTGCCGACTGAATACGCCCACGAGCTCTTTGAATATGCCTGCGTCAACGACAGCAACCTGCGGCTCCTTGGCAAGTCGTTCGACCGCATCCGCTCGTCTGTCCACTACGAGGTCGCCCTGTCCTGCTCCCTAGGCATCGTCGGAGTGCTTGGGCCGGAGTTCTTCAAGTCCTTTCACGCGCTGCAGCCTGGCATCAAGGTGACCTATTGGGAGGCAAATGACGCCGTGGCCGAGAAGGCGCTCTTCGATGGGGTCTCCGACCTCGCGCTTCTCGTGGGGCCGTTCTCGCCCGAGTGCACCGTGCGCGAGCTGTTCCGGGCGCCCGTGTACTTTTGGGTCGCAGCGGACGACCCCCTTGCCCAGCGCGACCATTTGACTATCGCCGACTTTGCCGGGCGCGACATCGCGATTCCTGGGGGCGGCTTCCACTGCCACGAGCGACTGCTCGGCGATGCGTGCTCAGCCGGCGTCGAGCTGGGCGACATCTACGAGATGAGCGAGATCTTCCAGGACTACGAGTTCGTCTTAGAAGGACGAGGGCTGGGATTCTCCGTGCGTCACCTTGTGGACCTCCCCGCCTTTGCCGAAAACCGCCGGGTCAGGGCCCTGCCATGCGAGGGGTGGATCTGGACTTTTGGCATCGTGCGGCTGGCGACGCACGCCCTGGACCCCGCCGAGCAGCTCTTCTGGGACTGGTGTGTGAACTATGCCCGTCGTCTGCCGAGCGACCCGGTGGCGGTGCCTCGCGGTTAGGGCGGCACGTGGGTCTGAGAGAGCAGCCTGACTTGGGGACGCGACACGCAGCCAGCCTCCCGGACGGACCTCGGGCGTGGCACGGATTCGAGAAAAAATATTCCGGTGGCATGGATTCGAGATTTCGTATG
>CAZEAF010000172.1:0-3043 GCA_964510125.1 uncultured Coriobacteriaceae bacterium
AGGGCCTCCACGTCGTCCATCCTCGTGGCCCAGCTGGTGCACAGGCGGACGATGGTGTGGTCGGCGTCGGGCTTATCCCAGGCGTCGAAGACGACCCGCTTGGCCAGGGCCTCGGCGCGGGCGTTGTCCATGAGGACGAAGGACTGGTTGGTGGGGGAGTCGAAGCAGAGGGTCTCCCCCTGGGCCGAGAGGGCCTGGCGGATGCGGTCGGCTGCCTGGATGGCCGTCTGGCCAATGCGGTCGTAGAGTCCATCCTCGAAAAGGGCCTCGAACTGGACGCCGGCCACGAAGCCCTTGGCCAGCAGAGCCCCGTGGCGCTTGATGAGCGTGAGCAGGTGGGATACCGTGTCTGCCTGCGGAAAGACCAGGGCCTCGCCAAAGAGGGCACCGCATTTGGTGCCGCCGATGTAAAAAGCATCCGACAGGCGGGCCAGGTCGGGCAGGGTCACGTCGTTTCCGGGCGCCGCCAGAGCGTAGGCCAGACGGGCCCCGTCCACATAGAGCCTCATGCTATGGCGCCTGCAGACGGCGTGTATGGCCTCGAGCTCGGCCAGGCTGTAGAGGGTGCCGCGCTCCGTGGGCTGGGTGATGTAGACCAGGCCCGGCATGACCTCGTGCTCGCGGTTGGCGTCCCGCTCCCAGGCGCAGGCCACCTCGTCCACCTGGGCGGCATCGATCTTGCCGCTGGGCTCCTGGGCGGGGATGGCGATGACCTTGTGGCCGCTGGCCTCCACGGCGCCCGCCTCGTGCACGTTGATGTGGCCGGTGCTCGGGCTCACCACGCCCTGCCAGGGGGCCAGGAGCATGTCAATCACCGTGGCGTTGACCTGGGTCCCGCCCATCAGCATGCGGACCTCGGCCTGGGGTGCCTGGCAGGCAGCGCGGATGAGGTCCCGGGCGCGGGCCGTGTGCGTATCCTCCCCGTAGCCCATGTTGTGCTCCATGTTGGCGGCCACCAGCCTGTCCAGCACGGCGGGGTGGGCGCCCTCCATGTAGTCGGAGGCAAAGTAGAGCAGGTCGGCGGGGTCGTTCTGCACGGTCATGGGAGCGGGTCCTTTCACGGGCGCCCTTGGGGCGCTGGATTGCTTTGGGCACTAAGGTGTTTCGGGCACTTAGGTGAATATAGTACGCTTTGGCATGGGCGAGGACGGGGGCGTCGAGGCCGTCCGCGCCGCGTCTGTGCGCTAGGATTTGGGGGTCGGGCGAGGAATCGGCCCAAAGGACCCGAGGGCCCCAGGATCCGCAGACCCGAGGACCAGCCATCCGTGAGAAAGGTGCCGGCTTATGGCCAACGCAATCGAGGGGTTCGAGCGCACACCCGCGAACTTTCGCGCCCTGCGCGACATGGTGGGCATCAAACAGGACGAGTTTGCCGAGATAATGGGGGTCGATCGGTCGGAGGTCCGCCGCATGGACGGGGGCAAGGAGCCCATCAGCGACCTGGCCTGGCGCACCCTGGCCGCCCTGCTCGACGAGCATCTGGACTGGGTCGCCGACAACATGCGCAGTGCCAAAAAGCGCGAGCCCGACGATATCCCGGTCAAAATCGCCTACTACCGGTCCTTCGAGGACTACGACCAGGACTTCGGCGACTGGGTCCAGGCCGACCTCGTCGCCCGCGAGAGCGCTGCACGCCTGATGGAGCTGGGCTATCGCGTGGAATTCGTCTACCCGCCGCATCGGGGGCGCTAGGACAAATCGCCGAGAACCGCCTCCCCGACAGGCCGGGCGGCGCCGCCGTCGTCTGCGAGTTTGTCAAGATGCCGGGCACGCAGGCGCGGATTCAGCCCCCGTCCCGTGGTAGACTTTCCTCGATTAAGGCGCGCCGTCACTGACGGGTAATCGTGGAGCACCACGGGGAAGCGGCGCGCGGCAACTGAATCGCCGACCGTCTGGGCAAGCCGTGTCTCGAAAGAGGGGCTTGCCCTTTTTCGTGCCGCGGCAGGCAAAGGGCAAAACCGCTGTTGAGAAGGGATGCGCGCATGCAGGAACTGACCGAGCTTCTGAGGGGGAACCCCTACCCGGGCCGGGGCATCGTGGTGGGCAAGGACCTTGTCTACTACTGGATCATGGGCCGTAGCGCCAACAGCCGCAACCGCGTCTTCGTGGCCACGCCGGACGGCATCCGCACCCAGGCCTTTGACGAGAGTAAGCTCGAGGACCCCAGCCTCATCATCTACCACCCCGTGCGCACCATGGGCGCCGACTTGGTGGTGACCAACGGCGACCAGACCGACACCATCGTGGAGGCCGGCGATTTCCGTGCGGGCTGCATGAGGCGCGAGTTCGAGCCCGACGCCCCCAACTTCACGCCCCGCATCTCGGCCGTCGTCCACCCCGACGGGTCCTTCGAGCTGTCCATCCTCAAGCACCAGGACAGCGGCCGCTGCCTGCGCGAGTTCTTTGCCTACGAAGGGGCTGACGAGGGCACGGGCTATCTCATCACCACCTACCAAGGCGACGGCGACCCCCTGCCCACCTTTGCCGGGGAACCCCAGGAGGTCCGTCTGGCTGACCCCGCGTCCGTCTGGGCGGCCCTCAACCCCGACAACAAGGTATCGCTCTACGCGAACGTGGGCGGCACCGTCTCTCTCTTCAACAAGAACCTGGGCGACTGAGGGACGTTTGGCCCGCATAGCGGCGGCGCAAAGACGCAAGGAAAGGAAACGCACATGAACGAGCTCGAGCTCAAATACGGCTGTAACCCCAACCAAAAGCCCGCCCGCATCTTCATGCAGGACGGCAGCGACCTGCCCGTGGAGGTGCTCAACGGCAAGCCCGGCTACATCAACTTCCTCGACGCCCTCAACTCCTGGCAGCTGGTCCGCGAGCTCAAGCAGGCCACAGGCCTTCCCTCGGCCGCTTCCTTCAAGCACGTGAGCCCCGCCGGCGCCGCTGTGGGCGAGCCCCTGTCCCAGACCGCCCGCCAGATCTACTTCGTCGACGATAGCCCGGCCGGCTCCGACGAGCTCTCCCCAATCGCCTGCGCCTACATCCGCGCCCGTGGCGCCGACCGCCTCTGCTCCTACGGCGACTGGGCGGC
>CAZEAF010000173.1:0-3039 GCA_964510125.1 uncultured Coriobacteriaceae bacterium
CGCGCTCCCAGGAGGCCAGCCTCCGCGCTCCCAGCAGGCCGACCCCCGCGCGCCCACAAAAAGGCCGCGCACCCGAGTTGGATGCGCGGCCCGAGAAACCGTGCGGGTAAGGACGCCGTGCAGGCAGGCGACCGCCGCCACCCGTCCCTGTTACGCCGTGCAGACAGGCGACCGCCGCCACCCGTCCCCGTTACACCGGGCAGCCACCGCCGTAGAAGGCATAGACACTGATGTAGGAAACGGACTCGCCGGGCTGGGGGGCGTGAATCATCATGCCGCCGCCCTCGTAGATGCCCACATGGCCGGTATGGGGGAACACGAGGTCGCCGGGCTGGAGCTGATCCATGCTGGAGACCCACTGACCGGCCGCCTGAATCTGGGCAATCTGGTCGTAGGTAGTGCGGCCGATGGAGTAGCCGGCCTGGGCGTAGCAGTACTGGGTCAGGCCGGAGCAGTCAAAGCCGGAGGGGTCGGTGCCGCCGTACACGTAGGGGACGCCGATGTAGTTCCAGGCGATGCTGGCCACGGCGCCCACATGGTTGCCGCCGGTGTAGACGGGCTCCGTGTAGACAGGCTCGGTGTAGGTGGGTTCGGTGTATTCGGGCTCGGTGTACACAGGCTCCTCGACCCACACGTCGGTGTCGCCCTCGTTGACGACGGGGACCTCGACCTCCACGACCTGCTCGTTGCCGTAGTCGTCGGTCACGGTCTGCTGGACGACGACCGTGGCGCCGGTCGCCTCGGCACCCGCGTTGGCGGTGACGGAAGCCTGCTGGGCCTCGGCCGCCGCCTGCTCGGCCAGCCACTGGTTGTAGGCGGCCTCCCTGGCGGCGAGCTGCTCCTGCTGGGCCTGGTTCATGAGGGCCACGACCTCGGAGGACAGGCTGCCCACGTAGCTCTCCATGGCGGAGACCCTGCTGGACAGCTCGTCGGCGTCGGCCTGCTGCTGGGCCACGAGCTCTTCCTGCTGGGTCTTCTGGGTCTGCAGCTCGTCCTCCTGGGACTGGAGCTCGGCCTTGATGTCCTTGACCACCTGGATGGCCTCGGCGTCGGAATCGGACACGGAGTTGGAGTAGGCCACGCGGTTGACGAAGTCCTCGAAGTCGGCGGCGTTGAGGAGGACCTCGAGCAGGTTGGACTTGCCGGCGCGGTAGGAGGCGTCGAGGCGCTGGGCTAGGACGTCCTGGGCGTCAGAGAGCTCGGCCTGCTTCTGGATGATGCTGGCCTCGAGGGTGTCAATCTGGGCGTTGGTGTCGTCCAGCTGGGCTTGGGTCTGGCTCAGGTTGTACTGGGCTTCCTCGGCCTGCTGATTGAGAGTGCCCAGGTCGCTCATGGCCTGCTGGTAGCTTGCCTGGGCGCTGGCCAGAGCGGCAGCGGTTTCGGCCGAGACGCCGTCCTCGGTGGCCAGGGCCAGGTTGCGGCCTGCGACGGCCATGGCAAAGGCGCCCAGGGACGCCGCGGCTAGGAGCTGACGACGGGTAAGACCGCCGGCCTTGGGCGACGCTGAAGCGCGGGAGGAAGTAACCTTGTTGGTAAAGCTCATCTGAGGGCCACCTCAAAACCCTTGTGCGGTGCGGTTGTCGTGTGCGGACGGCCTACGGGCCACTGACGGACTCGGACTCGATAGCTTGCGTGCGAAAAGCTCTTGCATAGAACCGCACCGTCGAAGAAGTATAAACTGCTAGATGATTCTACAACACAGTTGTGAGCGCGGCCTTAACTTGACGAAAGGGGCATTGTTTGGACATCACGCGGGTTTGGCTCACGATTCCCACGGGGGTCGACGCGGTAGCCATCACGGGACCGGCCGACGCGAACATGCGCCTGGTCGAGGAGCGCTTCCCGCAGGCCCTGGTCGACGTCACCGGTGACCACATCGAGATTGCGGGTGCCCAGCCGGATGTCCAGTCGCTCATGGGTCTCTTTTCCGACCTCATGGCCGCCGCGCAGAAAGGTGAGCTCGTCACCCGCGACCTGGTGGAGACCACCATCGAGCTCCTCCGCAGCGACACCATGGCCCCCTCGGCCCTGCGCGACGACATCCTCCTCACCTACCGCGGCCACGCCATCCGCCCCAAGACCCTGGGCCAGAAGCACTACGTGGACGCCATCCGGTCCCACACCATCACCTTCGGCGTGGGGCCGGCCGGCTCCGGCAAGACCTACCTGGCCATGGCCATGGCAGTGGCGGCCCTCAAGCGCAAGGAGGTCGGCCGCATCGTGCTCACCCGGCCGGTTGTGGAGGCGGGGGAGAGCTTGGGCTTTCTGCCTGGTAGCCTGGAGGAGAAGGTCGACCCCTATGTCCGTCCCCTCATGGACGCCCTCTTTGACATGACCGACATCGAGCGGGGAAACGAGCTCATCCAGGCCGGGGTCATCGAGATTGCGCCTTTGGCCTTTATGCGCGGCCGCACCCTCAACGACGCCTTTGTCGTCCTCGACGAGGCCCAGAACACCACGGCCGAGCAGATGAAGATGTTCCTCACCCGCCTGGGCTTTGGCAGCCGCTTTGTCATTACCGGCGACATTACCCAGACCGACCTGCCCCGCGGCAAGTCCTCGCTGGAGGGCGTGCGGGAGATTCTGGGCGGCATCGACGACGTGGCTTTTGTGGACCTCACCACCGCCGACGTCGTCCGCCACAGTCTGGTGGCAAAGATTGTGGCCGCCTACGACGCTGCCCAGGCGTAACAGGGGGCGTAACAAGGGAGGTGTGTTACGCGCGCCAAGGTCTTCCTGCATAACAGGGTGTAACAGGGGACGGAGGTGTGATACGAAGGCCCCGCGGGGCCGGAAGGAGCACTGCGGATGATCGTTCAGATAAACGACGAGGTGGGGCAGGATATTATCTCCGCCGATGAAGTGTGCAGGCTCGTGACCCACGTGCTGGGGGGTGAAGGCTTGCCGGACGCCTTCCAGGTGTCGGTGAGCTTCGTCACGCGCGAGCAGATTCACGAGCTCAACCGCGACTACCGGGGCATCGACCGGCCCACCGACGTCCTGTCCTTCAACATCGACTACCCCGAGGAGTACGAGGAG
>CAZEAF010000174.1:0-2969 GCA_964510125.1 uncultured Coriobacteriaceae bacterium
GCCCGCCGGCGGCTGTCCAGCGCACGGCCCCGCCGGGGTCGCCCCACGGGGCTCCGCCCCGCCGGGAGCCGGCCTACCTGGAGACATCCCGCCCGGGGTCATCGTGCCCACATTTTGATTCAGTCTCCTGCACACTGACAAAGTGCACATCTCAATAAAGGAACCCAACCATGAAGCTCGCATTCTCAACTATCGGATGTCCCAACTACAGCTGGTCCGACATCTACCCCATGGCCAAGGACCTGGGCTACGACGGCATCGAAATCCGTGGCTTGGAGGGCACCTTCGTCGTCACCAACACGCGCCCCTTCCGCTCCGCCAACCGCGCCGCAACGCTTGCCCAGCTCAAGCAGGTGGGACTCCAGATCTCCTGCTTCTCCACCGGTATCCACCTGGCCGAGCAGCGCCGCCGGGTCGAGAATGTGGCCGAGGTTGTCCGCTACATCCACCTGGCTCAGCAGATGGAGGCACCCTTCGTCCGCATCCTGGCCGAGCCCACCCCGGCCCCCTCCGACGAGCCCGTGGACGACGCCTTTTTCATCGACGTCTGCCGGGAGCTGGCGCCGACCGCCGAGCTGGCGGGGGTCACCCTGATTGTCGAGACCTCGGGCCCCTACGCCGACACCCGCCGCCTGCGCCGTGTGCTCGACGCCGTGGACAGCCCCGCGGTCGCCGCCCTCTGGGACATCCACCACCCCTACCGCTTCTTCCGCGAGGAGCCGGCCGAATCGGTGGGCAACCTGGGCAAATACCTGCGCTATGTCCACGTCAAGGACTCCTTTGCCACGGCCGACGGGCGCATCGCCTACCGCATGATGGGCGAGGGCGACATGCCCCTCTCGGACGTCTTTTCCGCCCTGCGCCTCGCCGGGTACGATGGCTACCTGACCTTTGAGTGGGTGCGCAAATGGGCGCGCGACGTGGCCGTGGGCGACGCGGGCATCGTCTTTCCCCAGTACGTCAACTACATGCGCGACCACGCCGAGGAGATTGAGGGGCCCAAGGTCGAGCTGCAGCGGTCCCTGGACGGCAAGGGCCTCTACCCCTGGCCCAAGGAACACCTCATCGGCGAGACGTTCCCGCAGGTGTTGGACCGTATCTGCGAGCTGTTCCCCGACCAATGCGCCTTCCGCTACACCGAGCCCGACCCCTATTACGCCCCCGAGCCCGACGCCCGGGGCGAGTACTACGTCCGCACCTACCCCCAGTTCCGCCGCGACGTGGACCAGTTCGCCCGCGCCCTCATCGCCATGGGGGTCAAGCCCGGCGACCACGTGGCCATCTGGGCGACGAACGTGCCCCAGTGGTATGTGACCTTCTGGGCCGCGGTTAAGGTCGGTGCCGTGCTCGTGACCGTGAACACCGGCTACAAGATCCACGAGCTCGAGTACCTGCTGCGCCAGAGCGACACCCACACCCTGGTCATGGTCGGCAGGTACAAGCAGACCGACTACCTGCAGATCGTCGACGAGCTCATCCCCAGCCTGGCCCGCACCGAGCCCGGCTGCATCGACGACAGGCGCCTGCCCTTCCTGCGCAACATCGTGACCATCGACGGGCCCCATCCGGGCTGCTACTCCTGGGGCGAGGCCCTGGCCCTGGCGCCCACCGTGGACCCGGCCGAGGTCAGGCGGCGCGCCGCGGCCATCGACCAGGACGACGTGGCCAACATGCAGTACACGAGCGGCACGACCGGCTTTCCCAAGGGGGTCATGCTCACCCACCGCAACGTGGTCAACAACGGCAAGGCCATCGGCGACTGCATGGACCTCTCCACCGCCGACCGCATGATGATCCAGGTGCCCATGTTCCACTGCTTCGGCATGGTGCTGGCCATGACGGCGTCCATGACCCACGGGACCACAATGAGCCCCATACCTGCCTTTTCGCCCCAGCGCGGCCTCAAGTGCATCACGCAGGAGAAGATTACCTGCTTCCACGGGGTGCCCACCATGTTCATCGCCATGATGAACACCCAACCCGAGTTCGGCCAGACCGACTTCTCCTCCATGAGAACGGGCATCATGGCCGGCTCGCCCTGCCCCATCGAGAAGATGCGCGAGGTCATCGACCGTATGCACATGCCCCAGATCTGCATCACCTACGGTCAGACCGAGGCCAGCCCCGCCACGACCATGTCCAAGACCACCGACTCGGTCGAGCAGCGCGTGAACACGGTGGGCCTGCCCATCTACGGTGTGGAGACCAAGATAATCGACCCCGAGACGGGCGAGGAGGTCCCCGACGGCATGCCGGGCGAGTTCTGCAGCCGCGGCTACAATACGATGAAGGGCTACTACAAGATGCCCGAGGCCACGGCCGCCGTCATCGACAAGGACGGCTGGCTCCACTCCGGCGATGTCCTTTTGCGTCAGCCCGACGGCTACTTCCGCGTGACCGGCCGCATCAAGGACATGATTATCCGCGGCGGCGAGAACATCTACCCCAAGGAGATTGAGGACTTCCTCTACACCTACCCCAAGGTGCGCGACGTCCAAGTCATCGGCGTGCCGGACGAGACCTACGGCGAGCAGGTCATGGCCGAAATCATCCTCAATGTGGGCGAGACCTGCACCGAGGAGGAGATTCAGGACTTCTGCCGGGACCGAATCGCCAAGGAGAAGGTGCCCCACTACGTGCGCTTCGTCAGTAGCTTCCCTATGAACGAGGCGGGCAAGATTCAGAAGTACAAGATGCGCGAGGAGGCCATCGACTACCTTCACCTGCAGGAAGAGGCCCGGATACCCACGGCCTAGCCGGGGCGGCCCCGGTGGGCGCGGCTGGGCAACCTCCGGCAGTCCTGCAGGTGCGGGGGCTGGCGGAGGACATTACACCCCAGCGGCTAATCAACCGCGGCGTAACGCGTGGCATGGATTCGAGAAAACCGCTTTGACTTACTTGAATATAAAGATATACAATTGTTTAACATTACTTTTTTTGGGGAGGGTCAAGTTATGGCGATTAATGTA
>CAZEAF010000175.1:0-2959 GCA_964510125.1 uncultured Coriobacteriaceae bacterium
CGTGCTGGGAAGCTGCAGGTCGGGGGTGGCAATGGTGGCGGCCAGCTTCCAGAGGCGCTTGGCCGAGGGGGAGGCGGCGAGGCCTGCCACCTGGCGACGGCGAATCAGGTAGGTGCCGAAGGACTGGTCGTCGGGAATCCTCAGGCGGACCGTCTTGGCGCCGGTGCCCGCGGGCGCGAGGTCGGGCGGAAAGCCAAAGGACACCGCGTGGTGCTTGCGGCAAAGGGCGGCGACCATGGAGTCCTCGGTGGCCGTGGCGCAGACATAGGGCATGACGCCAGCCGCCTCGCAGCGGGAGAACACGAAGCGGTGGACGTGGTTGTGCTCGCCTGTGGTCACGATAGGCACGCCGTCCAGGTCCTGCACGTGGGCGACCTTTTTGTAGGCCAGGGGCATGTCGTCGGGCACAATCAGCCAGATCCCGGACGGGCGGATGAAGCAGCTCTCAAAACCGCCCAGCAAGGTGGGGTGGGAGCCCACGAGGCCCACGTCGGAGTTGCCGCCCGCCACGCTGGCCAGCACGGAGTCAGAACTCATCTCCTCGACATGGAGGACGGTGCGGGGGTTGAGCCGGGAGAACTGGTCGAGAAGCTCGTTGAGCAGGGAGCCGCCGCGCACGACCAAAGCGATGGAGAGGGCCTCGCGGGGCAAGCCTGAGGAGACGGAACCGCTGGGCCGGGCCAGGTGCAGGCGGCAGAGCTCGTCGAAGGCGTCCACCACCTTGCGGGCGTCGGCCACGAAGACAGCCCCGCGCTCGGTGGGGGTGAGCTGGGTTCCCCGGCGCTCGAAGAGATGGTCGCCCACCTCGTCCTCCACCGACCGCAGGGCCTTGGCAGCCGCCTGGCGGGAGACGTGCAGACGGTCGGCGGCACGGGTGAGCGTCCCCTCGTCGGCGATGGCGATGACGTAGCGCAGTTCGCGGATGTCCACAGGTGGCCCCTTTGTCTGACAGGTAAGTCCGCAGGTAAATCTAGCAGGAGATAGGTGGTGGGAGGACGGACCCGCCCCTCGGCCTATCTTGGCGGCCTTGTCGCCAGCCTCCCCGCCGGTCTCTGCGCTTAAGGTAACCTCTGGTTGCGGAGAGTGCAACTGTGGGGCGCGGCCCCTTTCTGCCGGGCGCGTAAGATGGGGCGCGAGTGGCATCTGGGCCACTTGTGGCGCGGGGGTGCTCAAGGGGTGTACGCCTGCGCCACAACCATCGTCGATAGGAGATTACCATGGAGCACGAGCTGAGCCGCAGGGCCTTCCTCGCAGGTGCCGGTGTCGCCGCTGCCGCAACCGCTGCCGGCGCGTCCGCCTTGGCTGCCGAGGGTTCTGCCGCAGCCGACGCCACGCAGGCCGCCGCACCTGCCGACGACCTCATGACGGCTGACAAGCTGGCCAACCAGAAGTGGTCGTTCATGGTTGCGCCGGACCCCATCCCCGAGGACCAGATCTCCGAGACCAAGACGCACGACATCGTGGTCGTAGGCGCTGGCATGGCCGGTGTCTGCACCGCCGTCTCCGCAGCTGAGAAGGGTGCCGACGTCATCGTCTTCTCCGCATCCTCCCGTGCCATCAGCCGTGGCGGCTCCAACCACGCCATCGGCTCCAAGTACCAGAAGGCCAAGGGCATCGACTACGACCCCGAGAAGGCCCGCAAGATTGTGAAGGCCGAGCAGACCGCCGGCACCTACTTCATGGACAAGAAGAAGTGGGAGCGCTGGATCAACCACTCCGCCGAGTCCATCGACTGGACCATCGACCTCATGGAGGGCAAGGGCCTCAAGTGCTGCCTGGAGCCCGGCTTCCCCGACCCCGACGAGGTCATCGACGTCCCGCCGGCCTCGCACAACTTCTATACCGACGAGCAGCCCTTCGGCGCCCTCTTCGGTGCCCCGCTCGAGGCTCAGGCCTATGCCAGCATCTTCACCGACGACCTGGGCGGCGAGATCGACTACAACACCCGCGCCCTCTATCTGATTCGCGACGACAACAACACCGGCCGCGTCTCCGCCGTTGTGGCCCAGGACGCCGATGGCAACTACATCAAGTACGTCGCCAACAAGGCCGTCGTGCTGGCCACGGGCGACTTCTCCAAGGACCGCGACCTCATGGCCCGCTACTGCCCCTTTGCCTACGACCTCTTCAAGGACGACATCTCCTGGGACAACATCAACTACGACGCCGAGCTGGCCTACGACGGCCTCATGCCCGGCGACGGCCAGAAGATGGGCCTGTGGGTCGGCGCCGCCTGGCAGAAGACCTACCCCGTAGCTCCCATGATTAACGGCGGCTCGGCCGGCCCCGCCCACGGCGTCATCTCCAACTTCTGGGGCATCAACCTGGACATCCACGGCGAGCGCTACATGAACGAGGTCACCAACTTCTCCTACGGCGCCATGGCCAAGCTCATGCTGCCCAAGCGCACCTGCTACGCCGTGTGGGACACCAACTACGCCTACACCGAGGAGGAGTGGGAGTCCTTCGGCTGCTGCGTCGACCTTGAGAACGGCATCCTGCCCTCGACGCCCGAGGAGCTCATCGCCTCGTGGGACGAGAACGTCGCCAACGAGAGCTCCGGCCTCGGCTCGCCCAGCACCGTGACCAAGTACTACAAGGCCGACACGCTCGAGGAGCTGCTGGCCCAGATGGAGGGCATCGACGTCGACAACGCCCTCGAGAGCATCAAGCGCTACAACGAGTACGCCCACAACGGCCTGGACGAGGAGTTCCACGTGAACCCCGAGTACCTGTTCCCGATTGAGACCGGCCCCTTCTACGGCTCCATGGCCACCAACGCCACCTTCCTCACCGTCTGCGGCGGCCTGCGTACCAACGACAAGATGCAGGTCTGCGATGAGAACGACGAGCCCATCGAGGGTCTGTACAACACCGGCATCATGACGGGCGACTTCTACGCTAACAGCTACAACTTCGTCATGCCCGGCCAGAACCTGGGCGCCGTCTGCGGCACCCT
>CAZEAF010000176.1:0-1756 GCA_964510125.1 uncultured Coriobacteriaceae bacterium
CCGTGCTCGCCTCGAACCTTACTTGGCAGCCGCGGCGGCCTGCTTGCCGGCCTTGTCGCCGCTGATGAAGCACTCGCCCACGTTCATGCCGCCGGCATACATCAAGGAGGTCACGCCGCCGAGCTCGCCCACGGCGTAGAGGCCCTCGATTGGCTTGCCGTCCAGGTCGAGCACCTGGCTGTTGACGTCGCGCTCGGGGCCGCCCTGGGTGTTGAGCAGGGCGGGCTTGAGGGGCAGCAGGAAGAGCTTGTCGCCCTCGAGGGCGCGCATGTACTGGGGGTCGCGGCGGAAGGCCAGGTCCTCGCCGGCCTCGGCAGCGGCATTGTAGTCGTCCAGGGTCTTCTGCAGGACCTCGGCGTCGCAACCGATGGTCTCGGCTGCCTCGGCGACACCCGCGCACTCCACGATGGTGCCGGCATAGTCCTCGGGGATGAGCGTTGTCTCGGCGGCGTTGATGGCGTCCATCTGCTGCTGGTCGTAGATGGCGTAGATGCCGTCGGGGAAGTTGGGGTTGAGCCACTGGCCGTTGCCAAAGTCGACCTTGCCATGGCGGGGCGTGATGCTCTCGTCGACCCAGCGACGGCCCTCGGCGCCTACCAGGATAACCGCGCCGGTGTTCATTTCGCCCTGCTGCAGGGTCTCAATCATGGAGGCGTTCTCGTCCTCGCCCACCATGAACGAGAGGCCGGCCAGGCCGAAAGCGCCCGCGTAGCTGGTCATATGCCACAGCTTGGCACCCACGCTCTGGGCCAGGCGCAGGCCGTCGCCCGTATTGTCCAAAGCACCGATGCAGGCGTAGCCGACGAGGTTGAGATAGGCGGCCGTGGCCTCGCGGTCGTTCTCAAAGCCGCCCGTGGCGAGGATGACGCCGCCCTTGGCCGCAACGGTGACCTCGGCACCATCGTGCTCGACGACCACGCCGGTCACCGCGCCGGTATCGCGATCCTGGACAAGGGCCACCGCGGGGCTCTCGAACCAGACCTCGACCTTGTCGGCGTAGTTCTCCTCCAGGTGGGTGCGGACGCTCTGGAAGAGGTAGGAGTCGCTCGCACCGGCATGCGTGGCCCACAGGGTGGTCGTCTCGGCGCCCTCGTACTCGGGATACTCGGGCGACATCTTGCCGAGCATCGGGCTCAGGTCCGCGACGTCGACAAAGTCGGCCTTGTCCAGGCCGGAGTACTGGGCCACCAGGTCTGCCATGCCGGCATAACCCTCGGCGTAGGCGTCCAGGATGTCCTCGGACACCGCGCGCGAGCCCAGGAGCCGGGTCAGGTAGGCCTTGGTGGCCTCGACGTCGCCCTCGCCGTTCAGGAACATCTGGCCGCAGACGCGGGAGTTGCCGCCTGCGGGACCGTCGGCCAGCTTCTCGGCCAGAAGGACCTTGGCGCCGGCGTCGGCTGCGGACATGGCGCTGACCAGGCCGGAGAAGCCCGCGCCCAGGACGACGACATCGTACTCGGCGTCGGCGGCGGCATCCTGCGTGCCCGACTCGGCCGCGTAGGCGGTGGTGCCGGCGGCAGCGAGCGCGCCCATGCCAAGGGCGGTGCCTCCCACAAAGTTGCGACGGGTAAGTTCGGTCATGTCGTACCCCCTTTTCGACTCCCTGCGACAGGCGCGCGTCGCCGCCGGCGCACCCGGGGCCTTCCCAGGCGCGTCTCCATGCGGTGCCGTCCTTTTCGCAGGTACTTTTGCCTCCCCTGAGGCTTGTCGGAAAGCAAGGTAAGGTCGCATACGGTAGTCAGGTCAAGCGGGATTT
>CAZEAF010000176.1:1856-2919 GCA_964510125.1 uncultured Coriobacteriaceae bacterium
TGGCCGCCGCGGGTGGCGCGGGGATGCCGGCCTCAGTCCCGCACCCGCGCCACAGGGACGCACAGCGGCACATAAAAACCCTCGAAGGCGGGCAGGGACATCGGGCAGAAGGGCAGCTCAGAAGGCTTATAACCTTCGGCGGTGCAAAAAGCCAGCAGCTGACGCAGCACCTCCGAGACGCTCGCCGGGCCGCCTGAGGGGCCGCTCGATCCCAAGGCGACGATGTCGCTGTAAAGGTCGGGGCTCAGGTAGACGGCGCATGCACACATACATCCACCGATGACCGCCACGCCTTCCTCGTCCGGGTCGAGTCCCTCGATGACTTCGGCGTCCTGCACAGGCACGGTGCGGCCCCAGTGGCTGGCTAGGGCCAGGGGCACCCCCGGATCGCTCTCAGCCCATCTCTGCAGCATATCCGCAGTGTCGGCCCAGGTATCCCCCACATCGGCCGGCATGTTGAACCGGGACCCCAGGCTCCCGATGGGGGCGTTTTCCATGAGGAGGCGCAGGTTGTCGCTCTTGGGGAAGTCCCGGTAGCCGCCTTCGGCCCGGTCGGGGAAGAAGTAGAAAGGAATGACCTCTTTTACCTGCATTTTTCCAACGGATGAGCGCAGACGGGCCAGGCGGTCCATCGCGTTGCGCAAGGCCTGGTCGTAGGCGATGCGCCGGTCGGCCTTCTCCAGGTACCCGGCGAAGCTCTCGGGCGAGAAGAGGTCGGCCCCATCTTTGAGCCGGGCGCCCACCTCGGCAGGCGCCATGCCCGCCCCCCTGAGCACGGCCATGCTCATGATGCGGAAGACGTCCTGCTCGGAGTAGAGCCGGTAGCCGCTTTCCTCGGTACGCGCGGGGTCGATGATGCCGCAGCGCTCGTAGTAGATGATGCTGGCGCGCGACAGGCCGAACGTGCGCGTGATGTCCTTCATGGTGTAGCGGAACTTCCCAGGTGGCTCCGCCTGCTGTTGCTGCCGCTCGCCCATCGAGGCGTCTCCCATCCCACCGGCGCTTGGCCTTCCCCCTGGGGCCAGTCTACCACCTGCCCTGGGGCGGGTGGGCGGGTCGTGGG
>CAZEAF010000177.1:0-2850 GCA_964510125.1 uncultured Coriobacteriaceae bacterium
GTGGCCCTCTCGCAGAACAGGTCGATGAACTCCTGAAGGGCGGGGTTGCCGTTGTCGTCGCGAAAGAGCAGATAAACGGGGTAGGTCAGGGGGACGTCGCTCTGTATCTTGGGGGACCTGAGATGCTGGAAGTGCCGCGCGAACTCCTCATCTGCGGAGGAAGAGGCGAACACCACTTCGTTGCCGCGCAGCGAGATGAGGAAGTCGACGATGCTGTCCAGGCTGCGCATCTTGAAGTCGGGGTTCGCCCCGTAGCGCTGGCAGGCACTCCTCATGCCCTCCACCCACGTCTGGAACTTGCGGTTTGCCGAGAGCAGCACCGTGCAGGAAGAGAGGTCTGAGAACCGGATGCTCTCCTGCTGCAGCAAGGGGTTGTTCTCGTTCATCCACACGGTGAAGGGCTCGTCGAATATCTTGCGGGTCACCACGTGCGCCATGTCCTCGGGCGCGGGGGAGTAGGCGATGCCGACGTCCGCGACGCCTTCTTGCACGGCCTGCGCGATGGTGAGCTTGCGGTTGTCGTCGAACGAGTAGGAGAAGTCGTTGCGCTGCTCGCCCATCGTGGACAGCACCCCATAGACCAGGTACGTGCAATGGTCGGTCGCCTGGATCATGGAGATGCCCAGCGAGTGTCTGCTGTCGTCGGCGATAGCGCGGCACTCGCCCACCAGCGAGTCGATTCGGAGCAAGACCTCGCTGATGCCTTCCAGGTAGTGTCCGCCCGCGGGGGTGAGGCATACGGGGGAGCGCTCGAGCAGTCTGAAGCCCAGCTCGTGCTCCAGGCTGTCGATGTGCCTGCTCAGGCTGGACTGGGACTCGTTGAGCTCGCGAGCCGCCGTGGTGAAGTTCAGATGCGATGCCAAAACCTGGAAGTCACGAGATTCAGAAATCATGCGGCGTTTCACCTTTCTGAGCGACCTGTTTTTCAAGGATAGGCTCTGCCGGCTCGATTGCCAGCGCCTATCGGAGAGCGGATGGGCCCAATCCGTCTTCCGGATGAGGATGAGCAGCCACCCGCATTTCCCTGTTCCACAGCTCTTCATATATTCTTCATCTAGGGGAACGGGGGAACGGACATCCATCCACAAGAAAGGGGCAGCATCATGGAACAGGCAAGCATCAGCCGCAGGACACTCGTCGGGAGCGCGGCGGTCTTGGGCGGCGCCGCGGCGCTGGCAGGGGCGGCCGGCAACGTGCAGGCAGCGCGTGCCGCCGAGGCCGAGCAAGCGGCTCCCGAGGTGGCCGACATCGTCATCCCGCACACCGCGTGCGAGAACGTCAAGAGCTTCTCCGCCTGCACCTTCGACCTGAGTGAGCCTGCGCCTGTCGACGTCGCCGACGTCAAGGAGTGGGCTGACGAGGCCGACGTGGTCGTGGCCGGTACCGGTGGCGGTCTGGCTGGCGCCGCCCGTGCTGCCGAGCAGGGCCTTTCGACAATCGCTGTGGAGAAGGAGTCCAACTACGGCGGCACCAGCCAGTGGGCGTGCATGTATTACTTTGCCACCAACACCAAGTGCCAGCAGGACGCCGGCCTGCCCGACCTCACCGACATGCTGACCGAGACCGCCCTCAGCGGGTATCCCGTGGGCGAGAAGTACCCCAAGCACATCGCCAACTGCATGCAGGGCATCAGGGACCTGGTGGCTTGGACCGAGGGCCTCGGCCTGGAATGGGAGCCCGGCTGGGTCGACGGCGAGCAGAAGGTGGCGTACGCCGTCGTGCCCAAGGGCATGCAGGAGGGCTGGAACTCCTTCGGCATCATAAAGACCGTCGAGGACTTCTATAACGAGGTCTTCACCGAGAACGGCGGCAAGTACTACTTCAGCACGCCGATCACCGGCCTTGTGATGGACGAGGGCGAGGTCGTGGGCATCGAGGCTACGCCCTCCGACACCGGCGAGCCCATCTACATCAAGGCCAACAAGGGCGTCATCCTGGCCTGCGGCGGCTTCACCAATAACATCTCCATGCTCAAGGCCTACTGCCCCGCCGGCCTTGCCGAGACCATGATCAACACCGCCGGCGCCAGCGACAACGGCGAGGCCATCCGCATCGGCCTGGGCGCCGGTGCCCAGCTCGACGGCTACAACAACCGCGGCATCTTCGACGGCGGCATCGAGGGCGTGGACTGGAACCATCGCCTCTATGCCCCCGACGTCCAGATTGCCCGCCAGCCTTGGCTGCAGGTCGACACCATGGGCGACCGCCACTTCTACAACCACACCGACTACGAGGCCCTGGGCAACGAGATTGCCAAGATGCCCAACTCCAAGGTCTTCAGCTTCTTCGACGCCAACTGGTACGAGAACTGCAAGGACTGGACGCTGCCCATGTGCCGCGACCTGCCCAAGGAGGACATGCCCAACCAGGAGCGCTGGCAGGGCATCATCACCACCGACTGGAAGCCCGAGGTGGACCAGGCCATCGAGGAGGGCCGCATCAAGAGCGCCGACACCCCCGAGGAGCTGGCCGAGAAGCTAGGTCTGCCGCCCGAGAAGCTTGCCCAGGCCTTTGAGGACTGGAACGACATGGTGGCCTCCGGCGACGGCACCGAGTGGGGCTACGACAACCCCGACTGGCTGAAGCCGCTGGACACCCCGCCCTTTTACGGCCAGGCCTTGGGCGTCATGATGTACTCCACGCGCTGCGGCCTGTCCATCGACGAGAACCAGCGCGTCATCGCCAAGAACGGCGAGGTCATCCCCGGCCTGTACGCCGCCGGCCAGACTTCCGGCCGTCCTGCCAACTGCGTCTGCGGTGACGTGGGCTACGGCGCCACCTCCGCCTTCCTGGCCGCCAACGACATCTTGGCCAACAGGTAGCCTAGCCAGGGCAGCGGCCGCCTGGGCG
>CAZEAF010000178.1:0-1509 GCA_964510125.1 uncultured Coriobacteriaceae bacterium
CCTTTGCCTGTTTGACAGGTCTGCTCATCCGCGGCGGTCGTCAGCTGGTATAGGCTACAGGTAGCAAGCATGCGCGCACGTTCTGCTGCCTATCCACCGGCACCGACGCCAAAGCGAGGGACACCCATGAAAGAGGAGCGACAGGAGTACATCGACATAGTCCGCCAGCTGGGCGGGGACCTGGACGGGCGGCAGAAGGCGCTCGACTACGTGCGCAACTCGGATGTGTGGGTGCACGGGGCGCCGGCGCCCTTCCCCTACGTGCCCTATCTGGTCAACGAGCGCGACTTTGCCTACATCTTTGACCAGTGCACGACGGCCCACCGAATCCTGACCAAGATTATCCGCGCCTACCTGGACCATCCCGAGTTCCGTTCCGTGCTCAGCCTGCCGCCCCAGGTGGAGAGGCTCGTCCTGCTTCCCTGCGGCTACGACCAGCTCCTGCCCATGGGCCGCTTCGACCTCTTCCTGGACGAGGACGACCTCTCCTACAAGTTCTGCGAGTTCAACACCGACGGGGCCGGGGCTGCCTCGCGCGACTGCGTCATCGGCAAGGCCCTCATGCAGGGGGAGGCCTACCAGCGCTTCGCGGAGCGGCACAAGGTCGAGCAGTTCGAGCTCTTTGACTCCTGGGTGCAGGCCTTCATGCGCATCTACCGCAGCGACCGGAACGCGCGTGCCAACCCCACCGTCTGCGTGACCGACTTCCGCGAGAGCGGCGTCTTCTCCGACTTCGACCGCTTCATTGCCGCCTTCGAGAGGGCGGGCATACCCTGCCGCTTTGTGGACACCCGGGCCTTTGAGTTCGACGGCGAGCACCTGATTGACCCCTCGGACGGGACGGTCATCGACGCCATCTACCGTCGGGCGGTCACCAGCGAGTTGCTGGGCCATCTGGACGAGTGCCAGGCCCTGATTGATGCCGTGGCGGCCGAGAAGGTCTGCCTTATCGGCCACTTCCGCACCACCGTTGTGCACACCAAGATGGTCAACGTGGCCCTCTTTGACGAGCGTGCCCGGGCTTTCCTCACCCCCGAGGAGTGCGCCTTCGTGGACGCGCACGTGCCCCGCACCTACGTCCTTTCGGCCCAGCCCGCTGGCTACACCCTCGACGAGGTCAAGCGGGACCGCGAGAAGTGGATTATCAAGCCGGCCGACGACTACGGGGCCCACGGCGTCTACCCGGGCGTGGACCTTTCCGCCGAGGAGTGGGCGGGGGTCGTGGACACCCATCTGGACGCCGGGTACATCGTGCAGGAGTTCTACCCGCCCCACCATGTGGACATCGTGAACACGGCCTTCGACCCGGCGGCGCCCGCCGAGGACAGGTGCCGGGTGGAGTCTTGGCAGTCGATGCCGGGCGTCTACATGTACGACGGCAAGCCCGCCGGCTTCTACTGCCGTCTGGGGCAGGAGGGGGTCATCGCCCTCGACCACGGGGGCCTGTGCGCCAACACCTTCAAGGTGGACTTTTCCGAGTAGCCTATGTGACCTGCGGGTTCGCGCGGC
>CAZEAF010000178.1:1609-2825 GCA_964510125.1 uncultured Coriobacteriaceae bacterium
CTCTTGGCAAAGTGGAGGCGGACGAAGCGGTTTTCGGGCTCGGCGTAGAAGTAGGAGCCGGGCACCGCGCCCACGCCCACCTTGCGGCAGAAGTCCACGGCGCAGTCCTCGTCCGAGGCGTAGCCCAGGCTGGAGATGTCGGCCATGACGTAGTAGGCGCCCTCGGGCTCCACGATGGAAAAGCCCAGGTCACGCAGGCCGCCGCAGAAGAGCTCCCGCTTGTGGGTGTAGAGGGCGGTCAGGTCATCGTAGAAGGAGTCGGGCATGGTGAGCCCTGCCACGGCCGCCTCCATGAGGGGAGCGGCGGCGCCCACGGTCAGATAGTCGTGCACCTTCTTAATCCGGCCGGCAATCTCGGGGTTGGCGATGACGTAGCCCAGGCGCCATCCGGTCATGGAGTAGGTCTTGCTAAGAGAACTGCAGCTCAGCGTCCTTTCCGCCATGCCGGGCAGTGTCGCAAAGTACACATGCTTATGGGGCGCGTAGACGATGTGCTCGTATACCTCGTCGGTGATGACGTAGAGATCGTACTTCTCGGCCAGGCGGGCGATTTTGTCCAGCTCAGCGCGGGTAAAGACGTGCCCGCAGGGGTTGGAGGGGTTGCAGAGGATGAGTGCCTTGGTGCCGGGCAGGGCGCAGGCGGCCTCCAGCTCGGCGTCATCAAAGGAGAACATGGGAGCGTGTAGGGTCACGTAGGTCGGCGTGGCGCCGCACAGGATGATGTCGGCCCCGTAGTTCTCGTAGAAGGGGGAAAAGACCACGACCCGGTCGCCGGGGTTGGCGACGGTCATGACCGCGCACATCATGGCCTCGGTGGACCCGCAGGTCACAACCACGTCGGTGTCGGGGTTGATGTCCAGGCCCATGAAGCGGCTCTGCTTGGCGGCTAGGGCCTCGCGGAAGTCCTGGGAGCCCCAAGTCGTGGCGTACTGGTGGGGGCCGGCGTAGGCCGCGTGTGCCAAGGCGTCGAGCACCTGCTGGGGCGGGTCAAAGTCGGGGAAGCCCTGGGAGAGGTTGATGGCACCGTACGTACCTGAGATCCGCGTCATGCGGCGGATGGCGGAGTCGGGGAAATTGTCGGTGTGCGCGTTGAGCGGTCGCATGGTGTGTCCTCTCTCGGGCGGTCTGCCGGTTCTTCTGTTACATAGGGTACGCCTTATGACGCACTTCGGCGCCCCAGCTTTTTCCGAGCACTGCGGAGTGGCGAAGGCTGCCG
>CAZEAF010000179.1:0-2817 GCA_964510125.1 uncultured Coriobacteriaceae bacterium
TGTAGTATGGTTACCTGTAATAAGGTTATCGCTGCTAGATTCAAAACTATTGAAATCCAGCTTGGTAATCTAGGCCTGCAGATATCGACTTTGGAAAGAGGTTGTCTCGGCACACCTTGGCATCGCAGCGCCCGGGTAGCCTTCTGGACGCAGCCCGCGCGCCTCGAACGGGGGGATTCGGGGGTCTGAGAGGCCCTCGGAGACCCGCCGCTCGCCGGGTGGTATCGCCCGTCTGCGCATACAGGGTTGTTGACCTGCGAGTCTAACATGCTTGAAACATGGTAGTTCGGGGAAGAACGCCACATGATGTCCTAACCGCGCTACCATGCCCAAATATAACCGCGTTACCATGCGCACACACACGCCGTGGCCGCCAAGGGGCCCCGGCACCGCAAGAGGCAATTAGCAAGACGCAAGAGCAAGAAGCAAAACGCAAGAAGCAAGAGGCGGAGTTCGTCTGACATACGAGGAGCACCCTTATCTCATGACTATTTCGAACACGTTTCTCTCCACGCTCGGCATCACCTGCGCGTCCGACCGCATCCACCAGGACCTGTGCATCGCGCGGCTCATCGAGCTGGCACTCGCCCGCCATGAGGCGACGCTGACCTCCACGGGTTCGCTCGCCACCTTCACCGGCGCCTACACCGGCCGCGCTCCCAAGAACCGCTTCATCGTCGACACCCCCGACGTGCACGACCGCATCGCCTGGGGCCACGTCAACGCCCCCATGACTCCCGAGAAGTTCGACGTCCTGCTCGAGGGTGTGGCCACCTACCTCTCCAGCAGCGACATCTTCGTCGAGCACTGCCTGGCCGGTGCCAACCGCGCCCACTCCCGCAAGTTCACCGTGGTGGCCCAGCAGGCGACCCAGGCCATGTTCTCCTACGACATGCTCGTCCGCCCCACGGAGGAGGAGCTGGAGAGCTACGGCGAGCCCGACTACGTGGTTCTGGCCGCCCCTGGCTACGGCGTCAATCTGGAGACCTGCGGTGCCGGTTCCGAGGCCTGCATCGCCATCAACCTGAGCCGCCGCATCATCGTGGTCGCCGGCTCGGGCTACTCGGGCGAGATTAAGAAGGCCATCTTCTCCACGATGAACTACCTGCTGCCCGTCGAGGACGGCGTCCTGCCCATGCACAGCTCGGCCAACATGGACCCCAAGACCCACGAGACGGCCGTCTTCTTCGGCCTGTCGGGCACCGGCAAGACGACCCTCTCCGCCGACCCCTCCCGCCTGCTCATCGGCGATGACGAGCACGGCTGGGCCGACGACGGCGTCTTCAACATTGAGGGCGGCTGCTACGCCAAGTGCATCGACCTGGACGCCGAGCGCGAGCCCGACATCTTCGGCGCCATCCGTATCGGCAGCATCTCGGAAAACGTCGTCATCGACCGCACGACCCACGTGGCCGACTACACCGACCGCCGCTACACCGAGAACACCCGCGCGGCCTATCCCATCGAGAACATCGACAACGCCCTGGTCAGCGGCGTGGGCGGCGTGCCGACCGTCATCATCTTCCTCACGGCCGATGCCTTTGGCGTGCTGCCGCCCCTGTCCCGTCTGGACAACCACGGCGCCATGTACCACTTCATGAGCGGCTTCACCTCCAAGGTCGCCGGCACAGAGCAGGGCATCAAGGAGCCCGTGCCCACCTTCAGCGCCCTGTTCGGCGAGCCCTTCATGCCGCTCGACCCGCTTGAGTACGCCGAGATGCTGTCGAGCCGCATCGCCGATAACAACACCCGCTGCTACCTGGTCAACACCGGCTGGACTGGCGGCCCCTATGGCACGGGCCACCGCATGTCCCTGCGCGACACCCGCACCCTGGTCGATGCGGCCCTGGACGGCTCCATCGAGCAGGCCGAGTTCGTGCGCGACGAGCGCTTCAACCTCGATGTGCCCACGAGCTGCGAGGGCGTCGACTCCGAGCTTCTTATCCCCCGCAACACCTGGGACGATGGCGCCGCCTACGACGCGCAGGCCGACCGTCTGGCCCAGATGTTTGCCGACAACTTTGCCAAGCGCTATCCCAACGCCCCCGACGAGGTCCGGCTGGCCGGGCCCCGCGTGGCGCAGTAGGGAAGCCGGCAGGCAGGCAACGAGAAGGGCGGGCGCGGTTCGTTTTCAGCGAGCCGCGCCCGCTTTTGCATCAGGGGCGCATCGGGGGTGTGACACGCCACCGCGGGAGGGCGGCTGCGGCGCATCGCATCCCCGCCTTCTGATATGCCCTCGGCGCCTCCTACGCCCCGAACGCCCGAATCGGAATCACATAGATGCCCTCCTCGGCCTCATATGCCAGGCTCCCAATCCCCGTCAGCACGGCCATGAACTCGGGGGGCCGCACCTGGGCCGCGGGGTTTTTGGTCAGCTTGTTGCGCAGGCGCTTGAGGTTGGCTATGGCCTCGGGGACCTTTACCTCCCCGGTTTTGATCTCGAAGGCTGCCCAGCGGTGGTCGGCCAGCTCAACGATGGCGTCGATTTCCAGCCCCGTGTCGTCGCGATAGTACCGCAGGGGCACGTCGCCGCACTCCGGGAGAGCCTGGGTGTAAACCAAGAGGTCCCGGATGCACAGGTTTTCGAAAATCGATCCAAAGGTCTGCCAATCCTCGAGCAACCCCTGCTCCCCAAGGCCTAGGGCCGCTGCCACCAGGGAGGGGTCGGCCAGGTAGCGCTTGGGTTTGGTGTTCACTCGCTTGGCCGACCGGGCTGGGGGCAGCCAACCGGGGATTTCCTCAAGTACGTAGAGCCGCCGCAACAGGTCCAGATAGCCAACAAGAGTGGGCTCGCTGACCCCGATGTCGCCCGAGGCG
>CAZEAF010000180.1:0-2812 GCA_964510125.1 uncultured Coriobacteriaceae bacterium
CTGGCCCTCCTGGTCCTCCCTGTACCCCGGGTCCCCCTGGCCCCGCTGGTGCTCCCGGCCCTTCCTGTCCCTACGGCTTTCCCGGTCCTCTCTGCCCGCCTGACCCGGCCCCCCGTGAAGGGCAGCCTGGCGGTCGGCCAGGGGAGCGTCGTCCAGGGGCGCCCCGTCAGTAAAGAAGACGATGAGCCGGCGGTCGTCGGCCCCCGCGCCCTCCTCGCCCTTTGAGCCGGTCAGAGACCCCAATCGGCCGGGGCCCAAGGTGCCCAGGGGCAGAAGGCCGGCCGCGCGCAGGGCGAGCCCGTCGCGGTTCATGCCCGCGGCCGTGTAGCCCATGAGGGACCGGGCCCACTGGGAGGCCGTGGCGGAGGCGGAGGCGGGGGAAGAGGGGCCATGGGATGGGGCCGCAAGACCGCCCGCCTGTGTGCCGCCCGCGTCCCGTCCGCCAAAGACCCGCAGGACCGTGTAGTCGCGCACCGAGCAAAAGGCCAGCACACGGACCCTGATTCCGCAGGCAGCCAGACCCGCGGCCACGATGGCGGCCTGGGTGGCGATGCGGGGGGCGTCGTCGGACCGGGAGCCCGAGGCGTCGAGGAGCAGGTCGACCGAAAGGTCCAGCCGGCTCAGGGGCACGCGGCGGGCGAAGACCCGGCCGTCGTCCAGCCGGTCGCATCTCCATGCCCGCCGGGCGTCCAGCCTGCCTGCCCGCTGACGGTGCTCGTCCAGGTGGTGCCGGCCGTGGAGGCGGTCGCCCAGCTCGCGGGCCAGCCTGCGGGCGACGGTCTCAATGGAGTGGCGGTGGCGTTCGTAGTAGGACTGGTTGCGGTCGCGCTGCTCAAGGGCGGCCAGGCGCATGCGGGTGAACTCGACGCCCGAGCCCACGCCCAGGTCTGCCGCCCCGTCGCACACCCACAGGTGCCTGCCCTGGTGGGGGCCCAGGCAGGCGGCCGTCTCCAGGCGGGTCAGCTCGTCAGGCCTGAGGAGCGGCTGGCCGAAGCAGCCGGCCACGTAGGCCAGGTTGTCGTCCCGGCGCCTCTTGTCCCGCCGGTCGAGCAAAGCGCCCAGGGGGCCGCGGCGTCCGTCCTTGCCCTGGCCAGCCACCAGGCTGCCCTCGGCGGACATGCCCGGCAGGACCAGCCGCGCCTCTCCCGTTTTCTCAGTCTTTCTGCGGGTGATGAGAGTCAGCATGGAAACGCCCAGGTGGAGCCTCATGTCGGGGGCGGCGACCACCTTGCCGTCGAAACCCAGCAGGTCGGCCGCGGCAGCCCGCAGGCGTTTTTCGACCGCCTCGGGGGAGAGGTCCGGCTCGCCACAGCGCCCACCCGGCTGGTCGCGGCTCCCACTCGGCTGGTCGCGGCGCCCGCCCGGCCCGCCTCCCACGCTCGCGGGTCCCCCGTCCTTGTCGCCCGACCCGGCCAGACGGTATGCAACCGCCCTCGTCTGAGGCTGGAGGCGGTCGAGGAAGTCGGCATGCAGCTCGGCCAGGACCGGTCGGTCGGCTCGCTCCAGCTCGAAGGCGGCCTCCTCAAAGGCCAGCCAGCAGAGCTTGTCCAGCTGCTTGGCCCGGTAGTCGCCCGCCCAGGCGGCCCGCACCTTGCCCACCTGCCCCGGCCCCGAGCCCATGCCGTACCAGCGGGCGATCAGACCCGTGGCGGTGTTGGCGTAGAGGTCGGGCTGGCCGTCCTCGTCGAGCAGGGGCCCCCAGGGGTCAAGGGCCAGCTGGTAGTCGCCCGCGGCCGCCCAGGCCATGTTGAGGGCGCGGCGCTTCTGGACGTCGTCCTCGTCTGTGGCCGGGCCGTTCCCGATCCAGGCGTCCGCACCTGGTTTTGCCTGGGCTCCCATACCCGGTTTTCCCTTGGCTTCCATGCCCTTGCCTCTCCCGGCTCCGGAACCCTTCCCGTCAGCAGCCAAAGATCTGGCCCCGGTCCCAGTCGCGGGGGATGCGGGCGGCGATCAGGTCGCGCACAATCTGCTGCTCATAGGCGTCGAAGGTCTTGTTGGCCAGGCAGGCCTCCAAGGCGGCCCGCGCATCGAGTCCTGCCCTCACGAGGCGGACGGCGTCCATGAGACCGCGCAGGTCCAGGGCCCGGTCGGACAGCTCGCCGTGGGCGCACTTGGCCCTGAGCTCGCCAAAGAGCTTGGCCAGCTGCCGGGCCGCCGCCGGAGCCAGGTCGCCGAACTCCTGGGTCAGCAGGTCCGCCGTGCCCTCTTCGTCCAGAACCGGCATGTCGATAACCACGAAGCGCGAGGCCAGGGCTTGGTTGAGCTCGCGCGTGCCCTCGTAGCCCACGTTCATGGTGGCCACAAAGCGGCAGGCGGGGTCCAGGCGGACCAGGTCGTAGCCGGGGACGTCGATGATCCGGCGGAAGTCCAGGGTCGCGTGGAGGACGGCCAGGGCCTCGCTGCGGGCCATGTTGATCTCGTCGAGCACGCACAGGCCTCCCACCTGGGCGCAGCGGACGATGGGCCCCGGGCGGAAGGTCACGCGCCCGTCGGCGTAGGTGTCCGAGCCAATCATGTAGGAGGCGTCCATGTCGATGTGGAAGGAGACGTCCCATTCGGGCCTGCCCAGCACGTAGGCCAGGTCCTGGGCCAAGACGTTCTTGCCGGTGGCTTTGGGCCCTGCGAGCAGCAGGTTCTCCCCGCAGACCATGGCGGCCAGGGCGGTCTCCCACACCTCCTTGCCCTGGTAGTGGACGCGCGGGGCGGGCACGCGGCCGGCCTCCTGACCGCTGGGGCAAGCCGAGGCACGGAAGTCGTCGACGGCGTCAATCAGCTGGGGCGATACCCCCTGGTCCCTCAAAAAACGCGTGAT
>CAZEAF010000181.1:0-1494 GCA_964510125.1 uncultured Coriobacteriaceae bacterium
CGGGCTAGTCGTCGAACTTGCCCTTGGCTTGCTTGGCGACATAGGCCACGACCTGCGGATACATGCTGTCGAGGAAGCCGAGGTAGCCGTCGATGAGCTCACCGAGCATCTCGGGGTCGGGGTCGGAGCCCTGGGACCGATCGACGTCAATCCAGCAGCGGACCTCGCCGTCTTCGGGGTCCAGGCGGATGACACCGGCGCGGTCGTCGTCGACCTCCTCAAAGAGGAAGCGGAGGAAGCCACGCTTGTTGCGGGCAAAGGGCGGCAGCTGCCAGGCGGGGGCGATGCGCAGGTAGGAGCGGTTCTCCTCGCGGTCGCACACGATGTCCACGCCGTAGGTGCAGTTGGTCCGCTGGTAGATGGCGTGCGAGTTGCGGCGCCCGTTGTCGGTGTCGTAGTCATTGGGGACGAAGGCCGTGCCGTTGTGGCCCAGGGTCATGCCGTCGACGCGGTTCATGGGAAGCATGCTGGCGGAGAGAATCATGGCGCGCTCCTTTCGGCGACTGCCCGGGGCCGCCCCTGTTGACAGGCGGTCGGTATAGCCGCAGGTGATGAGGGGTAATTCTGGGAAGCCGGCCGGCGGGGGCCCGTGAGGGGGTCTGACGGGCGCCCCGGGCCGGGTGATGCCTCCTGAGCTAAGCGGTCAGGCGGCTCCGGCGGCTGGGGGAGTCGCCGCGGGTGTCCTCGTCACTCTCCCTGGAGTCGCCGTCGGAGGAGCCCAGCATGTCGAGCAGGGACCGCAAGGCCGACTCGGGCAGGCCGCCGTCGCCGCCATCGCCGGAGTCATCGCCGGAGCCGTCCCCGTCGCCGTAGAGGGCCATGAGGTCCCACGGGGCCACGCCCGCCTGCAGGGCCAGGAGCATGCTGGCGTTGCTGTGGATTGTGGAGCAGGCCAGGCTGACCGCCTTGGCAGGCAGGTAGGCGTCGGTCGTCACACACTCGGCCTCGAAGAAGACGCGGCCGTCCTCGCGCAGGACAAACCCGGGCAGCTTGTACTGGTCGTTGAGGCGGGCAAAGACCTTGTGCATGGCCTTGATGGAGCCGGCGGGCACGCGCTGGTTGGCGTCGATGGACACGCGGTAGGTTCCGTCGTCGTTGACCTCAACCACGCCATTGGCAAAGCCGACGCCCCAGTGCAGGCCGGAGAAGGTGTAGCGACTGCCGTCGCCGTCGACGTCAAGGAAGCTGCAGATGGGGTGGTCGCCCGAGAGCGAGTCGCGCATGACCTCGATGGTGCGGGCGCGGTCGCCGGACTTGGCCTTGACCTCGTCGTCCGAGCTGCCCAGCAGGCTGAAGAAAGAGCTCATGTCCATGGTGTCCTCCGTTCGTAGGGGTTGACGTGTGTTCTCGCGGGCGGTTGTTGCAAATCGTTCTCGCAGGTCGGCGACTTGCTCCCGCTCCTCGTCCGGGACATCGGCTGTCTGGTCGCTGCCTCCCTGCGGCAATTCACAGTGTGGGGGCGAGGCCCTTGGGGAGGTTGTGGGGCGTCGCCTC
>CAZEAF010000181.1:1594-2802 GCA_964510125.1 uncultured Coriobacteriaceae bacterium
CCCCCCGCACGCCCCTAGCAGAATCCGACTGCCGGGCGGGCGGGGCCGCGCATGTCCTTCTGAGCTGCAACGCTGGCCAGGTCAGCCGCGGTGATGAGGGGCTCGTCGCGCACCCAGGCGGCCTCCATGGCGCAGCGGTCGGCCAGGCGACGCACGCTGCGGGCGTTGGAAAAGCCGCGACCAGCACGCATGGATGCCAGGGCACGGTCGAAAGGCCTGCGCACGTCCTCGCTCGTCGCAAAGCCCTTCTTGCCCAGGAAGCCGCAGAAGATTTGCCAGAGCTCGTCATCGGAGTAGTCGGGGAACTCCACGCGGAAGCCAAAGCGGTCGCGCAGGCCGGGGTTCATGGCAAAGACGTCCTCCAGGTCCTCCTCGTAGCCGGCCACGATGCAGACGAACTCGTGGCGGTGGGCGTCGAGCTGGTCGACCAGCGCGTCAACGGCTTCCTGGCCGAAGTGGGGGCAGGAGGCCACGGAGTAGAACTCGTCGATGAAGAGGACCCCGCCCAGGGCTCTCGCGACCAGGGCTTTGACCTTGGGCGCCGTATGGCCCACGTAGCGGGCGACAATGTCCGCCTCGCCGGCCTTGACGAAGCGGTGGCTCCCGTCGGTCACGCCGATGGCGTCTGTGTACGAGCAAAAACGGCTGGCGAACTCGGTCTTCCCGGTCCCGGGGTTGCCGTAGAAGACCATGTGCATGCTGTCGATGACGCCGGGACCGCGCTTGGCCACCAGGTTGGCCACCTTCATGAGCTGGTCGCGCTGGGGGGTCAGGCCGATGAGGCCATCAAAGGCGGCGGCGGGGTTGGCCGAGAGGTCGGGAGACTCTGCTTGCTCGAAGTCGGTTGGCCGGATGGTGCGGGGCTCGTCGGAGACAATCTGCTCCAGCTCGCGCAGGCAGTCCACGCCCACCTTGGCCACGTCGATGCGCTTGTAGTTGGAGACGCAATATCCGCAGCTCTTGCCGATGGTGTCGGAGGGTTCCTCGCTACCCTCCTCGTTGGCGGTGAGAAAGGGCACGTCCCAGCCGCCGGAACTGTTGCGGATTGCGGGCATGGTCTTGATGTGCAGGCCAAACACGTTGGAGGCGAAGTTGAGGCGGGCGGCGACACCCTTCCAGTCGGGCTGGTCGTCGGTCCCGTCCACTTTGATAAGCCCGGCGTTGAATTTGTAGGCCATGGCGTCCGCCCCTTCTCGCTCGCTGGGCCG
>CAZEAF010000182.1:0-2777 GCA_964510125.1 uncultured Coriobacteriaceae bacterium
CCACGGAGAAGTCGATGCCCAGGCGATGAACCTGCTGCCCCTTTTCCCGGGCGGCCAGCTGGTATTTTTGGGCATATCCGAGCGCCTCTATCTGCGAGGCTGCCACCTCGGCCGACTTTCCCAGCTTGAGCTCGATGATGTACAGGTGGGCGCCGGCATCCAGCACAGCGTCGATACGGCCGACGTTGGTCGCCTCCTCAACGCGCACATCCATCCCGCTGAGCTTGAAGATGCAGTAGATGACCGTCTTGAAGTGGTCCTCGTTCTGCCGCTCCGTCGTATACGGCACGTCGGCGAAGAAGCCCTGCAGCACGTCCATCAGTCGCTTGGTGTCGCCGCGCCATGCCGCCTCTAGAATCCGCTGTACGTAAGGCGTCGACGTGGAGTGCCCGGTATAGGCGGTAACCAGCAGCTGCTCGAAAGAGCTGGCCACTTCCTCGTTGGGATAGCGCAGCCGGTAGACCAGCTCGCCTGTGCCAAACCCCCGTCCCCAGCCGCCGATGGTGAGATAGCCGGCCTGCAGCAGCAGCTCCACCAGGTCCTCGCGGCTAAAGTGCGGCCCCGCAAAGTCCTCGATGTCAAAGGAGTTCAGGTCGGTGTCGGAGGCCACGAGGCTGCTGAGGTCTGACAGATAGAGCGGCTGCCTGCGGGCAAGCTGCACCAACAATGACGGCGTGCCTGTCGCATACCAGTAATTACGCAGCTGGTAGCCCTCGCTGAAATACTTGCCAACCGAGACGGGGTTGTACACGGTCTCGGCGTCAGGATGGAAGCAAAACCCGTCGTAGCGGGCCCTGAGCTCCGCAAGCACGTCCTGACGCCCTAGGCGTGCTCCGTCCGGTCCCTTCGCCCCTGCCGCCACCGCAGCGTCGATGTGCTCGGCAAAGTTATGTTCCAGCTCGGCCTGGGTATAGCCGAACATGCAGGCGTACGAGGGGTCCATGCTGATATCGACGAGATTGTTGAGTTTTGAGAAAATTGACATCTGGCTAAATTTTGTAATACCAGTGATAAGGGTAAACCTGAGTTTCGGCTCCTTTGCTTTGATGACCTGATAAAAACCTTCCAATTCCTCGCGCACGCCCGGGATGCTCGGGCGCCCGATGTTGTCGGTGAGGGGCTTGTCGTATTCGTCCACCAGCAAGACGACGCCCCTGCCCGCTCCCGCGTCGGCGCCGGCGGTATGGTCGGAGAGGTCGTACAGCTTGTCGATCAGGCTGTCGAAGGCAATCGGGGCGGAGACGCCCTGCATAAGGGGGACGCCGTACTCATCGGCGACGCTGCGCAGGCGCATCATGAGCCAGTCGTCCAGGTTCTTCTGCGTCGCGCAGTAGGCAGAGGCCATATCCAGGTGGACGACGGGATAGGACTCCCAGCCGTAACCCTTGTCGTCGATGGCAAGCCCGCGGAAGAGCTCACGCCTGCCCTGAAAGATTGCCTCGAGGGTCGAGACCACGAGCGACTTGCCGAAGCGCCGCGGCCGCGCGCAAAAGACCTGCGCCCGGGGAGCGCTGACCAGCCTGTACAGGTATTGCGTCTTGTCGACGTACACGCAGCCGCCGCCGACCAGCTCCTCGAACGAGAACGTCGACGTCGATATCGGCTTCACGGCCCCTCCTTTGTGTACAATCCCGCACAACAGTATCGCACGTTGGCTGGAGTATATCCTGTCGGCTTGTGGGAGATTGCCGGGGCGTCCTCCTGACGTAAGAGCGCGCGAACGGCCCTGCCGCCTCCATGCCCCTGGGACGGAGCCGACATGGCCGGAGGTGCGAGCGCGCCTGCGACGGGATGAGGGGAGTCGACCGATGAGAATCGTGGTGCTGGACGGGCATGCGGAGAACCCGGGGGACCTGAGCTGGGATGACATCGCCGCCCTGGGGGACCTGGCCGTCTACGACCGGACGCCGGCCGCCGACAAGGGGGAGGTCGTCCGGCGCATCGGCGACGCGGAGGTCGTGCTCACCAACAAGACCCCCATCGACAGGGAGGTCATCGACGCCTGCCCGGGCCTCGGCTTCATCGGCATCCTGGCCACCGGTTACAACGTGGTCGACGTCGCCTACGCCCGCGAGCGGGGAATCGCCGTCTCCAACGTCCCGGCCTACGGCACGGACACCGTCGCCCAGTTCACCATCGCCCTATTGCTCGAGGTCTGCCACCACGTGGGCCATCACGACCAGACCGTGAAGGAGGGCGGGTGGGAGAGGAGCCGGGACTTTTGCTACTGGGAATACCCGCAGGTGGAGCTGGCCGGGAAGACCATGGGGATCATCGGCTTTGGCAGAATCGGCCAAAAGACCGGCACGATCGCCCGGGCTCTCGGCATGCGTGTCCTGGCCCACAGCCCTCATGCCAGCGAGGCGGGGAAGGCCGTCGCCACCTACGTCGACCTGGACACCCTGCTCGCGCAGTCGGACGTCGTCGCCCTCCATTGCCCGCTGTTTGATTCGACCCGCGGCATCATCAACAAGGACACAATCGCAAAGATGAAGGACGGCGTCATAATCTTGAACAGCGCGCGCGGCCCCCTCATCGTCGAGCAGGACCTGGCCGACGCCTTGGACCGCGGCAAAGTCGCGGCGGCCGGCCTGGACGTCGTGGGCGAGGAGCCCATCCGCAGCGACAACCCCCTGCTGCGGGCGAAGAACTGCGTCATCACCCCGCACATCGCCTGGGCCACAAGGGAGGCCCGCCAGCGGATTATGGACACGACCTGCGAGAATGTGAAAGCCTACCTTGCAGGGAGCCCCATCAACCTGGTGAATTAGCAAGGG
>CAZEAF010000183.1:0-2728 GCA_964510125.1 uncultured Coriobacteriaceae bacterium
AGGTCACCCTCCAGGTCCAGGCCCGCCGCGGCCAGCTTGCGCTCGAACCGGATGGCCTGCGGCACGTCCAGGCCGATGCGGTAGAGATCCTCACCCTGGGAGAAAACCTGCTCGGGGCTGCCGTCCATGAGCAGCTTGCCGTGGTCCATGACCAAGACGCGCCCGGCGTTCTCGGCCACGTCCTCCATGGAGTGGGACACCATGACGATGGTCAGGCCGTCCTCATGCAGGCTGCGGACCATGCCCAGGATGGCGTCGCGGCCGTGGGGGTCCAGGCCGGCCATGGGCTCATCCAAGACCAGGACCTGCGGCTCCATGGCCAGGATGCCTGCCAGGGCCGCGCGGCGCTGCTGACCGCCCGACAGGTGGAAGGGGCTGCGCTTGGCCACGTCGTCATAGTCCAGGCCAACCCGCTCGATGGCCGCGTGCACCCGCCGCGCAACCTCGTCGGCAGGAAGGCCCAGGTTGGCGGGGCCAAAGGCCACGTCCTCCTCGACCGTCGAGGCAAAGAGCTGGTACTCGGGGTACTGGAAGGCGATGCCAACCTGGCGGCGGACCTTGTGGCGGCTGGACCGCGCGGCCAGGTCGAGCCCGTTCACCAGGACCCGGCCGGATGAGGGCTGGAGCAGGCCGTTCATGTGCTGGATAAGGGTGGACTTGCCCGAGCCCGTGTGGCCGATGACGCCCACGAACTGGCCATCCGGGATCTCAAAGCTCACATGGTCCAAGGCCAGCCGGGCGTCCTTGTCGTCGGCGGAGCCATAGGTGTAGCAGACGTCCTCAAAGGTCAGCGGCACAGGGATCTCACCAGCTCGTCCTCGTCGATGGTGTAGGGGGCGTAGAGGCCGCGCTCGCGCAGGGCTGCCGTGAGCTTGACCGTGAAGGGCTCGTCCAGGGCCAGGTCGCGCAGACACTCGTGCTGGACGAAAACCTCGGAGGGGGCGCCATCCATGGCCACGCGCCCGCGGTCGACGACCACCACACGGCTGGCCGCCATGGCCTCCTCCATGAAGTGGGTCACGAGCACGACGGTCACGCCACGGTCGTTGAGCTCGTGCGACACGCGCATGATGCCGCGGCGGCCGCGGGGGTCCAGCATGGCGCCCGGCTCGTCCAGCACCACCAGGTCGGGGTGCATGGCCAGGATGCCGGCGATGGCCACGCGCTGCTTCTGGCCGCCGGACAGGCCGAAGGTCTCGCGCCGCTCGGAGCCGGCCATGCCCACCTGGGACAGGGCGTCGGCCGCGCGGGCTAGGACCTCCTCGGCGGGAAGTCCCAGGTTCTCGGGGCCGAAGGCCACGTCGTCGCCCACAAGCGAGGTGATTATCTGGTCGTCGGGGTTCTGGAAGACCAGGCCGGCGCTGCGGCGAATCTCCAGGCGGTTCTCCTCCTCGGAGGTGTCCAGGCCCATGACGCTAACCGTGCCCTGGTCGGGGACGAAAAGGCCGTTGACCAGCTTGCCGAGGGTTGACTTGCCAGACCCGTTGGGCCCCACGACGGCCACGTACTCGCCCCGGTGGATGGTGAGCGACAGGTCGTCGATAGCCTTGACGCCCGAGGCGTACTCATAGGTCACGTGGTCGAACACGACGGGGTCGCCCGAAAAGGCGGCAGCCGAGGGCCGGGCGTCGGCCTGGCCGGTCCCCTCAAGCGGCCCGTCTGGCTGCGTGGATGGCGCCTGACCTGCCTTGACCTGCGCTTTTCTCATTTACTTGGCCTGCTCTTTGGAGGGGCTCACCATCTTGGAGACCGGGATGTACAGGATGCCGGCCAGCACGGAGTTGACCGCGGCCTTGACCACGTTGAAGGGCAGGAGAAGCGGCACGATGAGCTCGGCCACGGCAGAGGTGGGCATGCCGGTGTAGATGGGGGTAACGATTAGGTTGGCCAGGATCATGACGAGGACGGTGCAAACGGAGCCCACGACCAGGCCGATGACGCCGCCTTTGACGTCGGGGCTCTTGCGGTAGATGAGGGCGGCCGGCACGACGTAGAAGATGACGCAGGCCACGTTCATGACCGTGCCCCAGAAATCAGCCTTGACCAGGCCGTGGATGACCCAGGAGACGACGCCAATGACCGTGCCGGGCACCGGGCCGAAGAGGAAGCCGCCGATGACCGCGGGCACAAAGGAGGCATCGTAGTCGAGAAAACCGCCGAAGTTACCGCCCTCGATAAAGGCCAGCAGGGCGGCAATGGCCGCGAGCAGGGCCATCGTCACCATGGTCTTGGTGTCCCACCGGTTGGAGTTGGTTGCAGTTGCCATGTTCCCACGTCTCCCTTCGGGCGTGCAGGCCTTTGGCCCGCACAACGAGCGGGCTTAGGGCCTTGCCTCGTGGGGAGACAAGACTCTGTTCTTCCATCCGGACTGTGACCGTTGGCACCGGTATCCCACCGGTTCGGCGACATGCGGCGCTTCCTGCCACCCTGCCTGCGAGAACCTTTCCCGAGGACAGGGGGCGCGGCACATGCGCTTGCGGGCTCGCCCGCGCCTTGGCACCCAGGCTCAAACCCGGGGCTGCGCGCGGACATACCGCCAGTGAGGACTTCCACCTCGCCCTGAACAGATATGTAACTACAGAGCTTATACGGATGCGGGGGACTTGTAAAGGGGACGGGATATGGGACGGGCGTGCGTCTCCTTGCGCGATAATGCCCACCAAGGAGGGCAACGGGGCGGGGGAGGCGGGATGTCGGACGAGAACAGGGCAGCTGGCGAGGTCCCCGC
>CAZEAF010000184.1:0-2712 GCA_964510125.1 uncultured Coriobacteriaceae bacterium
TGGCAAAGCCGGTCTGGCGGCAGGCCATGACGTCGGAGTGGTCGCCGAAGATGTTGAGGGCGTGGGTCGCTACGCAGCGGGCGCTCACGTGGAAGACACCGGGCAGGCCCTCGGCGGCAATCTTGTACATGTTGGGAATCATGAGGAGCAGGCCCTGCGAGGCCGTGTAGGTGCTCGTGAGGGCGCCCGCCCCCAGGGAGCCGTGGACCGCGCCGGCGGCGCCGCCCTCGGACTCAAGCTCTGCGACCTTAACCGTGGTCCCAAAGATGTTCTCGCGGCCCTGCGCGGACCACTGGTCGACATAATCGGCCATGGGGCTCGACGGGGTGATGGGGTAGATGGCAGCCACCTCGGTGAAGGCATAGGAGACATGCGCCGCCGCGGTGTTGCCGTCCATCGACTTGAACGATCTCGTGGTCATAAAGACCTTCCCTCCCTATGGAATGTAGGTTCTTTGCTCGACTTCACGTGTCGTGCTCAACTACAAGTGCCATGCTCAAATTTCTATCCTAACGCCTGTACCCTGGCTTGCATATGCCGTTTCGAAGCGTGGTGCCCCTCGTCGGCAAGTGGGGTGTGGACGCCCTGCTACAGTGGTCCGAACACATAAGTCACGCAAACGATGACGCACGCCGCCGCGTGCAGACAGGGTTTGAGCATGAACGACGCACCGGTGCAGGACGGGGAGTTCGCGGCCGAGCAGGCCCACCTGGACGAGACCTACGACAAGCTCGAGGCCATGGCCCGCCAGCTGGCCGACCGCATCGAGGCCAACCTCCAGGAGGCCCGGGCCTACAAGAGCGACATGGACGGGCAGCTGACCTGCGACTTTGCGGACGACTCGGCCTCCATCGAGACCTTGGCCGAGTACGCCGTCATGAACAACGTCGTCGAGGGCTTCAACATCTCCGTCGACATGGACGCGGAGACGCTGCGCCGGGTCAGCCTTCTGCTGCAGAAGCCCTATTTCGCCAAGGTCACCCTCCAGTTCCCCGGCCGGCCCGGCCCGCGCGACATCTACCTGGGAAGCGCCGGCGCCACCGACGACCGTCGCCGGCCCATCGTCGTGGACTGGCGCTCGCCTGTGGCCGAGACCTACTACAGCCAGAAGTCCGGCCCCATGACCTACGAGGCCAACGGGCGCACGGTGCAGGTCGACCTCAAGGCCCGCCGCCAGTACGAGATTGAGGGCAGGAGGCTCCTGTCCTTTTTCGACACCACAGTGGCCATCCAGGATCCCATGCTTTTGGCCTCGCTCTCCCAGCACCGCACGGCCAGGCTCCAGGCCATCACCGCCACCATCCAGGCCGAGCAAAACGAGGTCATCCGCCATGCCGATGTGCCGACCTTGCTGGTGCGGGGCGTGGCCGGCAGCGGCAAGACCTCCGTCATGCTCCAGCGCATCGCCTACCTGCTCTACCAGGACCGCGCCTCCCTCTCGGCCGACAGGGTCTGGCTCATAACGCCCAACCGGGTCTTTGAGCGCTATATCTGGGACGTCCTGCCCCAGCTTGGCGAGAAGAACCCCCGGGCCCTGACCTTTGCCCAGCTGGTGGACCGTCTGGGCGCGACCGACCGCGGCTTGGGCGCCAACGTGGAGCCCCAGGTCCTCACGCGCATCGACGCCGAGGCCCCCCAGCTCGCGGTCGAGCGCGAAGACATGCGGCCCATCGACGTGGGCACCCACCACCTGCTGACTGTCCAGCAGATTTGGAAGTCGGTCCAGCACTGGCGGGCCAAGGCGGCCTGGCCCCGGGCGGCGGTCCTGGTGGAGGAGGACCTGCGCGAGAAGCTGGAGAGGCGCATCGAGCAGCTGGCACACGAGGACGCCGTCCACGATGAGCTCCTGGCCTTGGATGACAACGACCGGGCCGCCATCCTAGGCGACATCGCTGACCCCCTGACCGAAGAGGAGTTCGTCGAGCGGGCCCGTACTTACCTGGACTGCATCTGCCAGCCGGCCTTCGAGGCTATCGAGGACGGGGCCTGGCTGCACCTCGACCGCGTCGGCATGCGCCTGCTGGGCAAGGCCGACCTCTCGGCCACCGAGTACCTCTACCTCAAGATGGCCCTGACCGGGCACGTGGACACCGACGCCCGCTTCGTCATGGTCGACGAGGTGCAGGACTACACCGAAGCCCAGCTCATGGTCCTCGTCCGCTACTTCTCCCGGGCCCACTTCCTCCTGCTGGGCGACCCCAACCAGGCTATCCGCGAGGGCACGGTCCCCTTTGGCCGCATCCGCGACGTCTTTGCCAGGGCGGGCGAGGTGGACGAGTGCCGCCTTCTGACCTCCTACCGGTCCTCGCCCGAAATCACGGCGCTCTTTGCCAGCCTCCTGCCCGACGAGGAGCGCTTTGCCGTGTCCTCCGTGCAGCCGCCGGGCCTGGCGCCTGAGGTTCTGACCTGCGAGGACGCTGACGCCTTGGTGGCTGAGGTCGCCCGCCGCATCCGGGACATGCGCGAGGAGGAGGGCCTGGGCGCCGTCGTGGTGGGCAACCGGCGGCGGGCCGTCTGGCTGGGCAAGGCCCTGGCCGCCCTCATGGGCGACGAGGCTCCCGCCCCCCTGTCCGACGGGTCCGAGCTGCCCGACGAGGGCGTGGTCCTGCTCGACCTGGGCCTGGCCAAGGGCCTGGAGTTTGACCGCATCGTCATCGCCGACGCCACGCCTGACGAGTACGGCGACGACCCCCTCGGTCGCCGGCGCCTCTA
>CAZEAF010000185.1:0-2709 GCA_964510125.1 uncultured Coriobacteriaceae bacterium
CGCCCTTGGCGCAGGCGCGCCTGAGGACCAAGAAGCCCACGACGCCCGAGACGAGGGAGGCGGCCAGGATGCCTGCCTTGGCGGCGCCCACATAGCCGGGGTCGACGAAGGCCAGGTTGGCCACAAAGATGGCCATGGTAAAGCCGACCCCCGCCAAAAGCCCAGCTCCCAGCATGTGCGACCAGGTGACGCCGCGGGGCAGCTCTACCAGCTTGGTCTTGACCAGCACCAGGCTCGTGAGCATGACGCCCACCGGTTTGCCGATGACAAGGCCGAGCATGATGCCCAGGAAGGCGGCCATGGTGGCCCCGTCGGCCAGACTGAAGCCCGCGAGCGAGACATCGGCGTTGGCCAGGGCGAAGAGCGGCAGAATCAGGTAGTAGACCCAGGGGTGCAGGGCGCGGGTCAGGCGGGTGGCCGGCGGGGACACGTGGTGGGAGACCCGCTCGATGCCGTGAACGGTCTGCAGGAACTCGTGCTGGCCCACGACCGGCTCGGCGGGGTCCAGGTGGCCGCGGGCACGGTCAATCTCCTCGGCCGTCCAGCTGGCGAACTGCCCGACGGACACGTTGGTGCGGCAGGGGATGGTGAGCGCCAGCAGGACGCCAGCGATGGTCGCATGCACGCCCGAGAGGAAGACAAAGAACCAAAGCAGGCATCCTACCAGCAGATATGGCGCCAACGCATACACGTGGCAGCGGCCCAGCACGAGGAGGGCGGCCACGCAGACAGCCGCCAGGGTCAGCATGAGCAGGTCGGGGGAGTGGCCGTAGAAGACGGCGATAACCACGATGGCGATGATGTCGTCGGCCACGGCCAGGGTGCTCAGGAAGACCTTGAGGCCCACGGGCACGCGGCTGCCGAGCAGGGCCAGGATGCCCAGGGCAAACGCGATGTCGGTGGCCATGGGGACGCCCCAGCCGCCCGACGTGACCTTGCCGGCGTTCAGGGCCAGGTAGATGAGCATGGGCACCAGGGCCCCGCCCGCCGCCGCGATGACCGGCAGCGCGGCCTTGCGGGGGTCGGTCAGCTCGCCGGCCACCAGTTCGTACTTAATCTCCAGGCCTACCAGCAGGAAGAAGACGGCCATAAGGACGTCGTTCACGATGTGGAGCAGGGAGATGCCGGCAGACGCAGCGCCCAGGCTGACGGTGAGCTCGGTGTCCCAAAAGGCGCTGAAGCCCTCGTGAGCCGGGGTGTTGGCGATAATCAGCGAGGCCAGGGCCGCAAGGAGCATGATGGCCGCAGCAAAGGCGGTGGAGTGGCTGAGACGTACCAGTCTGCCAACGCGCTCGCGGCGCGGCTGGACTTGGTCGATGTAGGGAGTGTCGGGCAGGTTGGGCATGGGTCCCCCTTTGGCTTCCAGTGGCGGTCGGTGGCATCGGGCGGGGCGCGGGTCGGCGGGGAGGCCGGGCGCCCGGGCGTTCCCGAGGGCGGTCGTCGTGGACCATCCGGTTGTCTGTCTGTACCCCACTGGCGGCGAATCTGAGCACTTGTCGCTTAACATGTCACTATGTATGATGGCAAGCACATGATGGGCACGGGACGCGAGGTCGCGAGCCGGCCGGGGACCGGGTGCCGTGGGGAGGGGCCGCGAAGACGGTCCGCAGATTGACAAATCGGCAGCGAGTTGGGAGAGACCGCTCGCCAAAGGGGGGAACCGATGAAGGCAATGCCCGCGAACAAGCTCGACCCCAAGGTCAAAAACGTCTGGCGCCTGAACGACGGCATCTGGGTCACGCTGTGCGCCCTGATTGTTATCGTCCCCCTGGCTGTCGTGCGCGGCGAGGTCGGGGCGCAAGGGGGTAGCCAGACAGGCCTCCTCACGGTCCTCCTCGTCATCGCCATTGCTGCCTATCTCGTGCTCATGGCCCTGTTCCTGCTGGTGTTGCCGCCCATCCGCTACGCCCGCTGGCGCTACGAGCTCACCGACGACTACCTCGACATCGCCCGCGGCATCATCTGGCGACGCCGTTACACCATCCCCTTCATCCGCGTGCAGAACACCGACACGCGACAGGGCCCGGTCCTGCGCCTCTTCGGCCTGGCGTCCGTGACCGTCTCTACGGCAGCCGAGGAGCACGAGATTCCCGGCCTGGCGATGGACGAGGCCGACCAGCTGCGCGATCGTGCCGCCGAGCTGGCCCGCATTGCCCGAGAGGACGTGTAGGAGATGGGCGAGCGGCAGCTTCCCAGCACCTTTGAGACGGGCAGGCGCTACCGCGTGCACACGAGCTACATCTGGCTGGGCCCCCTCACCGCCAGCCTGGCCGTGATTGTCGTGCTGGTCCTGGGCAATGTCGACGCGCTGGTCGCGATGCTGGCCGATCCCGAGCTGGCAGGGGACATCCCGACCTTCTGGGGCATGTCGGGGCCCGTAGCCGTGGTCTTGGGGCTGGCGCTGGTCTTTGTCCTCGTCCTCGTCCTGATGGTGGTCGTTTACACGCTTGCCTATCGCAACCTTTGGTTTGTCTTTGACGAGAAGGAATTCAGCGTCTATTCGGGCATCTTTGTGAAACGCAAGGTGCATCTTCCTTATGTCCGCGTGCAGTCGGTCAACCACCGGGCCGGCATCGTGCAGCGGGTGGCCGGCGTGTGCACGGTGACGGTGGACAGCGCGGGCGGCTCGCAGAACAGGGCGGTCCGCGTGCCCTACGTCACCCTGGCCACCGCCGAGCGCATGCGCAGCGAGCTGATGGCGCGCAAGGC
>CAZEAF010000186.1:0-2707 GCA_964510125.1 uncultured Coriobacteriaceae bacterium
TGCCAGCCTGCTCACTCTACGCCTGCTCCGCCGGGGCGTCGGCAGAGGCGTCAGCCGGAGCGTCGGCAGGGGCGTCAGCCGGAGCATCGGCCGAGGCGTCGGCAGGGGCCTCGGCGGACATATCGCCCAGAGCCGCCTCGCCGCCCTGAGCAGCGTCGCCGCCGCTGGCCCCGCCAGCCTGATCCTGGACGCTCACATCGCCCATCCAGTTGTCGGCCACCTTGACGCCCAAGTAGTTCTCGAGGACGTAGCGGGCAGCCTTGGAGCCGGCCCACATGCCGACGGACTGGCAGGTGCCGCCGCCGTAGACCTCGCCGTCCCAGCCGCTCGTGCAGACGCCGGCCGCGAACAGGCCCTTGATGGGCTCGCTGCGGGAGTCGCAGACCTCGGCGTTGCGGTCGATGCGGATGCCGCCGGAGGTGTTGAGCATGCCGGACACGACCTGCAGGGCGTAGAAGGGCGCCGTCGTCACAGACCACAGGTAGTCGGCTGACTTGCCGTAGTCGGCGTCGACACCGGACTCGCAGTAGCCGTTGTACTTATCAATCTCGGCCACAAAGTCGTCCACAACGAAGGTCGGGACGTTCTCGGCGATGAGCTCGCCCAGCTCCTGGATGCTGTCGGCCTTGTAGATGTAGGACTTGTCGGCGTTCTCATCCAGCTCGGTCTGCAGGTCGATGGGGTTGCCCACGCAGGCATCGGCAAAGCCGGAGTAGTGACGCGAGCAGCCGCCGGCCTCGTACTTGTCGATGGCGGACTGGTCGAGGATGGAGAAGACGTAGCCCTGGCTCTCGATGAGCTTGCCGCTCTGAGAGGTGCCCAGCGCGCCGCCTGCGGACTCGTCGGCGAAGCGGATACCGTACTCATTCACAAAGAGGTCGCTGTACTGCATGGTGCCGGCGACGCCCAGCGGCGAGCTGTAGGAGAGGCTCTCCTCGCCGTCGCCCACGTTGTTGAAGAGGGAGTCGACCGTGAGGTGGTTGGCGCGGCCGTGGGCGGTCTGCTCGGCCATGACCTGGCCGTCGCCGTCCTGGCCGGAGCCCCAGCCGATGGTCTTGTTCATGTCCTGGCTGGAGTACTGGGCCAGGAGCTCCTTGTTGGTGGACATGCCGCCCGTGGCTAGGATGACCGCCTTGGCGTCAATCTGGGTCACCTTGCCGTCGGCGTCGACGTACTGGATGCCGGTGACGGTGTAGGGATCGGGCACGACCAGGGCGAAGGCGCGGGAGTCGGTGCGGATGTCGACGCCCAGCTCCTCGGCCTCGGGGGTCAACTTGGCGATGGCAGAGGCACCGTTGCCGCCCTCGTAGAAGACGACGCCGGACCGGTACCAGCCGCAGGCATGCTTGCCAAAGAGCCAGTCGGCGTTGTCGCCGGCCTCACGCAGGCGCTCGTAGTGGAGGATGGAGTTGGCGATGAAGTTGGTGTTGGACGCGGACTGGTAACCCTGCAGGCGCGCCTCCTCCTCAGTGGCGTTTGCCTGCGGGCCGTTGCACTCGGCCATGTTGGTGGAGCCGCCCAGCAGGGAGTTCTTCTCCAGCATGATGACGACGGCGTCCGGGTCCTGCTCCTTGGCAATCATCGACGCGAAGAAGCCGCCGATGCCCGAGCCCACGACCACGATGTCGGCCTCCTCGGTGGCGTCGGGCGCATCGACCGGCACACCGATAGCAATCTCGCTGCCGGCCGCGGCCTCAGGCTCTTGCTCGGCTGCGGAAGCCGTCGAGGCCAGGGCCCCGGCTGCTGCGACCGCGCCGGCACCGGCTGCCGCGGCGGCGACGAATGAGCGACGGGTGATGCTTTCTGCCATAAAAACCAGCTCCCTTCAGATGGCGCTTCTCCTTGGGGCGGCTAGGCGAAGGGATGGGGCAGGGAGAGTGTGCCTGAAAGCGGCGCTCTGCCGCCTACCCGCATCTACTGCATCTGCTGCCTGCGGGAATGACATCTTCTATCATTGTCTATCATTCGATGACTACCTCGCCACAAACGGGTGAATTCACGCTTCCCGTGCAGGGGGGTTGCCGTGCGCCAACCTGCCCGGCTTCCAGCCATTGCGAGCAACCTTAAGGGATTTCAGGAGACTTCACCTCTATCGGGCGATACGCCCCGCGCGACGAGCTCTATCGTCATGGGCGTATGGTTGGTCAGACACAAGAAGGGATTGAGGCATGAGCGATTCGATTGTGGACTCGAAAGTGACCAGGCGCTCCTTTGTCGTGGGTGCGACCGCGGCGGCGGCCGCCCTTGCCGCGGGCACGGCCTTTGCCGCCGAGCCTCCCGCCGACGGCGCGGGCGATGCCCCCGCAGGTGCGGGCGGGCCCGACGAGGCGGGCGGCGCTCCTGGTGACGCGGGCGGAGCCCCCGACGGCGGCGGTGCCGGCGGCATGCAGAGCGCTGCCATCGACCTGACCGGGATGCTGGCCCTGAACCAGTATGTCTTTGTGGCAAGCCAGGCAGAGGTGGACGGCGGGACCGTCTCGACCCCTTGCTACGGTGCCTATGCCGAGGGCGACGCGCCCAAGTATGCGCCGCAGGCCTTCGAGGGCGCAGTCGAGGTCTACCTGGACGAGGACCGCACGCAGAAGGCCGAGGGCGTTGAGGCCAAGGTGGCCGACGGCACCCTCACGGTGACCGGTGTGGACACTGAGGGCAACACTGTTTATCACCTCTTCACCAAAGACGATGCGTACGACACGATTGTGTATGT
>CAZEAF010000187.1:0-2692 GCA_964510125.1 uncultured Coriobacteriaceae bacterium
AGGCCTTAGAGGCCGTTCACGATGCCGTCGGGCCGCTCGCCGCGGGCCACACGGGCCACATTGTCCCACATATGCTCTTGCATACGGCGCATGCTGCCTTGGGTGATGCCGCCGATGTGGGGCGAGAAAACCACGTGACTGGCGGCCTCCTCGCCCATGTTGAGCAGGGGGTTGTCGGCCAGGACCGGTTCGGGCGCCACGGTGTCCAGGCCGGCCCCGGCTATGGTGCCCGCCTCGAGGGCCGCGGCCAGGGCTGCGCTGTCCACCAGCTCGCCGCGCGAGGTGTTGACCAGGTAGGCGGTCGGCTTCATCTTGGCCAGGAAGGCCCCGTCCACCAGGCCGCGGGTCTGGGGCGTGGAGGCGAGGTGCACGCTCACGATGTCGCTCTGGGCCAGCAGGTCGTCGAGCGGGGCATAGGTCAGGCCCAGGGCCGCCTCCTGGTCGGGGCTGCGGCGGTGGCGGGACCAGTAGAGGACCCTGGTGCCGAAGGCGGCCAGGCGCTTGGCCGTCGCCTGGGCAATCGACCCTATGCCCAGCAGGCCCACCGTGCAGTCGGCCAGGTCGTGGACCCAGCCGGTCTGCAGGGCGCTCACCTTGACCTTCATCTGTTGGCCGGCCCGCACTGCGGCGTCGCCCGTCACCAGCCGGCGCAGAAGGGCCAGCATGAGCAGGATGGTCTGCTCGGCCACGGCTCCCGCGTTGCCCCCGGGGTTGTTGCAGACAAAGACCCCGCGCTCGGTGGCGGCGGCAAGGTCAATCCCCTCGAAGCCCACGCCCTCGGAGTTGAGCAGGCGCAGGCGGGGTAGGCGGGAGATTAGGTCCGCGTCGATGTGGGCGATGGCGTCAAAGAGCAGGACCTCGGCGTCGGGGCAGGCTGCCACAATCTGGTCGTTGGTTGCGGTACGGCCCAAAAAGACAACGTCGGGGTCGTCAAGCTGGGCGTTTCCGGGCAGGGCATGCTGGTAGGTGGCTTTGTCGGCGAGAACGGCGACCTTCATGTTGTTCCTCTCTAACCAATGACTGCGTCGGTGGCGCGGATGACCGCGTCTCGAAGGCCGCAACCCTCGAGCTGGGCCACGCCGCGGATAGTGGCCCCGCCGGGCGAGCAGACGGCGTCCTTGAGCTGAGCCGGGTGCATACCGGTGCTCTCGAGCAGCTCGCCCGAGCCCGCAATCATCTGGGAGGCCAGCCGGTAGGCCAACCCGCGGGGCAGGCCGTGCTTGACCGCAGCGTCGCCCAGGGCCTCTACGAACAGGGAGGCGAAGGCCGGGCCGCAGGAGGTGACGACGCCCGCGGTGCCCATGAGGCGACCGGGCACGAAGTAGACCTTGCCGCAGGACTCCATGAGGCTGACGACGGTCTGGAGCTGGTCGTCAGACAGGTTGTGCGTGTCCTCGCACAGCCAAGCGCCGGCGCCCGCGCTCACAGGGATGTTGGGGATGGCGGACAGGTGGGCTGTGCCTTCGGGCAGCATCTGGCCTAGGTCCTCGAAGAGCACGTCCCAGGCTATGGAGACGACCACCTTGCCGGCCAAATCGGCGGCCACGGAGGAGAGGACGTCGCCCACGACCTGGGGTTGAACGGCCACAAAAATCAGGTCGGAGGCTTGGACAACCTCGGCCGCCTTGCGGTAGGCCAGGGCCCCGACCTCGCCGGCGGTCCGCTCGAGCTTGGCGTAGTCGCGGGCGCAGGCGTGGATGGTCTCGCCGGGGATGCCTGCCCCCACCAGGCCGCGGGCGATGGCCTGGGCCATGTTGCCAAAGCCGATGAAGCCGATGTGCAAAGGTTTGGCCTGGACGGGGCTGGCGGAATCAGAAAGCCCCGTGCCGGTTGCGTTTGCAGACAAGCGTGACATAATAAACCTCCTATGACGTACGTGCCTGTGACCAGTCTAGCCCAAGAAGCCACCCTGTTCTCACTCGCGTGCGCCCTGCGGCAAACGGGGTGGTACGAGCGTATTCGAGGAGCGAGATGAGCGAACCCAATCCGGTGCGGCTGGGCTGGGCAGAGATTGCGCGGCAGTCCTTTTCCGTCGCCCTGCCCATCATAGGCGGCTACATCGTCTTGGGCATTCCCTGCGGCATCCTTGCCGACGCGGCTGGCATGAGTTGGTGGATGGTCATGGTCCTGTCCCTGGTCTTCTACTCGGGTGCCGGCCAGTTCATGATCCCCAACATGTATCTGGCGGGCAACCCCCTGCTAGCCATCGTGACCAGCGTGTCTTTGGTCAACACCCGGCAGATGCTCTATGCAGCCTCGCTCTCCCAGTTCTGCGGTGGCATCAGCAGGCGGTTGGCTGTCTTTTTTGCAGCCACGGTGACCGATGAGAGCTTTGGCGTCAACTACGGGCGCTTTTACAACGGCGGGTGGGACGTGCGCAGGGCCTTTGCCGTCAACCTCTGGTCCCAGGCCAGCTGGGCGGCGGCCAACGTGCTCGGCGTGGTCGTGGGCCAGGCGGTCTCGGTCCCCACGGCCCTGGCCTCCTTTGCCATGACCTCGCTCTTTATCTGCCTGCTCTGCATGCAAAAGCGGTCGGCCTCCAACGCCGTGGCCGTGGCAGTCTCGGTCCTGGCGGTCATGGTCTGCAAGCTGGTGGGACTATCCGGCCCCGCCATCCTGATTGGCGCCCTGTGCGGCGTGGCCGCGGCCTTTGCCTTTTCCAGCAGCCGGAGCAAGGGCCCCGAGGCGCCCG
>CAZEAF010000188.1:0-2647 GCA_964510125.1 uncultured Coriobacteriaceae bacterium
CCGCCCCCGCTCGCCTCTCGCAGGAATCCGACCGTTCGCATGTGTACCCCGGGTGGACAACGTTCTGAAACATGGCCGCTCCTATACTGAATGGACCGGCACCCCGCGCACGCCGCTCAGGCCGGATACCTGCCATCCTCGTCATGAAAGGCTGCACATGGCACTCGTCGTCGCCAAGTTCGGCGGCAGCTCGGTCGCCACCCCGGAGCGCATCAAGAACGTCGCCGCGCGCCTGGTCCGCCGCCACAACGCGGGCAACCAGGTTGTGTGCGTCGTCTCCGCCATGGGGGACAACACCGACCACCTGCTCGAGCTCGCTCACAGCGTCAACCCCGACCCGCCCGCGCGCGAGATGGACATGCTCCTCTCCACCGGCGAGCAGGTCTCCGTCGCCGTCCTCGCTATGGCCGTGGAGGCCCTGGGCGTCCGCGCCATCAGCCATACCGGCGCGCAGGTGGGCATCATGACCGACGAGCGCTACACCGGCGCCAAGATTGACGCCATCGTGGGTGTCGACCGCCTGCACAAGGACCTGGACGAGAACAAAATCGTCATCGTCGCTGGCTTCCAAGGCATCAACTCTTACGGCGAAATCACGACCCTGGGCCGCGGCGGCTCCGATACCACGGCCGTTGCTCTGGCCGCCGCTGTGGGCGCCGACTACTGCGAGATCTACTCCGACGTCGACGGCGTCTACACGGCCGACCCCCGCATCTGCCCAAAGGCCCACCGCATCGACCGCCTTTCCTACGACGAGATGCTCGAGCTCTCGGCCAACGGTGCCAGTGTGCTCCAGCTTCGCGCCGTCGAGTTTGCCAGCAAGTACGGCGTGGTCATCCGCGCGCGTTCCACGTTCCTGCCCGATTCCAAGGGCACCATCATCGAGGAGGCTCCTGACCGTATGGAAGCTAACTACAGCGAGGGCGTCGTCATCTCCGGCATCGCGCACGACCTGTCCCAGGCAAAGATCACCATGCGCCACGTCCCCGACCGCGCGGGCATCGCCGCCACGGTCTTCTCGCACCTGAGCGACCTGGGCGTCAACGTCGATATCATCATTCAGGACGTCAGCCACGACGGCCTCACGGACATCTCCTTCACCGCCTCCATCGACTCCATCGAGAAGATGACCGAGCCCCTGGCCGACCTCTGCCGCAAGATTGGTGGCGAGGGCGTCGAGATTAACACCCACATCGCCAAGGTCTCCCTGGTGGGCGCCGGCATGAAGAGCTACCCGGGCGTCGCCGCGAAGATGTTCAACGCTCTTGCCGAGAAGAACATCAACATCTCGATGATTTCCACCTCGCCTATCAGCATCTCGACAGTCGTGGACGCAGACGAGTGCGTGGCCGCCGTGCAAGCCCTGCACACGGCCTTTGGTCTGGACGATGAGGGCAACGCCCAAGAAGTCAAGGTGGTGTTGTAGATGAGCTGGAACAAGCCTATGCCCGCACGGCCCGTCGTGGCTGTGGCCGGTGCGACCGGCGCTGTGGGTCGCGAGATGCTCTCCTGCCTCGAGCGGCTCGACTTCCCCACAAGTGAGGTGCGCGCCCTGGCCTCAGCCCGCTCGGCCGGCAGTAAGCTGCCCTTCCGCGGCGGTGAGATTGAAATCCAGGAGATGACCCCGGAGAGCTTCCAGGGTGTGGACATCGCCCTCTTCTCCGCGGGCGCGGGTGTGTCCAAGCAGATGCGCCAGGCCGTGGTGGACGCCGGCGCCGTCATGATTGACAACTCAAGCGCCTTCCGCATGGAGAAGGACGTACCCCTGGTGGTCCCCGAGGTCAACGCGGCCGACCTGGCCTGGCACTCGGGCGTCGTCGCCAACCCCAACTGCACGACCATCCAGATGGTGGTGGCCCTGAATCCCCTGCGCAAGCTGGGCCATATCGACCGCATCGTCGTGTCCAGCTACCAGTCCTGCTCCGGCGCCGGCGCCAAGGGCATGGCCGAGCTCCAGGCCCAGACCCGCGAGCTGCTCGACGGCCAGGAGCTCACGATTAGCGCCTTCCAGCACCAGATTGCCTTCAACTGCATCCCCCACATCGATGTCTTTGTGGACGGGGACTACCTGGACGACGTGCCCGAGGGCTACACCAAAGAAGAGTGGAAGATGGTCGCCGAGACCAAGAAGATTTTTGGCGACGACAAGGTGGAGGTGGCCCCCACCTGCGTGCGCGTGCCGGTGCTGCGCTGCCACTCCGAGAGCATCAACATCGAGTTTGACCGCGCCGTGTCCGTGGAGGACGTCAAGGCGGCCCTGGCCTCGGGCGAGCATGTGGTCCTTGAGGACGATCCGGCCAACAACGTCTACCCCATGCCGGCCCTGCACCAGGGGTCATTCGACACCTTTGTCGGCCGCGTCCGCCGCGACGCCACGGTGTCCGGCGACAGGGGCATCGCCCTGTGGGTCGTGGCCGACCAGCTCCTGCGTGGCGCCGCCCTCAACGCCGTCATGATTGCCCAGCGCCTCCTGCCCCAGGAGTAAGCGGGCGAGAACGGCGGCCCCGGCCGGGTCGGGCGGGCGCGGGCCGGGCTGGCCGGCCGGGCGTGCCGCCGGGCCGGGAAGCAGCCCGTTCTCCCTATATGCACTGCCCAGGCGGGCCGGACGAGACCAATCGACCGGCCCGCTTTTCCGGCGACCACGGGC
>CAZEAF010000189.1:0-2624 GCA_964510125.1 uncultured Coriobacteriaceae bacterium
GAGGCCTGGCCGCCGGTGTTGGAGTAGACCTCGGTGTCGAAGACGAAGACGTTGACGTCCTGGCCGGAGGCGAGCACGTGGTCGAGTCCGCCGTAGCCGATGTCGTAGGCCCAACCGTCGCCGCCGAAGATCCAGAAGCTCTTCTTGGTGAGGTGGTCGCGGCGCTCGAGAATCTTGGCGCAGAGCTCGTTGTCGGCGTGCTTTTCCAGCTCGGCGACGAAGGCCTCGGACAGGGCCTTGCTGTCCTGGGAGCTGTCCTTGCCGTCGAGCCAGGCCTCGCCCGCAGCCTTGAGCTTGCCGCAGATGCCCTCGGTGGCGACGAGCGCGCGGGTCTGGTCGACCAGGGTGCGGCGGACGGCCTCGTAGCCCAGGCGCAGGCCAAGGCCGTGCTCAGCGTTGTCCTCGAACAGCGAGTTGTTCCACGCGGGGCCGTGGCCCTCGGCGTCGGTGGTGTAGGGGGAGACGCCGGCGGGGTTGCCCCAGATGGAGGAGCAGCCGGTGGCGTTGCTGATGTACATGTGGTCGCCGAAGAACTGGGTCACCAGGCGGGCGTAGGAGGTCTCAGCGCAGCCGGCGCAGGAGCCGGAGAACTCGAGCAGGGGGCGCTTGAACTGGGAGTCCTTGACGGTGGGGCCGGCCAGGGCGGGCTTGTCGGCCACCTTGGCCACGCAGTAGTCAAAGACCTCCTGCTGGTCCAGCTGGCTCTCGGCGGGCACCATGGACAGGGCCTGGACGGGGCACTGGTTCACGCACACCGAGCAGCCCATGCAGTCGAGCGGGGAGATGGCGATGACGTATCTCATGCCCTTGGCCTTGGGGCCCTTGGCGTCGACGAGCTTGGCCTGCCCGGGTGCCGCGGCGGCCTCGTCCTCGGTGAGGGCAAAGGGGCGGATGGTGGCGTGGGGGCAGACGAAGGAGCAGGTGTTGCACTGGATGCACTTGCTGGCGTCCCAGGTGGGGACGACGACGGAGACGCCGCGCTTCTCGTAGGCCGAGGCGCCCAGCTCGAACTGGCCGTCGGCATGGTCCACGAAGGCGGACACGGGCAGGGAATCGCCGTCCATGCGGTCGACCGGCTCCAGGATGGCCTTGACCATCTTGACCAGGGCAGGACGGCCCTCGAGCTCATGGGTGTCGGGCTCGTCGACGGCGTCAGCCCAAGAGGCGGGCACGTCGATGCGCTTGTAGGCCGTGGCGCCGGCGTCGATGGCGCGGTGGTTGGCGTCGACGACGTCCTGGCCCTTCTTGAGGTAGGAGTGGGTGGCGGCGTCCTTCATATACTGGAGGGCGTCAGCCTCGGGCAGGACCTTGGCCAGCGAGAAGAAGGCCGACTGGAGGATGGTGTTGGTGCGCTTGCCCATGCCCACCTGGTCGGCCAGGTCGATGGCGTTGATGGTGTAGAGCTGGATGCCGTTCTTGGCGATGTAGCGCTTGGCGTCGGCCTTGAGGTGGTGCTCAAGCTCGGCCAGGTCCCACTGGCAGTTGATCAGCAGGGTGCCGCCGGGCCTGACGTCCTTGACGATCGGGAAGCCCTTGGTGATGTAGCTGGGGTTGTGGCAAGCCACGAAGTCAGCCTTGTTGATGTAGTAGGGCGAGCGGATGGGGGCGTCGCCAAAGCGCAGGTGGGAGATTGTGACGCCGCCGGTCTTCTTGGAGTCGTACTGGAAGTATGCCTGGACGTACTTGTCCGTGTGGTCGCCGATGATCTTGATGGAGTTCTTGTTGGCGCCGACGGTGCCGTCGCCGCCGAGGCCCCAGAACTTGCACTCGATGGTGCCGGGGACGGCCGTGTTGGGGCAGTCCTTGTCCTCGGGCAGGGACAGGTTGGTGACGTCGTCCACGATGCCCACCGTGAACTCGCGGCGGGGCTCATCCTTGGCGAGCTCCTCGTAGATGGCGAAGACGCTTGCGGGCGGGGTGTCCTTGGAGCCTAGGCCGTAGCGGCCGCCCACGACCCTGACGTCCGTGCGGCCCTGCTCGACCAGGCTGCCCACGACGTCAAGGTAGAGGGGCTCGCCCACCGAACCCGGCTCCTTGGTGCGGTCCATGACGGCGACCTTTTTGGCCGTGGCGGGGATGGCCTGCGCCAGCTTCTCGGGCACGAAGGGGCGGTAGAGGCGGACCTTAACCAGGCCGACCTTCTCGCCGTGGGCGTTGAGATAGTCAACGACCTCCTCGGCCACGTCGCAGAAGGAGCCCATGGCCACAATCACGCGGTCGGCGTCGGGCGCGCCGTAGTAGTTGAAGAGCTCGTAGTTGGTGCCGATGCGGGCGTTGACCTGGTGCATGTAGTCCTCGACCACAGCGGGGATGGCGTTGTAGCGGGCGTTGCAGGCCTCGCGGTTCTGGAAGAAAATGTCGCCGTTCTCGTGGGTGCCGCGGGCCGCGGGGTGGTCGGGGTTCAGGGCGTGGTCGCGGAAGGCGCGGACGGCGTCCATGTCGCACATCTCGGCCAGGTCCTTGTAATCCCAGACGGCCACCTTCTGGATTTCGTGGCTGGTGCGGAAGCCGTCGAAGAAGTTGAGGAAGGGCACCGAGCCCTTGATGGCGGCCAGGTGGGCGACGGGGGCCAGGTCCATGACCTCCTGGACGTTGCCCTCGGCCAGCATGGCAAAGCCGGTCTG
>CAZEAF010000190.1:0-2623 GCA_964510125.1 uncultured Coriobacteriaceae bacterium
AAGCGATCCCACGATAAGCATGAGGCCAGCGACCCAGTCCACGTGGCCGAGAAGGGCGTGGGTGATGAAGGAGGGCACGGCCAGACAGGCCACCGCCACGAGTGAGGTGCCCGTGGCCTGCTTCATGGTGAAACCGAGCACCCACTGCAGGCAGGGCACGACCAAAAAGCCGCCGCCCAGGCCCAGGTAGCCGGACAGGAAGCCGGCCACGATACCCACGCCGGCGCAGGAGAGCACGAGCTTGGGCATGCCGCAGGTCTCGGGGTCGACAAGGCCGCGGATGGCGGGCTTGGGTGCTGGGGACGCAGAGCCGCCCGCCGTCGCCGCTTCCCCGCTTGCCTGCGACGCTGCCGGCTGCGGGCGGGTAAGCCAGACCCGCTTGAACATCTTGTAGGCTGTGAAGAGCACGATGAGCCCAGTCAGGACCATGGCGTAGGTGCCGGGCAGGGCGTCGCTGGCCCAGGCGCCGGCTGGCGACACGACAGCCCCGACGACGCCGATGATGAGCCCCTCGCGGAAGCGAATGGTCCCGTCATGGAAGCGGGCGGCCATACCGGACAGCGAGGTTGGCAGGATGGCAAAGATGGAGGTGCCCGAGGCTGCGGCCGCCGGCAGGCCGAAGACGATATGGAGCAGGGGCACCATGACGATGCCGCCGCCGATGCCGAACATGGCCGAAAGGATGCCCACGCCCACACCGCACAAGGCGGTGGCGAATGCAAACGCTATGGTCAGTCCCATGATGCGCGATGCGCCCCCTGTTTTTATCTGCGCCTCTGGCTGTCTACCGAAGCCTGCGAGCGACCTCCGAAGTCCGTCGGCGCCCTCCGGTGTCCGCCGGCGCCCTGGCCGTTCGCCAAATACAGGGCGCGACAGCCGGTCTAACCTCAAGCTGCCGCGCCCGACACCCTGTCTCTAAGACGCTGCCCTAGCCCTTGTCGGAGGGAGTGGCGCCCGCGACGGGCTGGTCGCCCACGGGCCGGGGCTCCCCCACCGAGGTCTCCAGCCGTGTGCCCTCGGCTGTGCCGGCAGTCCTGGTTGCCGTAGGGGCAATCGTGTCGGCGCCCGCCGCAACCGTACCGGCAGCCGCAGCCGTGCCGGCAGCCGCGACCTGGCCGTTGGCACCTACCACAGCCGTTCCCGCATCGGCCGCGGCCTGACCCGCGGCGCCCGCAAGGGGAGCCTGGCCCACGGCGCCCGCCCGCACGGCCATGCGGGAGGCTATCTCGCGGTTGAGCATGCCGTCGCCCACCAGGATGTTCTGCATCTCGCCGTTGAGCCAGGCGCTGGTCGTAATCTTGTTCCAGTACTCCTGAAAGCCCAGGTAGCGGGTGCAGTTCTGATCGGCGTACTCGGTGGCGTCGCGCAGGCCGTGGCGCCAGAGGTCAAAGTAGGCCGCATGCTCCTTGGTCATAATCGACCGCCAAAAGGACGTCTTGCGGATGTATTTGGGCAAATCGGGGCCAATCCAGGGGCCGGGATAGGGCATGAAGTTGGACGGGTAGATTTTCTGCAGGTCGATGTTGGCGTTGCAGACCTCAATCTTGCGGCGCTCGTAGGTCCACCGGTAGACGTCCTGCCGGAAGCGCGGGGCGGTGTCGGGGATGCGGGGCGGGCGGTGACGAACGCGCCACTTGTTGTCAAACCAGACGCTGATGCCGTACATGCGCAGGTTGATGAGGTAGTCCTCGTCCTCGCCGCGCGTAATCCAGGGGTCGAAGGCCACGCGGGTGAAGGCCTCGGCGTGCAGGGCGAAGCAGCCGCCGCACAGGTGGGGGCTCTCGGAGATGCGCGGACCCTGCAGGGCCTGGGTCATCCACTCGTTGAAGCCAGCCCGCTTGGCCCAGTGCTTGTCGTAGAACTTGACGTTGCGCCTGTCGGCCAGAGCGGAGTTGCGGCTGTCGAGGAAGCAGCCGCTCTTGGCGATGATGGGCATGTCCGAGCGGTCACGCAGGCCAAAGCCGTAAACCGCGTTGGCGAGGAAGTTCTCGTCGATCACGGTCTCATCGTCATCGAGGAAAATAACCGCGTCGCAGCCAAAGGCACAGCACACGATAAGGCCCATGTTGCGGATGGCGCCGTAGCCGCGCAGGGAGATGGGCTCGCCGATGTCAGCCGGGAGCTGGGAGGCGATGATGGTATTGATGACCTGCGACTTGAAGGAGTCGACAATCACGACCTGGGGCAGGGCTGGGTGCGCGTCGGCAATCTCGCGCACGCGGTGGACGGCCTGCTCCTCCACGGCGGGGGGCGCCACGACGAGCAGGATGACCGTAGCTTCGGCAAGGCCCAGCACCTGCTCGAGCGAGCCCAGGCAGGCGTCGAGCGAGGGGTCCTCCGCGTCGATGGGGATGGCGTGGTCGTAGCACTGGACCCCGCCGGACGTGCCCATCCGATTGGTGGAGGACCAGTAGGTCGGGATGACAATCGCAGGCTTCATGAGCGATACCTTTCCGTTCCGCCGGGCGGGGTCGTGCGGTGGCGCCGATGACGCGGGGCGCAGAGAGCGCGAGGTACGAGACACGGCCGACCAGGCGGGATTAACTGCACAGGTGCGCTTATCAGAATACTAGCAAACCGTCTTCAGGTCGATAGTTTGTGGAGACGGCGTGGGGGTGGGTGC
>CAZEAF010000191.1:0-2530 GCA_964510125.1 uncultured Coriobacteriaceae bacterium
TCGAGCGCGCAGTCGAGCTCCTCGCGCGTGATGACGAGCGGCGGCTGGAAGCGCAGAATCGAGCCAGCCAGCGTCATCATGAGGACGCCGAGCTGCTGAGCCCGGTAAATCACCTTGAGGGCCGCCCCCGTGTCCCCCTCGCGCGTGTCGGCGTCCACGACGTCCACGCCCAGGTTGAGGCCGACCCCGTGGATGCTGCCCAAAATAGCGTGCTCGGCAGCCATCCTGCAAAAGCGCCGCTCAGCATAGGTGCCCAGCTCGACGCTGGCAGCAAGCAGGCCCTCCTGCTCGATGACGTCGAGCGTGGCCATGCCCGCGGCGCAGCAGACGGCGTTGCCCGCGCAGGTGAAGCAGTGGGCGGGCGCGTGCAGGGTGTCCATGATGTCGGCGCGCCCGATGATGGCCGAGAGTGGCATGCCGCTGGCCAGGGACTTTCCCACGCTCATGAGGTCGGGCTCCACCCCGTACTGCTCGACCGACCACCATTTGCCGGTGCGGCCCATGCCCTGGTTGATTTCGTCCACAGCAAAGAGGACCCCGTGCTCGCGGCACCAGGCGTGCAGGGCCCGCACGTAGGCGGGGGGCGCGGGGATAATCCCCAGGTCGCCGGCGATGGGCTCCATAAGGACGCAGGCCACCTCGTCGGGCGAGACATAAGAGGAGGTCATCTCCAGCAGGGGCCGCATGAAGTAGGCGACCTGGTCCTGCTCGCTCAGGCTGGAAAAAGCCGTGCCGCCGCCGTCCTGACCAGGCAGTTTCTCGTGGTAGACGTCCGGATAGGGGATGTGGTAGATGCCCGGCACAAGCGGGCCCATCCCCCGCCCCATCGTGGGCGACATGCCGGACAGGGACATGGCGCCGAAGGTGTTGCCGTGGTAGGCCCCCTGGAAGGCAATCATGTAGGGGCGGCCGGTGTAGGCGCGCGCGAACTTGATGATGCCGTCGTTGGCGTCGGAGCCGGAGTTGCCGAACTCAGCTTTTTTGGGGGTGGGACCTGGGGCGATGCCCACCAGGCGCTCCACCAGCTCCATCTCCGGCTCCTGGTAGAGGTAGCCCACGGAGTAGTTCGTGAGCCTCTCGGCCTGCCTGCTGATGGCCTCGACCACGTGCGGGTGGCTGTAGCCGGTGTTGCAGGAGGAGCCCGAGGCCGTGAGGTCGATGTAGGAGCGGCCGTCGCGGTCCCACAGGCGCGCCCCCTCGCCACGGTCGATAATCAGGTTGAAGAAGGGCACGCGGGCCGCCGGCGACATGAACCGGTGCTCACGGTCGATAAGCTCGGCTGTTGTTTGCTCCTGCCTGGGCGTCATCGCGAAATACCTCCCAAAAGCAGCCGCACCGGAGCAGGTCGTCCTGTCCCGGTGCGGCATGGCGTCTCCCGTGCTGCGGATGTCTGCTTGACCCAGCCTACACCAGCTCAGCCACCTCGTAAATCAGCTTCTCGGACTTGTCCCATCCCAGGCAGGGGTCGGTGATGGACTGGCCGTAGACGCAGCCGCCCACCTTTTGCGCGCCGTCCTCCAGGTAGCTCTCAATCATAAGGCCACGGAAGAGCTTCGCGATGTCGGGGTTGATCCGGCAGCTGTGGATGACGTCGTGCGCGATGCGGGGCTGCTCGGCATAGCGCTTGTTGGAGTTGGCGTGGTTGCAGTCCACGATGAAGGCCGGGAACTGGTACTCGCGCTGGCCGAAGAGGTCCACCAGCTCGGCCAGGTGGTCGTAGGAGTAGTTCTGGTGCTGGCAGCCGTCGCCGCCCACGTAGCCGCGCAGGATGGCATGGGCCAGAGGGTTGCCGGTCGACTCGACGTCCCAGTTGCGATAGATGAAGGAATGAGGGGCCTGGGCTGCGACGATGGAGTTCATGAGCACGCTCATGTCGCCGCTGGGCGGGTTCTTCATGCCCACGGGGACGTCCAGACCCGAAGCCACCAGGCGGTGCTCCTGGTTTTCGACCGAGCGGGCGCCCACGGCCACGTAGGAGAGCAGGTCGGAGATGAAGCGGTTGTACTCGGGGTAGAGCATCTCGTCGGCGCCGAACAGGCCCGTTTCCTCGATGATTGACAGGTTGAGGTGGCGGATGGCACGGATGCCGGCCAGCAGGTTGGGCTCGCCGGTGGGGTTGGGCTGGTGGAGCATGCCCATGTAGCCGATGCCCAGCGTACGGGGCTTGTTGGTGTAGAGGCGGGGGATGAGGATGAGCTTGTCGGCCACCTTTTCCTGCACGGCGGCCAGGCGGGTGCAGTAGTCGACGACGGCGTCCTCTCGGTCGGCCGAGCAGGGGCCGATAATCAGAATCTTGCGGGGGTCCTCGCCCCGCATGACGGCGGCCACCTCCGCGTCGAACTGGCGCTTGCGCACGACGCTCTCGAGCCCGAGCGGCATCTCCTCCTTGATTTGCTGGGGAATCGGGAGACGCCGCTTGAAGTCCATGCCCATGATGCTTCCTTTCGCCAAGTGTATGGCTGAGGATATTGCCCCTGTGTTTCGCAGAGATTTCCGGGCGGGCGCGATGGGAAAGGCACAGGTGCGGCCA
>CAZEAF010000192.1:0-2527 GCA_964510125.1 uncultured Coriobacteriaceae bacterium
AGAGGCGCGCATCGCACCTTCGGCCCCCAGCACGCCGGGACCTTACATGCAGGTGTAGCCACCGTCGACAGGGAGCATGATGCCCGTGACGTAGGAGGCAGCCGGGGAGGCCAGGAAGATGGCCGCCGGGTCGAGCTCGCCCTCGTTGCCATAGCGCTCCATGGGAATCATGGTGCGGGCGTTGGCCTGGAAGAAGTCGGAGTCCAGCGTCTCCTTGGTGAGAGGCGTGTAGAAGTAGCCGGGGCAGATGGCGTTGACGGTGATGCCGTACTTGCCCCACTCGGCGGCCAGGGCGCGGGTGAGGTTGACGACGCCGCCCTTGGCAGCGTGGTAGGGGGCGGAGCCGGCCACCTTGTTGCCCACCAGGCCGTACATGGAGGCGATGTTGATGATGCGGCCGTACTTGGCGGGAATCATGGCCTTCTTGGCCACGGCGCGTGCGACCTTGAAGCTGCCGAAGAGGTCGATGTTGACCTCGTTGCCAAACTGCTCGTCGGTGATGTCCTCGGCCGGGGCGACGGCGCCGGTACCTGCGTTGTTGATGAGGATGTCGATACGGCCGAACTTGGCCAGGACGGCGTCGACGGCGGCCTCGACGTTCTCGGTGTCGGTGATGTCCGTCTTGTAGGCAAAGGTCTCGACGCCGAACTCCTCGGCAATCTCCTTGGCCACGGCGTCGATCTTCTCCTGGCGGCGGGCCAGGACGACGATGTTGGCACCCTGGTTGGCAAGGGCCTTGGCCATCTGGACGCCCAGGCCGCCCGAGGCACCCGTGACGACGGCAACCTGGCCGGACAAATCGAAGTAGCACTTCTTAGCCATTGCGGATCCTCTCACGATGATGGTTGGTCGCGCTTCCATGGCGGGGACCCGACGGCCCTCTGCCGCACGGTCCCTCGTCAGCTCCCCACTATAGGGAAGGACCGACTATGGACAATAGCCAGTCTGCGCAAACTTTTAGAGGTCAGTCGAGGCGAGAAGGGAGGACACGGCGCGCTGGATGTCCTCGCGGAAGATGTCCTCGAGAACAGACAGGGCCAGCTCTATGCGCTCGTCGTCGTCCAGGCTGGCGTAGTTCACGACCAGGGTTCGCTCGGCCCTCAGGCTGTAGCTGCTCTGGTAGTCGGAGAGCAGGGCAAGGTGGACCCGGCGGCTGGCCGCCCGCTCGCGGATCTGGTCGTCGGACAGGCGGGTCTTGACGCGCACGAGGAAGTGGGTGCCGGCATCAGGTACTCTGACCTGCGCTATCGTTGCCAGGTGCGAGTTGCGGAAAGCCTCGATGACCGAGTCGCGCCGCTCCCGGTAGTGCCGCCGCAGCCGCCTGATGTGCCGCTCGAAGTAGCCTCCCTCGATAAAGGCAGCCAGGGTGAGCTGCTCGAACGACGACACGGTGCAGGAGTAGAAGCTCATGGTGGCCCGGTAGCGGTCGACCAGCTGGGGCGGCAAAACCAGGTAGCTTATGCGCAGGGAGGGGACCAGGCTCTTCGAGAAGGTGTTGAGGTAGATGACCCTGCGGCCGGGGTCCAGCTCGTAGAGGGTGGGCGCCGACCGGCCCCCGTAGTAGAACTCGGAGTCGTAGTCGTCCTCGATCACATACCGGGCGGTGTCTTCGTTTGCCCAGCTCAAGAGCTCCATGCGCCTGCTGACCGGCATGACGGTTCCCGTGGGGAAGTGGTTGGCTGGCGACACCTGCGCGATGTTGGCCCGGCTCTGCCGCAGGCGGTCCATCCTGATGCCGGCCTCGTCGATGGGGATGTAGTCCTGGAGGATCCCGAACTGGGAGGAAATGTCCGCGAACCTCTTGTAGCCGGGGTCCTCGGTGGCGTAGACGCTGTCGGCGCCGAGGAGCTGGAGGAGGCGGCTGTAGAGGTACTCGGTGCCCGCCCCCACGACGATCTGGGCGGGACTGACGGCCATGCCGCGGAATTTTGCCAGGTGGGAGGCTATGGCCCGACGCAGGGCCAGGGCCCCGTTGTAGGGGACGGTCGAAGTCAGGGCCGGGTCGTGGGAGGCGGCGACCCGTCTCATGAGCTTGGTCCAGGTGGAGAAGGGAAACTGGCTGGAGGCCGCCTGGTTGGCGCGGAAGTCGATGAGCCAGTCGGGCTCGCCGGGCTCGGCAGGTACGCAGGCCGGCGAGGTCTGCCCAGCTTGAGAGGCCTGCCGGGAAGCCCTCTCGGCGGGGCCGGCCCCCTCGAGCTCGTTGACGAAGAAACCCCGCCCCCGCTCCCCGTGGACCCAGCCCTCGGAAACCAGCTGGTCGTAGGCCCGCTCCACGGTGGTCAGACTCACGCCCAGGTCCAGGGCCAGCGACCTTTTGGACTCCAGCCTGGCCCCCGCCGCCAGCTTGCCGGACAGGATGTCGCCCTTGACCGCCTCGTAGAGGGACTCATAGAGAGGCGCGCCCGGGGCCTTGACCAGGGTGTAGGGAGCGAGCGACACAGGGCATCACACTGCTTTCAAATCAGTCCCAACTGACCCCTGAATAGTATCAAGAAAAAGGGTCGGTTGCAGGCGGGTCGGCCGGGGC
>CAZEAF010000193.1:0-2517 GCA_964510125.1 uncultured Coriobacteriaceae bacterium
GGGCGGGCAACCTCGTCATCACCATCGCCCGCGAGTACGGCAGCGGCGGGCGCGAGATTGGCCGGGCCCTGGCCGACAAGCTGGGCATCGCCTTCTACGATTCGAACCTGATCAGCAAAACCGCAGCTGAGAGCGGCATGAGCGAGGAGTTCGTCAGCTCCAACGAGGAAGCTGTGGCCTCCAGCTGGCTGCTGCGCTTCAACCGGGCCTACGCTGGCGCCCTCGAGGACCAGGACGACTCGCGCGCCCAGCGGCTGTTTGACGCCGAGTCCCAGGCAATCAGGCAGGCCGCGGCCAAGGGCCCCTGCGTCATCGTGGGCCGCCTGGCCGACTGGGTCCTGCGCGACGACCCGCACGTCTTCACCGTCTTTCTCCACGCCGACCAGGCCCGCCGCGTGGCCCATGTGGTGGAGCGCGACGGCATGGACGAGGCCCAGGCCCGTGCCAAAATCGCCAAGGTGGAGCACGAGCGCGCCCAGCACTGCCGCTATTTCACCGGCCGCACCTGGAACGACGCCCGCAACTACGACGTTGCCCTGGACACCGGTGCCTTCGGTCCCGACAAGACCGTGGCCATGTTGGCCGAGCTGGCGACGGTCGTCCAGGCCCCCGCGGCCGCGTAGGGAGGGTGCGGGGGCGCGCGGAGCACACCGGCTGGCAGGGGTGCGATAGGCTCTTAGGTAGCGTGCCCGCGATGGCTGTCTCGTTGCAAGTCCCTCGTCGCGGGGACCGTCATCCCACGCCCACCCTTCGGTTCGGTTTCCGTAAAAATCGGCCCCAAAACAGGGTCTGTTTTTGTAAAAAGATGGCCTCCTATAGGGTCTATTTTTGTAAAATGGACATCATCAAAAGGGTCTATTTTTGTCAAACAGCAGGTAAGGATGGCCACCATGCTCTACCGCGACGCCATGCGTGAGATTGAGCTCTGGAAGCGCACTAAGACCCATCAGGCCCTGCTCGTGGACGGCGCCCGGCAGGTCGGCAAGACCACGCTCGTGCGCGAGTTCGCACGCCAGCGTTATGAGTCCTTTATCGAGGTCAACTTCCTCGAAAACAGGGACGCCATACCGCTTCTGCGCGCTGCGAAAAACACCAGGGACCTCTTCCAGCGCATCACCTCCCTCACCGACCAGCCAGTCATCCCCGGCCGCACCCTCGTCCTCTTCGACGAGATCCAGGAGTTCGGCGACATTCTCACCTGGGCAAAGTTCCTGGTCGAGCGCACCGACGTTGACTACGTCTTTTCCGGCTCCCTGTTGGGAGTGGACCTCGCGGGCGTCCGGTCCTGGCCGGTGGGCTTCATGGAGACGCTCACGATGTACCCCCTGAGCTTCCGCGAGTTCTGCCTGGCGAACAAGATTCAAGAGCCCCTGCTTGACGAGGCGCTCGATTGCCTCAAAAAGGAGGAGCCCATCCCCGATTTCATACATGAGAAGCTGATGGACGCCCACATGCGCTACATGTACTGCGGCGGCCTGCCCGATGCCGTGCAGCGCTTTGTCGACACCAACGACACCGTCGCCCTGCGGCGCGCCCAAGGCGGGATTTGGGACCTCTACGAGTACGACATCGCGCGCCATATGACCGACAGCGAGGGCATGAGGTTCGTCAAGGCCATGTACGAGGCCATCCCCGGCCAGCTCAACAAGACCAACAAGCGCTTCGTCCTCTCCCAGCTGGGCCGCGATGGGTCGATTCACGGGGGTGACCTGCGCTTTTCCCGTATGCAAAGCTCCTTTGACTGGCTGGCCCACGCAGGTGTGGCGCTGCCGGTCATCCGCGTGACCGAGCCCCAATTCCCGCTGGGCCTCACCGCCCAGACGAGCATGTCCAAGCTCTTCATGAACGACGTCGGCCTGCTCATGTACCGTCTGGCGGAAAACGCCCCGCTCGAGATTCTCAAGGGCAACACCACCATGAACTTCGGCGCGCCCTACGAGAACTACGTGGCACAGGAGCTGGCCTGCCATGGCAAGGGGCTCTTCTACTACAACGACCCCAAGCGCGGGGAGGTCGACTTCGTCCTACAGGACACCGCGCAGGCGACAGTCGCGCTCGTCGAGGTGAAGAGCGGCAAGGACTACAAGCGCCACAGCGCCATGAGCAACTTGCTCGGGACGAAAAACTATTCCTTCGACCGTGCCATCGTGCTCCACAATGGCAACATCAAGCGGGAGAGCGAGGTCCTCTACCTGCCCATTTATCTTGCAGGGGCGCTTTAGCCCCGCATTCTGACCAGGGAGCATCCAACGAGGGGGCGCACGAGATGAGCCAGGACGTTGCACAGGCTGGGCAGGCCGGGCAGGCCGCACAGGCCCCGCAGACTGGGCAGGCTGAGCAAGCCACGCGGACCAAAACAGCCAAGAAAACCGCAGGCAACGAGGACCTTCCATACGACCCTTCCGATAAGCAATCGATCATTAGGTACGCTCAACGGCTTGTTGGTAAAACGCTGCACGAGTTTGTGGACATCGAGTATCTCCCCGACCCGCATAAGCGCCGCGGCTCCTTTGGCAA
>CAZEAF010000194.1:0-2486 GCA_964510125.1 uncultured Coriobacteriaceae bacterium
GCGCACAAGAAAAGGGCGGGGAGCAAGCCGCTGCCTGCATCCTCGCCCTTATGGGTTCCTGCCGTACCGCCAGCCGCTGTTGGCGCACGCTGGCGTCGTGCCAGTCCTTACTCCCCTGCCTTCTTGACCGTGGACTTGGCCTTCTCGGGGAGCTCCGCGCCGCAGTGGGAGCAGCGAGTGGCGCCCTCATGAACTTCCTCAAGGCAATAAGGGCAGGTAGGGGGCACAACGACATCCTCCTGCTCGTGCTTGATGAGCTTGGTGCCGGCGGCCTGGGCGGCATTGAAGGCCTTGACGATGGCAAAGACGACCACGGCGACAATCAGGAAGTTGATGATTGCGCTGATGAAGGCACCGAAATCGACCGTGGCGCCGTTGAAGGTGATGGCCATGCCCTTGACCTCGGCCGACCCGCCAATCATGGAGATGAGCGGGTTGATGATGTTGCTGGTGAGGGCGGTCACGATGCTGGTGAAGGCGGCGCCGATGATAACACCGACGGCCATATCCAAGACGTTGCCGCGATTGATAAAAGCTGCGAACTCCTTGAGAAGCCCTTTCAACTTCTTCATGAACTTGTCACTCCCTTGTCCTTTTGGTATCCGTCGTCGAACTTTGTACAAACACTACCGCTCCTGTGCCTTATCCCGTCTAGCTGGCCGTACACAATACGGACGCCTTTTGGGGAATTCTGCACAACTGGGCAGAGTATATGACACTTCTACGCTTTTCGCAGCATTGTTGATTAATTCGGTCTATGCGGGGGCCACGGGTGCGCGAGACATGCCGCCCCGCAGCCCCTCCGCCTGCGTCGTCCTGCCCTAAGCGGCCGCGGTCACCAGGCCTGCCGCGTCGCCGGCCACCGGGGGAGCCGGCTTAAGCGACTGCGGTCCCCATATCGGAGCCGACAGCGGAAAAGACCAGCTCAGACACGGTCTGGATGAGCGAGTTTCCCGTGCCGTTGGGGATGCCCTCCGTGAGTACGACCAGCACGTAGGGGCTGCTCGCAAAAACGATGCCGCCGTCGTTCTCGACCCCGTCCAGCTCACCGGTCTTATGGGCCACGACGACACCCGGGTCGCTCACGCCGGCAGCCAGGCCCGCGTCGATGGTCTGGCTCTCTAGGTAGCCGAGCGCCACGTCGCTCATCTCCTGGTCGATGAGTTGGCCAGTGGCCACGAGCTGCAGAATCTTTGCGGCGTCGTTGGAGCTGATGCGGTTCTCGCGCCCCTCAGCCTGGGCCTCGGTGTCCATCATCTTGCGCTCGAGCGAGGTGCCGGTCAGCCCCAGCGCCTGCGCTTCCGCGTTGATGCTGTCCATGCCGAGGATGTCGATGAGCATGTTGGTGGCGGTGTTGTCGCTGGCGGCAATCATGTATGTAGCCAGCTCGTCAATCGTAAAGACGGTGCCCGGCGCCATGCCCTGGATGTCGCCCGAGCCGCCCACGATGTCCTCGGCGTCCATGGTGACCGGCGTGTCGAAGCTGACGGCCCCGTCGCGCACCTGCTGGAGCAGGTCAGCCATGATGAGGAGCTTAATCATGCTGGCCGAGGTGTGGACGGCGTCGCCGTTGATCTCAAAGCCGTCGGTGGGGTCGGTCACGTTGAGGAAGGTCACGGCCACACCGTCCTCAAAGCCAACCAGGGAGTCAGCTACCGAATCCCTGAGGGCCAGGGTCTGCTCGCTTGGGGCGGAGAGCATAGGCGCAGGCACGTCGGGCTCCGGGACGGCCTGCTCCGTGTTCGCGTCCTGGCTGGCGGAATCGGACTGGGATGCCTGCTCGGTCACCTTCGAGCTGCTAATGCCGCGCACGATAATCACGGCGAGCACGACGATGATGACCGCGATGACGGCGATGGCAATGAAGAGGGCCTGGACGTGATGGCGGGGCGGGGCGCTCTTGTCCGGTACAGAGCCTTCCGGCTGCTCGGGGCAGCAGGCAGGTTCCGGGGCCACGTCGGGTTCCCCGGTGTCGGCCTCGGTCTCGACCAATCCACCGGTCTCGACGGCCGCCCCTGCGCCGGCCTCGTTCGCCTGCCCAGATGACGCCGCGCTCGCTTGGTCGGGCTCGGCCATACCTGCTTGGTCGAGTCTGGCGTCATCGTCATGAGCTGCGGCGTCCTTGGCAAGCCGCTGGCCTGTGGGCCGCACGCCCGGCTCGAGTTCGTCACGCTTATCGTCGTCCAAGGTGCCCATGCACCCTCCTTGTCGTCATCAATCCAATTCGTGAGCTGCGATGATGCCATGTGGGAGCGGATCTTGTGCGCGTCCTTCCCGGCTGGCGGCACCCCGTGTAACGGGTGCCATCGCAACTTCCAACAGGATAAACTCTCTCAGCTCGCGATGGGCGCTCGCCAAGAATTAGTGGACTGCCGGTGTGGGAGCCTGGTGGTCCGGGGCCCCGGGCCGCCCGGGGCGGCAGGCGCGCCGACGCGGGGGTCCCGGGCCGCCCGGAGCCGGGCCCACGGAGAAAAGCGGAGAGAAAA
>CAZEAF010000195.1:0-2473 GCA_964510125.1 uncultured Coriobacteriaceae bacterium
GTGCGGCTCATGTTAGGTGGCATGTCGCACAATTCAGACGAGCGGGGCGGCGTCGGCAGGGTCGGCGACCACCTGGACGACTAGCTTGTGGGGCAGGCAGGTGATGGTCTGGCCCTCGACGGACGCCCAACCGGTGCGGACGCAGACCTGGTTGGCGCAGTCGGCCTCCACCACGTGCACGCGCCCCCCGGTCACCTCGACCTCGTTGTAGCCTAGCGACCCCTCCACGGTGAGGGCCGCGTCCTCGTCAAGGGGAAGCACCTGGTAGAAGCCCTCGGTGTTCTGGATGACGGCGTAGAGGGTCGATGTGGTCTCTTCCCCGAACCCGAACCACCTGACCGAGGCGATGAGGCCGGCGAGGGCCAGGCCGGCGAGGGCCACCAGGACGTCGGCGCGGGTCACCAGGCGGGTCGGCTCGTTCAGGCGGTCGCTCACGCTTGCCCCGCCCCCTCAGCCACTGACCCACCAGCGGCCGACCCAGCCGAGCCCGCAGACCCACCCGAGTAGGCAAAGGCGTAGCGCCCCTCAAAACCCTCGGTCGGGTGGGGCTGGTCGTTATCGTCGATGAAGACGGCCTCCACGTCGCGGTCGGGGTGGTCGGCGACCCATTTCCTAGCACCCTCGGCCCCCAGAACAAAGAAAGCCGTGGTCAGGCCGTCGCCCAGCATGGAGTCGCCCAGAACAGCGGTCAGGGCCAGGATGTCGGTCTCGACCGGGTAGCCGGTGCGGGGGTCCAGGATGTGGCAGTAGTCCACCCCGTCCTGCTCAAAGTGCTGGTCGTAAAGGCCGCTGGTGACCACGGCACGGTCGGCCACCTCGATGACGCCCAGCGGGGACCCGTCGGGCGAGACGGGGTCGCGCAGGCCCAGCCGCCAGAGGGCGCCGCCCGGCTTGGTCCCCAGGGCGTAGATGGAACTGGAGCCCAGGTCGACGATGGCGCTGTCGATGCCCCAGTCGGCAAGCATGCGGGTCAGCCTGTCGGCAATCCAGCCCTTGGCGCTGCCGCCCAGGTCGATCTTGGCCTTGGGGTCAGCCAGGGTGACCGTGGTCCCGTCCACCGTGACCCCGTGGTAGTCCACGTGTCCGACAGCCTCGGCTATGGCGTCGTCGGCGGGCTTGACCCCGTTCTGGAAGTCCCACAGGAGGCTGACGGAGCCAATCGTGATGTCGAAGGACCCGTCAAAGAGCTCGCAGACCTCCAGGGACCGGGCAATGCAGTCGGCTGTGTCGGGGTCGACCTCCACGGGCTTGCCGCCGGCCTCGTTGATGCGGGCCACGTCCGACCCTTCGGTCTGGGCCGAGAGCAGCCCGTCGTAGCGTTGGCAGGCCGCGGCCAGCTGGTCGAACATCTCGCCGGTGATACCGACACCCTTGACGGTCACGATGGTGTCAAAGGCGAAGAAGACCCGGGAGGCCAGTTCGTCGGAGGCGGAGGCGGAAGTAGGCGAGGCAGACGAGGTTGACGCAGCCGTCCCCGCACCTGCCGAAGCCGCGGCCGACAAGGACGCGGACCCGGCGTCCGCGGCAGCCGAGCCAGCCGGCCCAGCCGACCCGGCGGCAGCCGAGCCAGCCGACCCAGCCGTGCCGCAGCCGGCCAGGGACAGGACGGCGCCTCCAGCCAGCACGGCAGCCCCGGCCAGGGCGGCACGGCGCGTGAGGCCGGCTCCCGCCTTGGGAGCCCGATTGGTGCCGGCCCCTCCCCCCGGCTTGCCGCCGCCCGGACCCGCGAGGCTATGCATGCCAAGGGTGTGCATGCGCGCTCATCCTTTCTCCCGCGCGCTCCGCCGGGCAGCCAGGGCCAGCTGCTTGCGCCGGTCTCTCACCACCTGCGACGTGCGCGTGGCATGTATGACAAGCCGGCAGAGGAGGCCGACAAGCGCCCCCGTGACCAGGCCGGCCACAATCAGGACGGGGGCGTAGGCGGCCGCAATCCCCGGCGTGAGCACCAAGGCGACCACAGCCAGCTGACCGGCCATGTGCCCCACGCCCCCGACCATGGAGACGCCCACGAGCGACAGGGCCTTCCAGCGGATGGCAAGGGTCATGAGGGCCAGGCTCAAAACCGCCCCGGCCATGCTATAGAGAAAAATCGAGGGGTTGCCGAAGAGCAGGCTGGAGGCCACGACCTTGACCAGCATGATGGCAAAGGCCGCCCGACTGCCCAGGCAGGCCAAGGCGTAGAGCACCACGATGTTGCCCAGACCCAGCTTGATTCCGGGGACGGGGACCGGCAGGGGGAAGAGGGCCTCGACCCAGCCGAGGACCAGGGCGAGCGAGGCTAGGACCCCGTAGGTGGCCACTTTGAGGGCGCCCAGCCCAGACTCGCCACAGCCTGTAGCGCATCTTTGTCGCGGTTTCGTCACGTCCCCTCCCCTCGCCGCGAGAGACTCCGGTTTTGGATATATTAGCGATGTTCTATGCGGGGGTTACTCCAACCTCACAACCAAATAAAGCCTTCGCGCCCGTCCGTCCG
>CAZEAF010000196.1:0-2408 GCA_964510125.1 uncultured Coriobacteriaceae bacterium
CTGCCCTCCTCTACGGACGTGCTCGTCATCGGGGCGGGGCCGGCGGGAATCTTCTGTGCGCTTGGCATGCTGGCCTCGGGCGACACCCGCCGCATCACCCTGGTTGACCTCGGCCTTCCCATCGAGCGGCGCAGCTGCCCCAAGCTCGAGACAGGCCGGTGCATGGGCTGCGACCCCTGCCGCATCACGACGGGCTTCTCGGGCGCAGGCGCCTTTTCGGACGGCAAGCTGTCTCTTTCGCACGAGGTGGGCGGCGACCTGCCCGAGCTCATCGGCGAGACCCGCGCCCAGCAGACTATCGACCGCGTGGACAAGCTCTACCTCGAGTTCGGGGCGGACAGGCGCATCGAGGGCATGGGCCATCCCGACGCCGTGGCTGACATCCGCCTGCGCGCCATCCGGGCTGGCCTCAAGCTGGTCGATTGCCCCATCCGCCATCTGGGCACCGAGCAGGCCCGCGGCATCTACGCCCGCATCGAGGACCACCTGCGCGAGGCTGGCGTGGAGCTGGTCTTCTCGACCGAGTGCGTGGACCTGGCTGTCGAGGGGGACCGGTGCGTGGGTGCCTACCTGCGGCGATACGCACACGGCGGGGCGGGCGCAGTGGGCGAGACGGGCCCAGCGGGCGGTGCAGGCTCGGCGGCTCCGACAACCGGCCCGACCGCCCCAGCCGCCGACGTCGCCAGCCCGGCCGCCCCAGCCGCCGACGCATCCTCCGCGAGCGACACCCCCCAGCTGGTGAGGGCGGGCCAGACCGTCGTGGCCACCGGGCGCCGCGGGGCCGACTGGCTCGAGCGCATCTGCCGGGCCCGCGGAATCTCGCACGACCCGGGCCCCGTAGACGTGGGCGTGCGCGTGGAGGTCCGCAACGAGGTCATGGAGGAGGTCAACAACGTCCTCTACGAGTCCAAGCTCATCGGCTACCCCAAGCCCTTCAAGGACAAGGTGCGCACCTTCTGCCAGAACCCGGGTGGGCTGGTCTCGCAGGAGAACTACGACGGCGGCCTGGCGGTGGTGAACGGCCACTCCTTCAAGGACGCCGCCCGAAAGTCGCCCAACACCAACCTGGCCGTCCTCTGCTCCCTGCACTTCCGCGAGCCCTTCGACCGGCCTATCGTCTACGCGCGCAAGGTGGGCGAGCTCACCAACATGCTGGGCGCCGGCCACCTGCTGGTCCAGCGCCTAGGCGACCTGCTCGACGGCAAGCGCACCTGGCCCCGCGAGCTAGCCCGGTCCAACGTGCGGCCGACGCTGCCCGATGCCGAGGCCGGCGACATCTCCGCAGCTATTCCGTATCGTCCCATGACCGACATCATCAGCTTCATCCAGGCGGTGGACGTGGTGGTGCCTGGCTTTGCCGCGCCCGAGACGCTCCTGTACGCCCCCGAGCTCAAGTTCTATAGCAACCGGGTCCGCATGGACGCCGACCTGCGCTGCGGGGTGGCCGGCCTCACCTGCCTGGGCGACTCGTCCGGCTGGACCCGCGGCCTCATGATGGCGAGCGTGATGGGCCTGCTTGCCGGCGAGCGCCTTGCCGCGGAGGGATAGGGTATCTCGCAGTACCGGTTGGCGCAGTCGATGGGCAAGCCCAGTCGCTGGTGTCCGGCATGGGGCACCCTGCGCCCGGCTGCTCCCTACAAGCCGTAGGCCGAGATGAGCTCGTGGGGCATGTCGCTGCCCCCGTCCGAGACCAGGGCGCCCACCGGCTCACCCTCGCCAAAGCGGGACAGACAGGCGGCGCAGCTCACGTCGTAGAGGGTGAAGACGCGGCTGGCGCGCAGCACGTTCGTGTAGACGTTCCAGTAGCCCAGCATGCGCAGGCCGGCGCGGCGGTGGCGGGTGAAGGCAATCACATCGTCGGCGGGGTAGCCCAGGACCAGGCCTATCTCGTGAGGGAAGCGGTCGCGGCCAAACTCGTCGCGTGGGTGGGCGTCAAAGCTGAGCACCCGGTCCCGGAGCAGGCCGACGCAGCTCTCGGGTGAGGACACATCGTATCCCTCGAGCTCAAGCAGGGTGGCGTTGGGCTCCATGTTAATAAAGGTCCTGAGCAGCCGCTCACGCCAGACAAAGGCCAGGGCAGTCTGGCTCCTCCAGGCCATAATCTCCAGGTGGATATCGCTGTCTGCCAGCTCGGCCCGGACTTGCTCGACGGCGCCGAGGAGCAGCTCAGGCGTCACGTGCTCGAGAATCTGTGCTCCGTAAGGAGTGTGGCCGACGCACTCGATGTAGCTGTTGCTGAACATGGCCGACGGCTTGATTCCCGACAGGACCGGCGCGCACTGCTCCACAAAGCGGCGTGCGAACATATCGGTGTAGCGTTCCTGGGTGAGCCGCATGGTATCTCCCTTGCTGGCTGGTCTGTCTGAGGGCGCCGGCCGGGCGGGCTGGCCATGTGCGACGTGCGGCAT
>CAZEAF010000197.1:0-1068 GCA_964510125.1 uncultured Coriobacteriaceae bacterium
GCGGCGTGGCGGCGAAGCTGCTGGTAGCTGGCCAGATAGTCGGCGAACTCGGGCGAGGTGTCGGGGTTGGTCGTACGCCAAGCCTTATGGTCGATGATGGCGCTCGGCTCGCATCCCGCCGCGGCAAAGTGGGCGTCGATGAGGGCGATTAGGCCATCGAGGGCCACGAGCTGCTCCTCCTCGTAGGTCTCGCCCGGGTCGCCGTGATGGACGAGCTCGATGCCCACCGAGTAGGCGTTCATGCCGTAGTCGGCGTAGTCGGGGCCAAGGGGTTGGGAATAATCACCCGCACCTGCGCCTTTGTCGTCGCGGCCGTCCTCGGGCACGCCAAAAAGCTCGTTGTGGCCGGTGTCCCCGTAGCCCGCGTGGTGGGCGATTTCGTCAAGCGGCACGCACTGGACGATGAGGCCGTCGCGTCCCACGACGAAATGGGCGGCGATGCCCTGGGCCGACTCGTCCCAGTAGGAGACAACCGCCTCAGGGTCGCCGTTATCGTCGGTGTCATGCAGGACGATGTAGCGCTGATAGTCCGGGCCTTTGTCGCCGTGGGACAGGCTTTCCCGCAGGTCGAGAACGACGCCGAGCTGGTCGCGCAGCTCCTGCTCGCGGGCGAGAAGCTCTGCCGGCGCGAGTTCCTGGGATGCCGAGGCGGAGGCGGCGGACGAGTCCCGATGGGAGCTGCCCACGGCTGCCGAAGAACCGTGGGAGTCGGCGTTACCCGAGATGGCGGGGGTGTCGAGGTTGGCGTCACCCTGGACGTCATCGCCCGTGCGGCCCGCGCAGCCGGCAAGAACTGGGATTGCAAGCGGAGCCGCCACCGAGAGCAGGGGGAGACGTGCCAGCCCCGCAGCGAACCGACGCCGCGTGAGGGGGGTGTCTGCCGAGGTCAACGGCTCAGTATCTGCCATGCCGCAGCCCTCGCCCGCCGCCTTCTGCCGCTCGGCCCCGTTCGTTGCCATCCGCTCCTCCTCGGCGTCCCTCGTCGTGCGCGCCCCGGCTGTCGTGCGCGCCCATCTCGCCATACGCGCCCCATCATAAAGGTCGTGGCCGCCGCAGGCAAAGGGCCGC
>CAZEAF010000197.1:1168-2375 GCA_964510125.1 uncultured Coriobacteriaceae bacterium
ATGCCGTCGGCCGCGCGACGGGCTGCCTGGACCGCGTGGACCACCGTGTTGGGGCCGGTCACCACGTCGCCTGCGGCAAAGACGCCCGGGACCGTGGTCTGGCAGCTGTCGTCCACCATCAGCAGGCCGAGGTCGTCGCCCTCCAGGCCTTCGGTCGTGGTTATGAGCTTGTTCTTGGGCTTTTGCGATGCGGCGATGATGACCGTGTCGGCGGTGCGCTGGTCCAGCCCGTCCTCGTAGCCCGCCACCTTGCCCGCCTCGTCAAAGACAGCAGTGCGGAAGAGGGGCCCCTGGTCGTTCACCTCCACGATGGCCTTGCCGTACTCGATGACGGCGCCGTCAAGCTGGGCCAGCTCCACCTCGTCCGAGCTGGCCGACACGTGGCGCGACCGGGCGAAGAGGGTCACGCGGCGGGCGCCGTGGCGGAAGGCCGTGCGGGCCACGTCCATGGCGGTGTTGCCCACGCCGATGACCGCGACCGTCTCGCCGACATCGCAGGTATCGGGGCTGACCAGGTAGTCCAGGCCAAAGTAGACGTTGCCGCGGGCCTCGCCTTGGATGCCCAGGGTCTTGGCGCGCCAGGTGCCCGTGCCGATGAAGACGGACTCGTAGCCGTCGCGGAAGAGGTCGTCGATAGCAAGGGCCCCGCCGATGGTCGTGTTGGGGCGGACGCGGACGCCCTGGCGCTCCAGCACGCTGCGGTAGCGGTCGACGATGGTCTTGGGCAGGCGGAAGTCGGGGATGCCGTAGCGGAGGACCCCGCCCACGTCGGGCCGCTGCTCGAAGATGGTGACGTCGCAGCCGGCGGAGGCCAGGCGCATGGCCACGACGATGCCCGCGGGGCCTGAGCCGATGACCGCCACGCGGTGGCCGTTGCGCGGCGCAGGTTGAACTCTCATGCGGTCGAGATAGGTATCGCTTATGTACTCTTCGATATAAGAGAAGTGAACGGGCGTTTTTTTGCGGCCGAGAACGCAGGCGCCCTCGCACTGGGCCCCGTGGTTGCACACAAGCGAGCAGGCCAGGCTCATGGGGTTGTTCTCAAAGAGGACCCGGCCGGCGTCCTCGATGCGGCGCTCGCGAAAGAGGGCGATGACCTGCGGGATTGACGTTCCCACCGGGCAGCCCGTCGTGCAGAGCGGCCGCTTGCACTGCAGGCAGCGCTCGGCCTCCTCAACCATGCGAAGCGTCATCGCGCTCTCCTCTT
>CAZEAF010000198.1:0-2317 GCA_964510125.1 uncultured Coriobacteriaceae bacterium
GACCACAGCGGCGAGCAGTATCTGGGCCGTTCTGACGGTGAGCGTGCGCACCTCGGTGCCTCTTCTCCCGAAGCCGTCCCGTCTGGCGGGCCGGCCTCCTCGAATTTGTCGAGCGAAGGGTACCATGAAACGGCAACGCAGACCGGTCTGGCGGGCGAGCGCCTCTCCGGCAACGCAGGCCGGCCTGGCGGCCTGGCGGGCGGGCGTCCCTCTGGCAAAAAGCGGGAAGCGGGCGCAGCGCGGGCCTAGCCCTGGAGCGGGGCCTGGCCCTGCCGGTGCCGCTCGCGCAGGGCGGCGATGGCGGGGTCGTCCTCAAAGTTGGCGTAGACCAAGTCGACCCCGACGACGCCGTCGATGGTCACAAAGCCGTTGGCCGTGGCCTGCGATTTTTCCACCGTGTCGGCCTCGATGGTGACCACGGCCTTGTCCACGCTCGTGTTGGCGTCGCGGCTCCCGGGCACGCCGGCCAGGCGCTCGTGGACCTCGACGCCGGGGCGGCCGGCAATCTCGTCGGCCACCTGCGCGAGCTTGCCCGGCAGGATCTCGACGACCAGGCTTGATATGACCATGGGCGGTCCTTTCGACGTAGGGGGAGGCGGGCGGTGCGCCATCCATCTTGGCACCGCCCGCCCCGCCCGATATCTTGCCGAATGCGGCCTATCCGGCCTGCCTTATCCCGCGTGGCAGGTGTAGCACTGGGTGTAAGGCCCGGCGATCTCGCCGTTCACCGGGTCGGCGCCCTCGTAGTGGATGAGGGGTATGGTGGTGGACCCGACCACGCCCTCCTTCTCGGAGTTGGCCAAGCCCGTCTCGGGCGCCTGGTATTTGACGCCGTCGAGCTTCTCGATCCTCACGCAGGTCTTCTTGAAGTCGGGCTCCTTGGAGAGGGGGCAGTAGACGTCCTGGACGGCCAGGTTGATGAGGGTCTCCTCGGCGAACATGGGGGCAAAGACGGAGCCTGCCGGCGGGGCCACGCGGCCGTTGGTGCTGGCCTGGATGTCGACCGACCCGTAGCGGCTGGTGACGCGCACCATGTCCCCATCCTGGATGCCCAGCTCGGCGCAGTCGTCGGGGTTCATGTAGAGCAGGGACTGGGGCAGGGCCTCGTGCAGCTCGGGCACCCTGCGGGTCATGGTGCCGGTATGCCAGTGCTCCAGCAGGCGGCCGGTGTTGAACCAGAAGGGATACTCGTCGCCGGGTTCCTCGGCCGGGGGTTCGTAGGGACGGAAGACGACCGAGGGCCGGCCTGCCGCCGACTTGTAGAAGGACACGTCGCCCGCCAGGCCCTGCTGGCCGTACTCCTCGATGTTGACCTGGTCGAAGCCCTCCTCCTGGCTGCCGTAGGCAAAGCGGTACTTGGTCTCATACCATTCGCCGTCCACCTCCTGGGCGGGCCAGAGCATGCCGTGCTTCTGGAGGATGACGTCGTAGGGGGCCAGGCGCTTGGCGTGCATCTTGAGCTTGGCGCCGAAGGTCCCGTCGGTGTCGTCGCATATGGCCAGGGCGCGCTCGTTCATCTCGGGGTTGGAGAAGGTGCGGTACTCCTCCCAGACAGCCTCGCTGACCTCGCGCTGGCTCCCGCGGACCCGGCCGGCCTCCTTGTCATAGTAGGCGCCAAAGAGGTGGTCGAAGGCATCCTTGCCGTCGATCGTCTCGCCCTCGAGCACGCGCTTGGCGACCTCGAGCATGATCCAGAGGTCCCAGCGGGCCTCGCCGGGGGCCTGGGCCGCCTGCTCGAAGACGGCCGTGTGGCGCTCGCCGTTGCCGAACTGGGCCTCGCGCTCCATCCACATGGCCGCAGGCAGGACCACGTCCGCGTACTGGGTGGTCAGGGTGGGGTAGACCTCGTCCACCACGACGAAGGTGTCGAAGACGCCCCTGTACTCGTCGGTTTTGCCCAGGAAGCGGGTCAGGTTGGGCATGGAGACGGCCCAGTTGTTGTGGGCGCTCCAGAGGAAGCCGATGTTGCCCTTGGACATCTCGCGGAACATCTTGACCGTGTGCATGCCGGGGTTCTCGTCCAGGGGCTCCAGATAGCCCTCGGGCAGGTCCCAGCAGGCCTCGGTATAGCGCCTGTGCTGGGCGTTTGCGGTCAGGAGGTCGGCGGGCAGGCGGTGGCTGAACGTGCCGACCTCGCGCGGGGTGCCGCAGGCGGTGGGCTGGCCGGTGAGGGAGAAGGGGCCGCAGCCGGGGATGCCGAACTTGCCCGAGAGCAGGTGGATGTTGTGGATGCAGTGGTTCATCCAGGTGCCGCGGTTGTGCTGGTTCACGCCCATGGTCCACAGGGACAGGACCCGGGTGCCCTGCTCGGCAAAGA
>CAZEAF010000199.1:0-2302 GCA_964510125.1 uncultured Coriobacteriaceae bacterium
TAGGTGACCCGGCCCTGGTCCTGCCCCTCTACACCCGCCTGTCCGACGCCGAGGAGAACGAGCGCCGGCGCCTGGGCATCGCCGAGCCGGCCAGCGTGTGCGTGACCGGCGTGGACGACGCCCTGGGCGACATCCACCTGCAGCAGCGCCCTATGTCCGTAAACGACCTGCCCGCCGTGGCCGACATCGAGACGCGCGCCTTCGGCCAGGAGAGTGGCCATTCCTGCTGGTCAGCCGCCATGTTTGCCGACGAGTGCGAGAAGCCCGGCGAGACCTGGTGGGTCACCCACGACCAGGGCCAGGTCACCGGCTTTGCGGGTGGCGCGGTCATCGACGGCAACCTCGAGGTGCTCGACGTGGCGGTCGACCCTGCCCGTCAGCGCCAAGGCTTGGCCAAGCGCCTGCTCGCCCGTATCGCCTACGACGGGCAGATGCTGGGCGCCCGCACGGCCACGCTCGAGGTCGCCCGCGACAACATCCCGGCTCGCAGCCTCTACGAGAAAGTCGGCTTTGAGGAGGTGGGCGTCCGGCGCAACTACTACGGCCAGGGACGCGACGCCCTCACCATGAAGGCGACCCTGCCCCTTGCCGTGGACGTGGAGGCCGCCGAGCCCGAGCCCCGTCCCAGTCTGCGGCCCTGGCCTCCGGCGTCTCGCGCCCGCACGGACGGGGAGCGCGCCGCCCTCGAGGCAGCGGGCACCCTCATTCTGGCCATTGAAAGCTCCTGCGACGAGACGGCCATTGCCATTATGGACCAGGACAAGCACCTGCTGGCCAACGTCATCTCCACCCAGATTGACTTCCACGCCCGCTTTGGCGGCGTCGTGCCCGAGATTGCCTCGCGCAAGCACACCGAGGCCATCGTGGGCGTGTACGAGGAGGCCATGAACCAGGCCGGACAGGCCCTGGGTTTGCAGACCCCGCTGGCCCCCTCCGAGCTGGCGGCCGTCGCCGTGACCCAGGGGCCGGGCCTCGTGGGCGCCCTGGTGGTGGGCGTGGCCTTTGCCAAGGCGCTGGCCTACACCCAGGACCTGCCCCTTATCTGCGTGAACCACCTGGAGGGCCACCTCTTCGCCAACCTCTTCGAGACGCCCGACCTCACGCCGCCCTTTGTGGCCAGCCTTCTGTCGGGCGGCCACACCATGCTGGTCTACGTGCGCGAATGGGGCGACTACCAGGTGCTGGGCCAGACCCTAGACGACGCGGTGGGCGAGGCCTTTGACAAGGTGGCCAAGGCTCTGGGCCTGGGTTACCCGGGTGGCCCCGTCATCAGCAGGCTGGCGGCCAAAGGCAACCCCCGCGCCATCGACTTCCCCCGGGCCATGCTCCACAGCCACGACTACCGCTTTTCCCTGTCGGGCCTCAAGACGGCCGTCATCACCTACATCCACGACGAGAACGCGGCCGGCCGGGCTATCAACCTGCCCGACCTGGCGGCGTCCTTCGAGGCGGCGGTCATCGAGGTCCAGGTCAAGAAGGCCCTGCAGGCTGCGCGCGAGTACGGGGTACATGACTTTTGCGCTGGCGGCGGCGTGACGGCAAACCCGCAGCTCAGAGACGCTTTCAAGAAGACCTTTGCCAAGGCCCGAATCCGCGTGACCATGCCCCCGCAGGGGACTTCCACCGACAACGCGGCCATGATTGCCCTGGTGGCCCGGGGCAAGTTCGACCGCGGCGAGTTCAGCGACCTGACAGCCGACGCCGACCCCAACCTCGAGCTGCCCGCCACCCATGGTCAGGCAGAATAACAGGGGATAACAGGGGGCGGAGGTCTGTTACGTGCGGTCAGCGGGTGCTCGGCGCGTGGAGAGGCGAGCGGAACAAGGACTGTGAGACTGAGGGGCGCGCGTGAACGTCTACGACTTTGACGGCACTATCTACCAGCGGGATAGCTCTGTCGACTTCTACCGCTTCTGCCTCGGGCGCCATCCCGGCATCGCCGCTGAGTGGCCGGGGCAGGCCTGGGCGGCCATCCGCTACGGGGTCCGCGCCATCAGCAAGACCCAGATGAAGCAGCGTTTCTTCGCCTTCCTCGCCCGCCTGGACGACGTGGACAGCCTGGTGGGCGAGTTCTGGGACGCCCACGTGGGCGACACCCACGCCTGGTACCGCCAGACCCAGCGGCCCGACGACGTGGTGGTCACGGCCAGCCCCGAATGGCTGGTTGCCGAGGGCGCCCGACGCATGGGGATTGCACATGTCATCGGCTCGCGGGTGGACAAGGCCACGGGCGCCTTTACCGGCCTCAACTGCCACGACGAGGAGAAGGTCGCCCGCTTCCGGGCCCAGTTCCCCGACGCCC
>CAZEAF010000200.1:0-2275 GCA_964510125.1 uncultured Coriobacteriaceae bacterium
GCTAGGCGAGGCCGGCCTCTTTGAGGAAGACCGAGGGGCGCATGCGGGCCAGGCGCCTGCCATCCCGGGCAAAGATGCGGTCGATGCTGGCGCCGATGCGCGAGGCTCGCATGAAGTCCTCGGTGGTAAAGAGGGCCAGGGTCGCGCGCTGGCTGGCGGAGCCAATCTGGCGGGCGAGGGCCGCACGGTCGCGTTTGAAGAGGCGGTTGCGCCCGTCGATGGTCTGGAGGTCGTCGAAGACCTTGGGGCCGGGTACAAGCCCGTCCACCATGCCCAGAAGATAGAGGGAACGCGCGGGGACCTGGCTGGTGGGGTCGGCCACGGCCACGAGGACAGCCTCGTCATGGACGGGCCAGGGGTCGGCCTGGTAGGCGCGCAGGGTCGCATCGACCTGGCAGGCGCCCATGCCCTCGTCCACCAGGGCCCGCATGGGGGCGCCGGCTGTCCAGCCGGTCTCCTCCTCCAGGCCGGCCAGCAGAGCGGTCCCGGTCAGGCCTTGAATTTTGGGCAGGATAAGCTCGAGCTTGTGGAGCGGCCCCTCCAACTTCTTGATGGCAACCTGCTTGTTGTCGAGCAATGATGCATCCAGCTCTCCAGAGGCGAGGGCGGAGAGGACCGTGCTGATGTCCGCCTTTCGGGCGCAGGCGAGGGTCCTCAGGGCATCCCAGGCGTCGTTGGCGTGCATCCACTGGCCGGCGCCGACCCAGCTGCGGAGGCTGACCAGGTCGTCCGGGTCGGCCGCCAGGCCGAGCAAGGCCCAAAAGCGGGCCCAGGCCGCCTGGGCTTGGTCGCGGTTTTCGGCGCCTGGGGCACATCCGCGGTCCCCCAGCAGCTCGGAGGCCACACCGAGGGTTTCGAGCCGGTCTCGCAGCCCCTTGGCTTCCACAGCGTTGGGAGCCACGGCGACGATGCCCCGGCCCCCGCCCGCCTGCGCGACCTCGTCGGCGATGCAGCCTGCGACCGCGGCCCACTCGTCCTCGGGCAGCTCGAAGACCGCGAGCTCCAAGGCGGACGTCTGGCCGGCGGTCCGCTCGGCGTCGCCTGTCACCGGCAGGGTCGCCCCCTCGACGAGAAGGGGCACGTCCGCCTCCCGGTGGTCGGCCAAGGCGGCAACTGCGCAGGCGAGGGGCGCTGTGCCTTCCGACTCGCGCCAAGAGGCGGCGTCAAGCTCGACGAAGAGGGTGCCCGCGTCCTGGACGGGCTCGGGCAGGCCGGCCGGACCCTGCCAGCGGTCACTGGGGCCCTGGGCAAAGGCCCGTTGGCCGCAAACCAAAAGCTGCCTCGTGGCGAACTCGCGCACAAAGGCCTGGTCCTGCCCGCCCAAGACGTCGAAGGACTCGGCAATCACAAAGGCCGGCCGCTCGCCCACGCATCCCTTGCGCAGGCTGGCCAGGGCCAGGGGGCCGAGCTCGCAGGGGAGGACGGCGCCCCGCTCGTCCAGGAGCTCGCGCATCCGGCCAAAGACCTGGTCCTCCTCGGCCCCCTCGAGCCAACTGGTGTCGCCCGCATCGTGCCGGGACATCTGGTTGAAGAAATACTTCATCATCTCTTTGAGGCGGCGGGGCTTGAGGCCGATGACCTGCATGTCGTCGAAGAGCTCGTCGATCTCGTGGCGGAGCAGGACATGGGGCCGGCGGCCCGCGTTCCCGATGTCCGCCTGCCCGGCTGCGATTGCGTGCAGCTCCAAGTCGCCCACGGACACATGCACGCCCGCACCCTGTGCCGCCTCTGCCTCCAGGCGGCTGGGGAAGACGTGCACGACCGAACTCGGGCGCGGCTGGGAGGCGGCCAGGGCTTCCTCCTTGCAGCGGGCCAGCCGGGCCAGCGCCGCCTGGTCGGTCCCCCCGACCACGACGAGGCGGGTCCCCGCGTCCGCGCAGATGCGCCGGCGGGCCTCGTCGAAGGATAGGCACAAGGACTGAGCCGCTCTTTCAGCGGCCGTCTCGCCTCTTGGGATATCGGTGTCTGCCATGCTGAACCTCCCAGCTCCTCATGTGTACAGACGAGTTTAGGACAGGGCGGTCTGCTCCGCTTGCCTTCAAAAGCGCATATCTGGACATATACTGTGACCAGAAACGCAGAAGCGAAAGTTACAGGAGTAAGAGATATACCACCTAGCATGAGTCACGCCCCCGCGAGGGAGTGCGGCTCATGCCAAGTGACACATCAGAGGACAAGTATCAGAGAAAGGCAGGCCGATGGACGAGGCAGGCAACGGGGACCGTGCGCTCTTCGACGTCCTGATACACCAGCACTGGCGCCTCATGCAGGCATC
>CAZEAF010000201.1:0-2240 GCA_964510125.1 uncultured Coriobacteriaceae bacterium
CGACTCAGCTGGCAGCTGAGGAAACGGCTGGCCCGCGATGGTACCTTCCATCCGAAGGCCCTTCCATTTGACCGCGCGGATGAGTCGGGCCCCTGCACCTGCCGGCCACACCACAGCCGGCAGGTGCATTTCCCCTGGCGGCGCGGTGGTCTACGGAAGGTGAAAGACAATGAAAGTTTGGAGACTTGTTTCGGGCATTCTGTCAATCGTGTTCATGATCATAGTGACGTTCCAATCCTGCGCGGCCGGTCTCGCCGAGAGCCTCGAGGACAGCGGCGGGGTGAGCGGCGCGATGGGCGTCCTCGTCTCCATCCTCATGCTCGCCGGCGGCGTCGTCTCAATCGTCGTGAGCGGCAGCAGGTCCAAGGGTGCCGGCATCGCCCTCGCGGTGATTTTCGGCCTTGCCGCCCTGCTCGGCCTCACGAGCTCGGGGATCTTTGGCGACCTCAAGATATGGGGTGGCTGGTGCGCCATCTGCGCGGTCGTCGCCATCGTCTCAATCTTCCTCGAGGGCGGCGGTACCAGGGGTGCCAGGGTCGACCGCTCGATTCCGAGCAACAGGCCCTCGGCCCACTAGGCCGTCTGCGAGCCTGACCGCTATAATTGCGTTCAGGGTCGGACGATTCCGGCGCTGCCGTGTGGCTCGGTGGCGCCGTGTTTGTTTGTGGAGGAGGGCCACGTGGCGGACCAGGGAGGATTCACCCACCTCACGGACGAGCTGCTCGACCAGCTCATAGCGAGCGCGACGCCCGAGGCCTATCTGGCCCAGGCGGCCGCCCAAGGTGACCTGGACGACCGCGACTTTGCCGCCTACTTGGGCGACCTTCTGTCCGCCACCGGCCTGACCCGCGCCGACGTCATCCGGGCCAGCGGCCTCAACCCCACCTTCACCTACCAGGTCTTTGCCGGCCAGCGTCACGTCTCGCGCGACACGGCCCTCATGCTGGCCTTCGGCCTTCGCTGCGACGTGCCGGCCGCCCAGCACCTGCTCATCCACGCCGGCGTGGCCCCTCTCTACAGCCGGGTCCGGCGCGATGCGGTCATCCTCTACTGCCTCGCCCACGGCCGGACGCGGGCCGAGTGCGACGACGAGCTCTTTGCCCACGGCGAGGAGGTCCTGCTCAAGGACGAGACCGCGAGCGCCCAGACCGGGAGGCGCAAGGGGGATGGGGGCACATGAGCTGGGATTTGACCGATGTCGAGGTGATGGACTCCCTGGGCATCGACGACTCCTACCAGGTCGTGGACGTCCTGAGTGACTCGACCCACGGCCGCGTGGAGGTCGTGCGGCCGCGCCTTGCGGCTGGTGGGGCCGACGCGCAGGGGCAGGCGGGGAGCGCGTGGGGCCGGTCGGGCGACGCGTGGGGCCGTTTGAGTGACACATGGGGTCAGTCCCGGCCCCAGTCCCAGCCGGCGTCGCTCGTGCGCAAATACATCCCTGCAGCCCTCAGCAACATGGGGGTGTGGTGGATGGTTTCCAAGGCCCAGGAGGCCGGGTTCTGCCAAGGAACCGTCCGTGTCCACCAGGTCTACCGCCTGCCGGACAAGATGGCCGTGATTATGGACTACGTCCAGGGCCCCACGCTCGAGCAGGTCGTCGAGCAGCAAAAGCGGCTGGAGCCCACGCGGGCCGCGGCGATTTGCCTGCAGGTTTGCCGGGCCCTGGCCGAACTACACGCCCTTGAGCCGGCGATTCTCCACCGCGACATAAAGCCCAGCAACGTCGTGCTGGTGGAGGACGAGCCCGCGGAGGGCGGAGGTGGTCTTGCTGCGGCCGTCGGTCCCAGGTCTGCCCCCGAACAGGTTGTCCTCATCGACCTGGGCATCGCGCGCTTTGCCGACACCACCGACGAAAAGGCAGGTAAGGGCCCCAGTAGTCAGGGCGCGGCCGCCAGCCGGGACACCCGCGTCCTGGGCACCAGGGGATTCGCCCCGCCCGAGCAGTTCGGCTTTGCGCGCACCGACGTCCGCAGCGACCTCTACTCGCTTGGCTGCCTGCTGGGCTACCTGCTCACAGGCGTCCCGCCCGACGACCCCTATTTCAACAACCGCCTGACCGAACCCATCCTGGTGCCCGAGCAGCTCGCCAGCGTCGTGCAAAAGGCCATGCAGTTCGAGCCCTCGCGCCGCTATCAGAACGACAACGAGATGATACATGCGCTCGAGCGGGCCTTGACCCAGCTAGGGGCATACGAGTTGGTGGCGGCCTCCAGGGTCCAGTCGCGGGGCGGGGTCGCACA
>CAZEAF010000202.1:0-2231 GCA_964510125.1 uncultured Coriobacteriaceae bacterium
CTGCGCCCGCATCATCGCCAAGGCCGACTTCGATGCGCCGGGCCGGATGGTCAACCCCTCCTACATCATCGCCCTGCCTGAGACCGAGGCCCGCCAGCTGGGCCGGTTCGACCTGGACCGGACCAAAATCGAGCGGCTCGTCATGGGCAAGTGCCTGCGCTTTCATCGCAAGCTCACCCGCAGCCAGAGCCTGCTCAAGCAAACCTTCGAGCCCATGTTCTCCTACCTGGCCGGCCACGGCTACCAGCTGCGGGGCGACATCCTCCTGGTGCCCACCTTCTTGAACCTGGACGGCGAGGGGTTGGACATCGAGACTCTACTTGCCCCCATCGAGTAGGCAGGCTTTCCGCGCATCGTTTGACTTAAGATATCTGAGCTGGTCTTTCCATACTTCCGGTCCCATTTCTCCCCGGACTGTCAAGCCGTGTCCGGGCTGCCGGAAACCCGCGGCAAATCCATGCTTGACCTTCAACCAAGTCGAGGCTCTATCGTGGGCCCCGCAATGCGGGAGACGGCCAAGGGGCCGCCGGCGCTAGGGACGCGCCATCCCGTCATCAAGAAAGGGGTCTTCGCATGGACACCAAGCTCAATCGCCGCACGTTCGTCGCAGGTGCCGCCGCTGCCGGTGCCGCCCTAGCAGGCATCTCCACCCTGGCCTGCGCCGCCGAGCCCTCCGATCAGACCGACGGCGCCTCTGCCCCGGCCGACACCGAGCTCGATTGCGACATCGTGGTCTGCGGCTGCGGCGCCTCCGGCTTCATGGCCGCCTACTCCGCCGCAAAGGACGGCGCCAAGGTCATCGTCGTCGAGAAGGGCGCCGACCTCACGGCCGTCAACGGCGTCTGGGTCTCCGGTCCCTTTGCCGTGGGCACTGACGTCCTCCAGAACAAGGAGGGCGGCACGACCCTGACCGTCGACGAGGTCTTCTACCACGTCATGGACTACACCCACTGGACGCCCAACCCCGCCCTCGCCCGCCGCTGCCTCGAGGAGTCCTGCAACGCCGTGGCCAACCTCGAGGAGATTGGCTACACCTTCCAGGAGGCCGACTTCCGCTTTGAGACCCCCTTCCACGGCGCCAAGGGCGGCTTCCACCTCATCACCGTCGATGTGAGCGACCGCCCGCAGCTCTGGGCCGACGCCCTTGAGGCTCAGAACGTCGACGTCCGCTACTCCACCAAGATGACCCAGCTGGTCCAGGACGAGGCCGGCGCGGTCGTGGGCATCGAGGCCGAGGACGCCGACGGCCAGAAGCTGCAGGTCAACGCCAAGGCCGTCATCATCGCCACTGGCGGCTACCTGGGCAACGAGGACCTGCAGGAGCGCTTCCTCCATACCCGCGACCTCAATGTGGCCAAGGGCGGCGCCTCCCTGTGCACCGGCGACGGCATCGTGGCCGCCGAGGCCATCGGCGCCGCGCTCGAGAAGACCTTTGGATACTGCCCCTGCGAGTACGGCGGCACCAACGACAAGGCCTCCCGCCCGGCCAAGCAGGACAAGTTCGACCAGAACTACGCCTTCAAGTTCGGCTACTACGGCAACCTGCTGGTTGACGCCGAGGGCAAGCGCTTCCTCAACGAGGGCATGCTCTGCGACTTCCCGATGAGCTACGGCTCCGAGCAGACCCTGCACAACAACCCCTGGTACGCCATCGTGGACCAGACCTACGTGGACGCCCTGACCAACGACGGCCTCTACAACTACATGACCGCCCGCGGCGCTGTGGCCGGCGACCAGGACGACCCCGACACCAACTGGTTCATCGGCAACTATTTCAAGGACCGCATCCTGGACAACCTGCCCGAGGACATTGAGGAGGGCATCGCCGAGGGCTGGTGCTGGAAGGGCGACACCATCGAGGAGGTCGCCGAGAAGGCGGGCCTGCCCGTGGACACCGTCGTGGCAACCGTCGAGAAGTACAACGGCTACTGCGAGTCTGGCGTCGACGAGGAGTTCGGCGCCAGCCCCTGGTACCTCACGCCCGTCAAGGACGGCCCCTTCTACATCACGCAGAACTACCAGAGCGCCTGGTCGACCTTCGGCGGCCTGCGCATCGACGACCAGTGCCGCGTCCTGACCGCCGAGGACTACACCCCCATCGCGGGCCTCTACTGCGTGGGCACCGAGGCCGGCTCCCTCTACTACTCGCCTTACTACGACATCCCCGGCTACTGCTACGGTCTGTGCATCGACTCTGGCTACATCGCCGCCGCCGAGGCCTGCCAGTACGC
>CAZEAF010000203.1:0-2200 GCA_964510125.1 uncultured Coriobacteriaceae bacterium
GATCGAGGAGGTCATCATGGTTCTGGATCGGCGTTCATTGGACAGGCGCTCGTTCATCGCAGGCGCCGGCATGGCTGCTGCCACCGCCGTCTCCGCAGGCGCCCTCACCGCGCTGGCGCAGGAGGCGTCGTCGGAGGAGGCGGAAGCCGACGCTGCCGACGAGGCTGAATCGGAGGACGACGCCAGCGTCCCGCCGCCCCTGATGGCCGAGGCCAAGTATGCGAGCAAGGACCCGGATGTCACCAGCGACGGCGTCGCGGTGGGCACCTGGCGCCAGAAGCCTGAGGCCATCCAGGGGGCCACGGTCGCCGGCGAGGCCGATGTCGTGGTTGTCGGCCACGGCTACGCCGGCACCACCGCGTGCCGCGAGATCGCCGAGCAGGGCCACTCCGTCATCCTGATTGACAAGCAGTTCGAGGAGGCCTACGTCGTCGTCGGAAACGAGAACGCCTCGGTCAATGGCTCTTACCTCAAGCAGGTCGGCGTCCCCGAGATCGACCCCATCGAGTACTACAACAACTGGATGCTGATGGCCGGCTACACCCCCAACCCCGACCTGGTCATGAAGTTCTGCCAGAACTCCGGCGCCACCACCGACTGGTACCTGGACAGCATCACAGCTGAGGAGCTGGCCAAGGGCGTCAGCGTCAAGTTCCACGGCACGGGCACCTTCGAGCCGTCCCTGGTCGACGAGGGCTCTTACGACAACATCATCACCGAGTTGGGCGGTTTCAAGTTCTACCCCTGCTCCTACGGCTTCTACGGCTCCACCACGCAGACCCAGATTCTGACCAACAACCTGGACGAGGCGATTGCCGCCGGCGCCCAGATGGTGTGGGGCCGCAGCGCCGAGCAGCTGGTGCAGGACGAGGACGGCACTGTGACCGGCATCATCGTGCAGAACGTCGATACCGGCGAGTACGAGCAGTACAACGCCAAGGCCGTCGTCATGGCCACGGGCGGCTTCGGCGGCAACGAGGACATGGTCAAGGACCTGCTGCCCGACGTGGCCGCGCTGCTCACCGAGGACGAGCAGATCAGCCTGTGCGTCATTGCCAACCGCGACGGCGCGGGCGTCCGGCTGCCCTACTGGGCCGGCGCCAAGCTGGAGCCCGAGATCGCGACCATGGGCATGCGCGGCGGCTCCCCGTCCTCGCAGCCCCAGGGCATCTGGCTCAACGCCGAGGGCAAGCGCGTCTGCAACGAGTTCCACCCGGTCCGCGAGTTCTGCGGCTACCCGCTGGTGTTCAAGCCGCGCACCGACTACTACTGCATCTACGACTCCAGCTTCGCCGAGCTCTGCGACCACCTGATCCCCGGCCACTCCAGCGTGAACCCCTGCACCGCCTACATGGACGCCGTCGCCGACGTCATGGAGAACGCCCCCGCGGCCGAGGGCCTCTACAGCGCGGGCAACGCCCAGTACCAGGTCACCGTGTCCATGTACGGCGCCCAGACCATCGAGGAGCTGTTCGAGAAGGCCGGCGTGACCGACCAGCAGGTCATCGAGACCGCCAAGGCCTCCATCGAGCACTACAACGAGCTGTGCGCCGCGGGCCGCGACGACGACTACGGCCGCGACCCCAGCGTCCTGTGGCCCGTCGAGAAGCCCCCGTACTACATGAGCGTGGGCGGCATCTCGCTCGGCAGCGCCCTCGTCACGCTGGGCGGCATCGTGACCGACGGCGACCAGCGCGCGCTGGACGAGAACTACGAGCCCATCCCCGGCCTGTACGTGTCCGGCAACTGCTGCGGCCGCCGCTTTGGGCGCGACTACGTGACGCCTACCTCGGGCGTCAGCCTGGGCATCGCCATCGCCCTGGGCCGCGAGTGCGGCAAGAGCGTCTCCGCCGACCTGGACGCCGGCCGCATCTAGCCGCCTATCAGGCAACAGAATAAGCTCGACGCACGAAGACGGCGCCCCGACCAGCCTCGGGGCGCCGTCCGCGTAACAGGGGGCGCGGGCCGGTCACACCAGCAGGCGGGCGACGTCGTCCAGGCTGTCGCAGACGGCGGCGCAGGCTCGGCGCAGGTCGTCAGGCGGCTGCTGCAAATCGGGCACCATGACGGTGACGAAGCCGCCGGCCAGCCCCGCCTGGACGCCTTGGAGGCTGTCCTCGAGCACCAGGCAGCGCGCGGGCTCGACGCCGAGGCGGCTGGCGGCGAGCAGGAAGATGTCGGGCGCCGGCTTGGCGTGCTC
>CAZEAF010000204.1:0-2193 GCA_964510125.1 uncultured Coriobacteriaceae bacterium
ACCTGGGCAAACGTCATGCCGATAAGGGCCCGCGCCCAGGCCAGGGTCGTCGCGGGCAGGAGGACACTGTGGGTCTGGTCGCGGCAGTCGTCGCAGACCATGCCGCCGTCCTCGAAGGAAAAACGGGCCTTGGTAGACGTGGGGGCCGTGGGGGCGGGAGCGGACATGGGAGCTGGGCATGCAGACACGGCAGCCGTCCCGGGGTCGGAAGCCTCGCCAGCGACGGCGGCGGCCCCTGTCGAAACCGGCCTCCCGCAGGACACGCAGGTACCAAGCACCGGCCGATAGCCCTGCACCGCGCAGGCCTTGAGCACATAGGCCGCCCCCACCAGGGACAGGAGCCCCGAGCGGCAGGCAAGCACGGCGTCCAGGGCGGTGGACGTGAGAGGCAGTAGGCGCGGGTCGTGCTCGCCCTCCACCGTGAGCTCGGCTGCCGTATCCAGCACTGCCTCCATCATGGCAGACCGTTCCAGCTCGCGGGAGGCGGCATCGCGCGAGGCCAGCAGACGTCCCTCGGTCACGATGCCCAAGGACCTGCCCCGCCGCACCAGCAGCTCCACCTCGTTGCCCAGACCCATGACGCCCGCAAGCTTCGAGCCGGGCTTGCGGGCGCCTTTGGCGACGGCGCGCACCTGGGACGGCACGTCGCCGAGTATGGTCACGATGAGGTCGGTCTCGCCCAGCTTGGTCCGGCGCAGCACGATGCCGCGGACCGGGTAGGTGAGCGCCTGGGCCACGGGAGCCTACGCCCCCTCGCCATAGCCAAAGCGGCGGATCTGGGAGGCGTCGGAGCGCCAGTGGTCTTTGACCTTGACGTTGAGCTTGAGGAAGACCTTGTTGCCCAGCAGGCGCTCCAGGTCGCGGCGGGCATCGGACCCGATTTTGCGAATCATGCGGCCGCCGGCGCCCACGAGGATGCCCTGCTGGCTGGCGCGCTCCACGTAGATGGTGGCGTAGATGGTGGACAGGTCCTTCTTCTCGTCGTAGCCGGTGCGGTCGACGCTCACGCCGATGGCATGGGGCACCTCGTCACGCGTGTTGCGCAGGGCCTTCTCGCGGATAATCTCGGCGATGGTGACCTCGATGGGCTGATCGGTCTGCATGTCATCGGGGAACCACTTGGGGCCCTCGGGCAGATGGGCCCAGATGAGGTCCTCGAAGGCGTCGACGTTGAAGTTCTCCTTGGCGGACAGGACGATGACGTCGTCGAAGGTGCAGTACTTGGTGACGCGGTCCACCTGGGCCTGGGCGCGGGCCTGGTCGATAAGGTCGGCCTTGGTCACGACCAGGACCTTGTAGGCCTTGGCGGCGTCCACATGTTTGGCCACCCACTCGTCGCCGCGGCCGGCCACCGCCGAGCCGTCCACAACCATGGCCGCGATGTCCACGTCCTTGAGGCCGTTGAGGGCGCTCACGTTGAGCTCCTCGCCCAGGGCGTCGACCGGTTTGTGCAGACCGGGGGTGTCGACGAGAATGGCCTGCATATCGGGGGTGTTGTAGATGGCAGAGATGCGGTTGCGGGTCGTCTGGGCCGTGGACGAGGTGATGACGACCTTGGTGCCCATAATGGCGTTGACTAGTGTGGATTTGCCCGCGTTGGGGCGGCCGACCAGGGTCACGAAGCCGGAGCGAAAAGGCTGGTCGGGATGCTTGCGGACCGGGGCCTCGCCGTCCTCATCGTCCTCGCCGTCCTCCTCGAGCTCCTCGTCCTCGTCGTCCTCCTCGTCGCCCATCTCGGAGAGGCGCTCGTACTCTTCGAGGTCCTCTTCGGTGACGGTGGGTTTGTCTGCCATGAGCTGGGGTCCTTTCGTAGGTAATCAGTTGTCGGCCGCGGCCCGGCGCATCCCTTGGGCGCGCTCGCGGAACCGGCGGCTCAGCCGGCGATGAGGGCTATCAGAGCCCGGATGTAGATGATACAGCCCACGACCGCCGCAACGAAGCTCAGTAGATAAACTCCAGCGCAGGCATAGTCTTTGGCCAGCTTGGCCAGGGGGTCGATGTCGGGCGAGGCCAGGTCGACCACGGCCTCGATGGCGGAGTTAAGCAGCTCGGCGCCCAGGACCACACCGATGCAGATAATAACGATCGCCCAGCTCAGAGCATCGATGCGCAGAATAATCCCCGCCACGACGGCGAAGACGGCAAAGCCCAGCATGACCTTGATGTTGCGCTCGCGCTTGAAGCAGGCAGCCA
>CAZEAF010000205.1:0-2121 GCA_964510125.1 uncultured Coriobacteriaceae bacterium
ACAATTGGCTTTTATATCGGAAACGACCAATTTTGGCTGTTTCCGATGTCGGAAAAGACCAACAATGGCTGTTTCCGACATCTAGCCAACAGCTTGCCGGTCCGACCGCCCAACAGGGTGCCGCCGTCCGGATGCTTGCCGATTCGCATCATATCAACTTTCCAATCTACTTTCCAATTCGCACGAAATCTGCTAGGATGCTTGGTAAGTTGAGCGGCTGGAAGAGGGGCGGCGAGATGATTACCCAAGACGAGCTCGGTCCTTTGCTCGAAAAGCTCAGGGCCGACGGAGGCGACAACCAGGAGGTCGAGGTCAAAGAGGCCGTCGGCGGGCTTCCTTCCTCGCTGGGCGAGACGGTGAGCGCCTTTGCGAACGGTACGGGAGGCCTGCTCGTCCTCGGCGTCTCCGAGGACAAAGGGTTCGTCCCCGCCCAGGGGTTCGATGCCAAGAAGACCATGGACGCCGTCGCTAACCTCTGCTCCAATTGCATGACGCCGCCGGTAAGGCCCCTCACGTCTGTCTTGGCCTGCGGGACCTCCCCCGTTCTCGTGGTCGAGGTCCCCGAGCTCTCCCCCCAAGACAAGCCCTGCTACATCGCGTCGCGCGGTCTCTATCGAGGCGCCTACATCCGCGTGGGCGACGGCGACCGCAGGCTCTCCCCCTACGAAATCGACCGCCTGCTGGAGAACAGGAAGCAACCGAGGTACGACCTTGAGCCTGTGGAGGAGGCCACCGTTGCCGATCTCAATGCCGAGCTCGTCGAGGTGTTTGCCCGCGAGCAAAGGCATCTCCATCCACGCGCCTTCTCCCAGCTTGCCGACGAGGATGTCCTCATCCACGTGAGAGCCCTCGTGCGCGATGAGGGCGGCGGGCTGCATCCCACTCTGGCCGGGCTTTTGGCGTTTGGCACCTATCCCCAGTATTACTTTCCGACCCTCAGCGTCACCTTCACCCGCTATCCGGGCACGAGCAAGGCATCCGCCTCGGCGGTCAAGTTCCTCGACGACGTGCGGGCCGATGGGCCCATACCCGTCGTTCTCGAGGACATCCTGCAGGCAGTCAGCCGCAACATACAGCGCGGAGGCGTGCTCGTTTGCGCAGGCAGACAGGATGTCCCCGAGTACCCCATCGACGCCGTGCGCGAAGCGGTCGTGAACGCCATCATGCACCGCGACTACTCGCCACAGGCGCGCGGCTCACTGATCCAGGTCAACATGTACAGCGACAGGCTGGAGGTCCTCAGCCCGGGGGGCCTTTACGGCGGCATCACCGCAAGCACCCTTGGGACGCCCGGCATGACCGCCAGTCGCAACCAGCACCTCTCTGCCCTGCTCGAGAGCCTTCCCTTTGGCAGGCAGGGTCACGTGGCCGAGAACCGCGGGAGCGGCTTTGAGCTCATGAACCAGGAGCTGGCGGCCTCGGGGATGCTCCCGCCCCTCGTCTCGGACAGCCTCACGGCCTTCCGCGTGACTTTCGTCCGCAGCGGGAGCCTCGAGGGCATCGACCAAGACGAGCAGCTTGGCCGCCTTGAGAGCATGGGCATGCCCGTCGCCCCGCCCGTCTCGGCGGCCCCCTTCAGGGCGAGCCTCATGGCAGCGCCCGACCCCCCGTGGATGGAGGAGTACCTGGAGCGGCATCCCTTTGCGCGCAGGGGGCGCGAGATACGCAGGGCCCAAGATACCGGACGCGCCCGTGAGGCCTGCCTGGTGGGGGCGCAGACCACGCAGGGGCAACCTCAGCCGGCACGACCGTCAAGGGCCGCGCAGGGGGCCGGTGGTCCCAAGGCGGGCGGACAGGAGGGCGCCATCACGGCCATGGGCATCATCCCAGGCGACCCGGTCATCTCATACATCGAGGTCAACGGCCGTGCCCGGGCACGAGACATCTCTGACGCCACTGGCATCCCCCGCAGCACCGTGGCCTATCGGCTCAAAAAGCTCGTGGACGGCGGCCTGGTCGAGAGGACCAAGCCGTCCAAGAGTCCCCAGCAGGAATACCGGCTCAAAATGGTTTGGGAGGACGGGCGCCAGGCGAACGGGTAGACGTGGTTGCCCTCGCGGTCTAGCGGTCCTGAGGTCCTGTGGTTCTTCGGTCCAGCGGTTCTCCGCCCTCGCGGCCCTG
>CAZEAF010000206.1:0-2072 GCA_964510125.1 uncultured Coriobacteriaceae bacterium
ACAATCTGGCCGCAGACGTAACCGTTGGTCATGGCCTGGCCGATGGAGTTGCCGGCCAGGATGCCCGGGTAGGTCAGGGAGTAGCGCTGACCGCAGCAGTTGCCGATGGCGTAGAGGCCGGGGATGGGGTCGTCGTTGTCGTCAAGCACGTTGTAGGAGCCGTCGGTCACCAGGCCGGCCAGGGAGACGGCGCTGCCACCCTGCGAGGACGTGTCGCCCACGGAGCCGTAGAACGGGGGCTCGGAGATGGGGAGCATGAAGTCGGCGGCCTTGCCGAAGTCCTCGTCGACGCCCTGCTCGCACAGCTCGTTGTAGCGCTCGACGCTCTTCACGAACTGATCGACCGCCTCGCCCTCGTAGCCGAGGTAGCCAGCCAGCTCCTCCAGGGTCTCGGCGCCGTAGACGGGGGTCTTGTTCATGTCGGCGCGCTCGGTCAGGCAGCCGTGGCGCACGACGTAGCCCTCGGCGCCGGCGTCCACCACGTGCGTCATGTCCTCGGTCCACTGGGCCACGTAGGTGGTCTGGCCAAAGTCGACGCCGCCGTGGTTGGTGCCGCCACGGGCGATAATCTGCTGGTAGTTGGCGTCAAAGAGGTTGCAGTAGATGCCCTTGGGCTGGCGGTTAATCATATTGCCCATGGCGTTGAAGTCGGCCTCGTTCATGAAGCGCTTGCCGTCGCGGTTGAGGACCAGCGTGGGGGCGAAGCCGAAGGGGCCGGGAGCGCTTACATTGGCGAGCGAGGCGGCGGGGCCAGCCTCCATGCGGCCGCCTGCCCAGCAGCCCATGCGGTGGCCGATGCCCGTGTCGCGGCCGGACTCGGGGATGGTGTCGCCCGTGTAGGCGGCGATGCCGTTCTTGGCCTGCAGCTCGCGGTTCTCGTTGTAGAACTCACGCATCATGGGCTCGTTGTTCTGGAAGGCGCCCGTGGCCAGGACGACGGCCTTGGTGGCGTTGAACTGCAGGTAGTTGCCGTCATCATCGATGGCGATGGCGCCGGTCACAGCCCCGTCGGCGTCCTGGACGAGCTCGACGGCGGTCGTGTCGTAGAACCACTGGGCGCCGTTCTCTTCGGCCACCTCGCGGCAGCAGTCCTGGAGCCGGCCGATGGTGCTGTAGGCGCCCACACCCTCGGCCACCTGGTCGAGGATTTCACTGCGCATGCAGAAGGTGCCGACGTAGGTCTTGAAGTTGCCCATGTCGCAGGGCTTGCTCTTGTCGGTCCAGTAGTCGGAGCTGGGCAGCTGGACGTTCATGTTGGTCAGGATGTCGGGGTCCTTCTCCTGCACGATGGCCAGGGCGTCGTCAATCATGGGGCCGGAGTTGCGGATGTAGTTGAGCGTGAGCTCGGGGTTGGCGCGGTAGCCGCTGGTGCGCTCCCACTGGGCCAGGATGTCCTGGTCGTCGTAGGGGCCGTAGCCCATGTCCTGCACGTACTGGGAGTTAAAGGTGCCGATATCCTCGCCGTAGAACATGAAGGCGTCCTGGCTCTGCCAGTCGAGGACGGCGACCTTGGCGCCTGCCTTGGCGGCCTCCTTGGCGCACTGGGTGCCCGAGTGACCTGCGCCCAGCACAACGACGTCAAAGTCGTAGGTCTGGGTAATCTCGTCGGCGCCGACCTCGGGCTTTTCGCCCAGCCAGGCGGTGTAGAGCTCACGGGCGCTGGAGAGGGACGCGGACTGGCCGCCGGGGCCTCCCTGTCCCTCGCCACCTTCGCCGCCCTCGGCTCCCTCGGCTCCCTCGGGTGCCGCGTCAGCCGGAGCGGAGTCGGGCTGGTCGGCGCCCTCGGCTGCCAGAGCCGCGCCGCCTGCGACGGCCGCGCCTCCCAAGGCGACAGCCCCAGCCATGCCTGCTGCTTGGACGAACGTGCGGCGGTTCATCTCTGATGCCATGATGCGTCCTTTCTTCTGTTGTCGTACTGCGGGTGTTTGTTGCTGGTGACCGTCTTGCAAGCCTGCATGGCGGGTCGCGCGGGCAGTTCCGTGCGGCGCGGGACAGACTGCGGGCTGCAAGCTATGGCAAATGATAGGAAGGCGGCCAGTGGCGGACAATTCGCCAGTTTCGGGTGAGGATGC
>CAZEAF010000207.1:0-2057 GCA_964510125.1 uncultured Coriobacteriaceae bacterium
GACGTCGCTCTCCTCCAGCTTGCGGGCGCCGACCGGGCAGACGGTTCCGCACTGGCCGCAGCGGATGCAGGACAGGTCGACGACCGGGCCCTCGTCCGGGTCCATGGAGATGGCGAACATGGGGCAGCGCTCGGCGCAAGAGCCGCACTTGATGCACTTGTCCTTGTCGACAACCAGGTCGTAGTGGGACAGGTGGGGGTAGCAGTTGAAGGCGGCGCCGATGTTCTTCTCGGGGACGGCCTTGCCCAGGGCCACGTAGGAGGCCAGGATGTCGCAGCAATCGCCGTGGCACTGGCAGATGACCTCGGTGTTCTTGCTGTTGGCGCTCTGGATGACCATGCCGGCGTCAACCGAGCGCTGCAGGATTGCGCGAGCCTCGTCGGCGTCAATCTGGCGGCCGATGCCGTTCTCGATGTAGTACTGGGCCTCCTCGCCAAAGGTCAGGCAGGTCTCGAGCGGGTGCTCGCACTCAACGCCGCCGGCCTCCTCGGTGAAGTCCTTCATGAGATTGCGGCGCAGGCGGCACTGGCAGGGCGAGACGGCGATGACCGAGTTGCGGTCGATAATCTTCTCGTAGTCGTCGTAGGGGAGGATCTCCTCGTTGGCCACGACGTCCTGGTTCACGGGGATGGGGTAGTAGAAGGTGGTCTCGCAGTTGTAGAGGTCGTCGGTGACGTCGGTGCCCCACTGGGCCTGGTGCATGGTGCAGTAGGCGGCGGCGTCCTCCTCGGGCATGTTGAAGTAGGTCCAGAGCTGCGTGTACTCCCACACGCCGTGGGCCTCGGCGATGAGGTGGTACCAGTTCACACCGGCGCGGTTGGCGCGGAAGAGCAGGCCGCGGTAGGAGAGGTCGCTGCAGATCTGCTCGGCCTCCTGCTCGTCGCGGCCGGTCTGGACGGCAAAGTCGGTCGAAGTGAAGAAGACGCCGCGGGGCATCTCCAGCATGGCCTGGGCCTCGTCCTCGCTGAAGTTGAACATGAGCTCGTCGAAGGAGGCGTCGGTGACGTCGGAGCCCACGCCCATGCCGTAGGTGTCAAAGAGGGAGCGGAGCTTGACATAGACCACGGGGACCTCGGTGCCGTCCGCCTTGACGTAGGGCTCGGTCTTGGAGTCGATAATCTGGTTGCGAATCTCGTCCATCTGCTCGAGAGTCAGGCGCTGGGAGCCGTAGGGCATGTCCGAGACGTCCACGCCGATCGAGGCCGCGTCGGGGCCCTTCACCGCACCGCCGGCCGCGGCACCCTCGGCCAGGGCTTCGGAGTCGTTGGCGTCGAACTGGGAGGCCCCGGCGGCGTCCCCCTCCTTGGCCTGGGCGATGCCGGCCATGCCGAGCGCGCCTGCGACGCCCGCGGCGACGGACACGCCGACGAAGGACCTGCGGTCGATGTTCTCCATGTTCTTTTCTCCTCTTCTCTTCCGAGCGCTTTCCTAGGGCGCTCCTCCTCCGCGACGCACCAGCTAAGACATGCTTAACTACTGCGCCCTGGCAAGCTATAGTTAGCACCAGGTTTGCCCCTTGTGCCATGGGTCCCAGTGTTCAAATCCAAATGGGGACTCATGTCCTATAGACAAGCAACAAGTGCCTTGAGCAGGAGAGACATGGGAAAGTCCCTTTCAGGCGTCGAGAAAGGTGCGGACAAGGGCGGGCAGCGCGCACTGACGGGGGAGCCCCTCAGCACTTCGAGCGACGCGGCGCGTGGCGAGCTGGCCGGGCGGCGCCCAAGCGCCCGCGGGCGATACGCTCTGGCGGGGGTGCCCCTCAGGCTCCTGGTGGCCGTCGCCTTGGGCTACGGGAGCTACCTGGCCATCTTTCCCTTTGGGCCCCTGGGCACCACCCTGCTGGTCGACGCCATCCCCTCCCAGCCCCTGTCCCTGCTCGCCCGCGCCCTGACCTTCGTCTGCATCGTCGCGGCCATGTTTGCCCAGCGGCTCCCTGTCGCCGGCTGGATGAGGTCGCGCGCCTTCCTTGGCGTCTCCTATGCCTTGGTGGCCGCGGCGGTCCTAGGGCTGGCACTGAGCCCCGGGCTTCTCGAACCCTTTGGCTTTGCCGCCCAGCT
>CAZEAF010000208.1:0-2002 GCA_964510125.1 uncultured Coriobacteriaceae bacterium
CCTTACTGGGCGGCGTGTACCGCCTCGGCAAGCGCGCGGGCAGCGCTTGCTACTGCTTCCGGTGCGCTCGTTCCGTGCTCGCCAATAAGCTTAACCAGCGCACTTCCCACGATGGCCCCGTCTGCCACCTTTGCCATGGCACTTGCCTGGTCGGGCGTCGAAATGCCAAAGCCAATAGCCACTGGCACGTCGCTCGCCTCACGGATGGCGCTTACCAGCGTCGCCAGGTCGGTCGTAATCTCGGAGCGCATGCCCGTGACACCCAGCGAGCTGACCAGGTAGACAAAGCCTTCGGCCTCGCGCGCAATCATCTGGATGCGGTCGGCTGAGGTGGGCGCAATGAGCGAGACGAGCGCCAGGCCGTGGGCGGCGCAGGGGCAGGCGAACTCCTCTTTTTCCTCAAAGGGCACGTCGGGCAGGATAAGTCCGTCTATGCCTGCCTGAGCCGCATTCGCACAAAAGCGGTCGGCGCCGTAGTGGAACACCACGTTGGCATACGTCATGAACACAAGCGGCACTTCCACCCGCGCCCCACCGTCTTCGCCGTATCTCAGCTCGCGCGCCATGGCGAAAATCGCGTCGGTATCCACCCCGGCGGTCAAGGCGCGCAGGTTGGCCTCCTGGATTACCGGGCCTTCAGCCGTCGGGTCGGAAAAGGGGATACCCAGCTCGATGATGTCGGCCCCGGCATCGCTTAAGGCGCGAACGATAGCCTTGGTAGTCTCAAGATCAGGGTCGCCGCAGGTCACAAAGGGGATGAAGGCCTTCTTCCCGTCAAAGGCGGCGCGCAGGGACTCGTTACTCATTGATATCCTCTCCTCGGTAGCGGGCAATGGCGGCGCAGTCCTTGTCGCCGCGTCCGGACACCGTCACCACGACAATCTGGTCGGCATCCATGGTGGGCACAATCTTCATCGCGTAGGCCAGCGCATGGGCGCTCTCAATAGCCGGGATGATGCCCTCGGTGCGGCTGAGATACTCAAACGCCTCTACCGCCTCGTCGTCGGTCACGGGCACGTACTCTGCGCGCCCGGTGTCGTGGAGGTGCGCATGCTCGGGGCCGACGCCCGGGTAGTCGAGGCCGGCGCTGATGGAGTAGACCGGCGCAATCTGCCCGTACTCGTCTTGGCAGAAGTAGCTCTTCATGCCGTGGAAGATGCCGAGGCTGCCTGTTGAGATCGTGGCTGCCGTCTCCCAGGTGTCAATGCCGCGCCCTGCCGCCTCGCAGCCGATGAGGCGCACTTCGGGGTGGTCGATGAAGTGGTAGAAGGTGCCGATGGCGTTTGAGCCGCCGCCCACACAGGCCATGACCACGTCAGGCAGGCGCCCCTCGCGCTCGGTCATCTGGTCGATGATCTCACGCGAGATGACCGCTTGAAAGTCGCGGACGATGATGGGGAAGGGGTGGGGGCCCATCACCGAGCCCAGGCAGTAGTGGGTGTCGTCGATGCGTGAAGTCCACTCGCGCATCGTTTCGGAGACGGCGTCTTTGAGTGTGGCCGTGCCCGAGTCGACCGGGTGGACCTTCGCCCCTAAGAGGCGCATCTTGTAGACGTTGAGGGCCTGGCGCTCGGTGTCCTCGCGGCCCATGAAGACCTCGCACTCCATGTCGAGCAGGGCGGCCGCCGTCGCCGTGGCAACGCCGTGCTGTCCGGCACCCGTCTCAGCGATGAGGCGGGTCTTGCCCATCTTCTTCGCGAGCAGCGCCTGTCCGAGCACGTTATTGATTTTGTGGGCACCCGTGTGGTTGAGGTCCTCACGCTTGAGGTAGACCTTGGCCCCGCCCAAATCGCGTGTCATGCGCTCAGCAAAGTACAGCAGCGAGGGACGGCCTGCGTAGTTGTTCAAGAGGTCTGTCAGCTCGGCGTTGAACTGGGGGTCGTCCTTGTAGTGGTTGTACGCTTCTTCCAATTCGCGCACGGCAACCATCAGCGTTTCGGGCACGTACTGCCCACCGTGGATGCCGAATCGGCCTGTCGTCATACTTGTCCTTTCCTAGTCT
>CAZEAF010000209.1:0-1995 GCA_964510125.1 uncultured Coriobacteriaceae bacterium
GTCTCCTTTTATTTCACAAATCTCGCCCGCGAGCTGCCCGGGAGCGTATCAGGGGACGGAGGTGTGTTAGCTGAGATACCGCCTCGGGCCGCCTGCCCATACCATCAAAAGCCATCGGTACCAATGGCGCCCCTGAGTTGAAACGACGCGACATGGGTCGGCCCAGTGCTCTTTTCTAGCCGCTCGCCGCCGACAACGCCCGTTCTGCTCCCCTGTATATCGCCCCACACAGCATGGGCTAGACTGTGTGTCAAACCGCCACAAATCCGCATAGGGGACGGATAAGCGACCTGCTTGTGGCGTGAACCGAAAGGGGATGTGTAATGGATAACACCATGACCCGCAGGACCTTCGTGGCGGCGGCCAGCACCACGGCGCTTGCATCCGTCGCGACCGCAGCGGCAGCCTCCGCAGCCGAAGGGACCTCCGCGACAGCCGCCTCCGGCGAGCCTCAGCGCAACGCCGACGGCAAGTACGAGTGGGAGGTCGCGCCCGACCCCATCACCGATATCGCCAAGACCGAGGAAACCGAGGTCCTCGTCCTGGGCGCGGGCCTGTCGGGCTGCGCGGTGGCCTGCTCGGCAGCCGAGTCGGGCGCCAAGGTGACCGTTGTCGAGAAGACCTACACCTGGCAGGGCCGTGGCGGCGGCTTCGGGGCCATCAACTCCCGCTACATGGATGAACAGGGCATCGTCGTCGACAAGGTCAACGCCAAGCAGCACTGGATTGCCCAATGCGCCAGCCGCGCCAACGAAGACCTCATCGTTGAGTTCTTCAACAACTCCGAGGAGGCCTCCAACTGGCTGCTCGACAAGGCCGAGGCCCACAATTGCACCGTTATGGTGGGCGCCTTCTACAGCCATGACGACGTCTACGCAGAGCAGCCGGGCTACCACATGGTCATGGCCAGCGCAGACAGCGACCTCGAGTCCTCTGCGTTTGTCGGCGCCGAGCTCCTCTACCTGGACGCGGTCAAGGCGGGCGCCCAGTTTGTCTTCTCGACCCCGGCCGTGCAGCTGGTCAAGGAGGGCGATAAGGTCACCGGCGCCATTTGCCAGGCCGAGGACGGGACCTACGTGCAGTACAACGCGAGCAAGGGCGTCGTCCTGTGCACGGGCGACATCGGTGGCAACCTGGACATGTGCAAGGCCTATGCGCCCATTTGCGTCAAGTGGGGCTTTGAGCGCAGCCAGTACACCCCCTACGGCGTCAACACCGGCGACGGCCATAAGATGGGCATGTGGGCAGGCGCCCAGCTCCAGGACCTGCCGCTTCCGACCATGATGCACCCGCAGGCCTTCTGCTGGTTCCACGGGCCCTTCCTCTTTGTGAACGATGAGGGCAAGCGCTTCATGTGCGAGGATACCTGGGTGCAGGGCAAGTCCCTGGCCATCAACCGCCAGCCCAACGGCGAGGCCTGGTCCATCTTCGACGCCAACTGGGAGACTGACCTGGCCAACGGCCTGCCCTACGGCGGCGGCATGTTTTGGGACAGCTTCCGCGCCTATGGCAGCGACGTGTCCGAGGCCCCCAAGTACTTTGAGACCCAGATTCCGGCCTACATCGAGCAGGGCAACGCCTATCAGGAGGACACGATTGAAGCCCTGGCCGAGGACATCGGCTGCGACGCGGCTACCCTGCAGGCCACGATAGACCGCTACAACTCCATGTGCGACGCCGGCGAGGACACCGACTACTACAAGAAGCCGGTCTTCCTCACGCCCGTGAAAGAGGGTCCTTTCTACGCCCTACGCGTGGGGCCGGCCCTGCTCACGGTGACCGGCGGCCTCAAGGTTGACCGGGACTTCGCATGCCTTGACGCCGAGGACAAGCCGATTGAGGGCCTGTACGCCCTGGGCAACTGCATGGGCAACATCACGGCAGTGGACTACCCCATCAACGTAGCCGGCAACAGCCATGGCAGGTGCATCACGTTCGGCTACCTGTTGGGCAAGGCGCTGGCGAAGTAAGACGAGCGGGCGTCGCCCGCGCTAG
>CAZEAF010000210.1:0-1974 GCA_964510125.1 uncultured Coriobacteriaceae bacterium
GGCATCACGGTGGTGGAGGTCACCCACACGGCCGACGACGCGCTGGACGCCGACCGGGTCTTGGTGGCAGACGGCGGCAGGATTGTCTTTGACGGCACCCCTGACCAGCTCTTTTCTCCCGCCAATGCCGAGCTGTTGCAGAGCTGCGGGCTCGAGGCCCCCTTTGCCGTCCGGCTTTGGGCCCGCCTAGGCCAGCTGGGGGCGGCGCCCGAAGGCGGCATGCCCGCCCCGCTCACAATCGGCTCCCTTGAGGACGCCCTTGCTGCAGCGCTGGGGGAGGGGACCTCGTGACAATCTCCTTCGACCGTGTGTCCTTCTCCTACGACAACGCCGCCCAGCCCGCCCTGGCCGACCTGACCCTGGATGTCCCGCAGGGGTCCCTCGTCTGTGTGGTCGGGCGCACCGGCTCGGGCAAATCGACCCTGGTCGAGCTGGCCTGCGGAGCAAAAGTCCCCAGCTCAGGACATGTGCTCGTGGACGGTGCCGACTCCGCGACCAAACACGGCCGCGCGCAGGTCCGCCAGCTGGTGGGCTATGTCATGCAGCGCCCCGAGCGGCAGCTCTTTGCCGAGACCGTGGCCGACGACGTGGCGTTCGGCCCCCGCAACCTGGGCTGGGACGAGGACAGGGTCAGTGAGTCGGTGGCCTCCTCCCTCGCCTTGCTGGGACTCGATGTCGAGAGGGTCGGGGGCCTCTCCCCCTTCGACCTCTCGGGCGGTCAGCGCCGCCGGGTAGCCATCGCCGGCGTCATCGCCATGCAGCCGCCCGCCATCGCTCTCGACGAGCCCATGGCCGGACTGGACCCTTCTGCCCGCGACGACCTGCGTCGGGTCCTGGCCGAGCTCCACCAGCGCGGCACGACCCTGCTCATGGTCTCCCACGACATGGACGACGTCGCCGCCCTCGCCGACCGAGTCGTCGTGCTCGACCGTGGGCATGCCGTCCTGGAAGGACCCGTGCGCGAGGTCTTCGCGCCCGCCAAGGCCGCCCAGCTGGCGCGTTGCGGCGTCGGCCTGCCCACGGCCACCCGCGTCGCCACCGACCTGGCCGCCCGCGGCATCGTTCTGCCCGGCCCGACCCCCCTGACACTCGAGGAGCTCGCCCAGGCCATCGTCGCAGCAGGTGAGACCGGTAGGCCGACCGCGTCCTCCCGGGCCAGCGTCGCCCCCTCCGACCGGGGAGGCGAGGACCTGTGATGCGCGTCTCCCTGGGCCGGTACTACCCCGGCGCCTCGCCCCTGCACCGCATGGACCCCCGGGTCAAGCTAGTCCTTTTGCTCGTCTACTTCGTCAGCGTCATCGCGGCTCCCCTCCCCTGGGGGCTGGTGCTCGCGCTCGCCCTGCTGGCAGGCACCGTCACGGTCTGCGGGGTGCCCCTGGCGGCCCTCGCCCGGACCTGCCGGCCCCTGCTCTTCTTCGTCGTCATCTCAATCCTGAGCGGCCTTTTCCTGGAGCCCAGCGGAGACGTGCTCGTGCAGGTTGGCGGCTGGGAGCTCACGACAGGTGCCCTGACCTCGGGCGTCGTCCTGGGCGTGCGCGTGTTCGCCCTCATGCTAGCCGGCGTCGTCTACGCCCTGGTCACCTCGCCAATCGCCATCACCGACGGGCTCGAGCGGCTCCTCTCCCCCTTTGCCCGCTTTGGCCTGCCCGCCCACGACATCGCTATGACCTTCTCCATCGCCATCCGCTTCGTGCCGATTCTCTCGGACGAGCTGCGTGACATCATTGCGGCCCAGCAGGCTCGCGGTGCCAGCTTCGGCGAAGGCTCGCCCGCCACGCGCGCCCGCTTCTTCGTCTCGCTGGCCACGCCCCTCTTCGCCGGTGCCCTGCGCCATGCCGAAGCCCTCGCCCGCGCCATGGAGTCCCGCTGCTACGGGGCCGGCGGCAAGCGCACCCACTTCCACGAGCTCCGCATCGCCCGCCTCGACCTGCTGGCGATGGCCGTCTTCGCCGTCTATCTCGCCGCCCTCGCAGC
>CAZEAF010000211.1:0-1965 GCA_964510125.1 uncultured Coriobacteriaceae bacterium
GCGTCCTGCACGGCCTGCTTGACGCCGTTGGTGGTCTGGGTGGCGCCGGTGACGCCGTCGATGTCGACGCCCTGCGCGTCCTCGATCTGCTGCGCGAACGTCCCGTCGTTGATGGCCTCGTAGCCGCCGATGCCCTGGGTCTCGCCGTCCTGCGTGATCTCGATGACGGAGATTTGGCCGTCCTTGATCTCCAGCGTCACACCGATGTTGCCGCCTCGACCCTGGCCGTTGCCGGTGTAGGTGCCGTCGGCGAAGGTGGCGCCGGACAGGTCGACCTCGGTGGTCTCGTCGGCCTCCGCCTGGTCGTAAATCTCGACGTCGTCGGCGGTGTAGGGGTCGGCCTCGACTTGCTGGTTCACGCCCTCCTGCTCGGCCGCCAGGTTGGCGCCGGCGATGCGGCCGAAGGCGATGGAGAAGCTGACGTAGCAGCCGCAGCCGGGGTAGTTGCCTGGCACGCCCCAGATGTTGGTGCCCACGTCGTTGCCCGACGCGTACAGGTGAGGAATGACCTCGCCCTTGATATTGAGGACCTGGGCTGCGGTGTTGATGCGCACGCCGCCGTGGCACTCGGCCATGTTGTGGGCGGGAACCTGCATGGTGCCGGTCTCGTCCATGTCCAGCCAGCTGTTGTACACGTCGTTGTACTTGGGGTCGTACTGGTAGGTCTGCGCGACCTCAATCGGGTAGAAGTTGCACATGTTGGTGAGGTCGGCACCGATCTCCATGGCGGCCTTGATGCCGTCGCCCGTGCAGTCGTAGCACATGTAGGTGGTGTAGCCAAGGGCGTCCTGGCAGAAGCGCATCTTCATGTCCTCGCCCGCGGGGAAGCCGCCGGTGGCCAGCATGACACCCTTGGTGGCGCGAATCCGCTTCTCACCCTCGGGCGTGGAGGCGACGACGCCCACCACGGCGCCGGTCTCGTCGGTCACGAAGCTGACCAGGGCGGTCTCGTACTCGGCGGTGATGGAGCCGTCGGCAATCTTGCTGTTGATATTCTCGTAGAGCGGGTCGAACAGCTCGGGGCCGGAGTTGGCGGCTCCGCCCTCGGAGTGCGCCCAGTGCGAGCGGGGCACGGCCTCCTCCTTGGACACGCCGAACTTGTCGTACTCGCAGCCCACGGCGTTGAGGCAGCCGGCCGTGACGCCGTTGCCGTTGTCGCCGGTGGCCGAGTTGTCCTTGGCGCCCTCGTTCTCGGTAGCCATGGCCACCTCGAACAGGTCGCGGCCGCAGTACTCGGTGCACATGTCCTGCAGCCAGTCGACGTTCTCGCCGGCGTGGTCGGCATAGGTGCGGATGATGTCGTCGGGGCACAGGTTGTAGTGCTGGTTGACGCAGGTCTGCACCCAGTTGTAGAGCGAGTCGGGGTCGTCCTCGACGCCAAGCTCCTTTTGCACCTTGGTACCCGAGCCCATGATTGCGCCGCCGCAGCGACCCATGGAGCCGCCGGGCAGCTTGGCCTTCTCGATGATCAGGACCTTGGCACCCGCGTCTGCTGCCTCGATTGCCGCCGCCGCGCCTGCCGCGCCATAGCCGCAGACCAGGACCTCGGTCTGCTCGTCCCAGGCCTCGGCGGCCTCCTGGGCGTGGGCGGTACCTGCCAGCCCAGCTGCCGCCACGACGGCGCCTGCCGCTGCGATGAAGTGACGACGAGAGAGCGTAACGCTGTCCTGCATATGAGCCTCCTTGTGTCTGACACCCCTTGGTGGATGCGGGGCCTCGCCCGTGTGTGCGGTTCCCGTCGCCCGCTTCCGCCTTGTCGGGAAGCATCCTATCATCCATAGGTCCTCCATAACCCATCAGCTTTGGGAATAGCCGGTGCGTATCAGGAAAGAAGGCTTGCACATGGGGCAACGTACGTTGCAGAATATGCAATACACGAGCTTAAGGGGTCGGTTTTGACGAAAGCGAGTGCAGTGGTCGCAGGCCGTGCCTCCAAGAGGGACAGGGTTCTCGGGACGTGGGGCA
>CAZEAF010000212.1:0-1899 GCA_964510125.1 uncultured Coriobacteriaceae bacterium
GTCTGCGACCAGGTGACCTTTGCCAAGGGCTACGAGGACGCGACCGACTTCAGCGGCGCCATGTTCTCCAACGACCCCTACTCCGACGCCGTGTCCGCCACGCTGCAGGTGGGCGTGTGGAACGGCATCTACACCAAGATGACCGACCAGCTCGACTCGGGCGCCACCGATGGCTACCCGGGCTTTTACCTGCTCACGAACGTGGACGAGACCACGCGGACCCTGGGCACGGGCGCCCAGGTGACGGGCAAGTTCGCCCGCGTGGGCCTCTTCAACGCCCTGCGCTCGGCCTGGACCATGAAGAACGCCGACGGCGAGAAGGCCGCCGAGGCCCTTGCCCAGGCGGCGGCGGACTATGACGGGGCTGAGGCCGAGGCCCCTGCCGACTACACCAACGAGGCCAAGGTGGCCGCGGTGGCCCAGGTGCTCGAGGGCGCGGACGACGCGGGCAAGGCCGCCGTCGCCGCGATGGACGACAAGCTGACCAAGCTCGACTGCGTGCGCCTGCTCTACACCGTGAGCGGCTTCCTCAGCTCGCGCACGGCGCCCGACCAGGCCTGGGCCGAGCAGGTGGGGTCTGCGACCGCCGACATGACGCAGTTCTTCGGGCCCGAGTACGGCAACACCCAGATCATGAGCGGGACGGTGGACAAGGTCGCGGACACCCTTGTGAGCTCGGAGAATGCGGCCCTGCTCGTGGACAACATCGGCGGGGTGCTCGACATCGTGGACAATCCCGTCTCGCTGGTGGGCAACGCCGACCTGGCGGCTACCAGCCTGGTGGAGGCGTCCGACCCCAACACGCTGCGGGACGGCTCCGAGGCGGGGACCGAGGGCGACGGCTTTGTCTACAACGCCAGCGCCCGCAACGCCTTCTACCGCTATGGCATCGGGTCGGCCATGCCTGTCTGGGGCAAGACCTCCCAGGTCAACCTCAGGAGCACCGATGGCGGCCTGGTCATCGACGGCGAGGCGGACGGGTCGGCCTACCAGCCGGGCACGATGGCGGGCGCGGTCTACTGCGGCTACGGCGCGTCGGTGAACGTGGCCAACGCCGTGGCCTACTCGGCGGGCCAGCACCTGACCAACATCCTCTACAACGGCAGCTGCCACTACGTCGACTCGGCGGCCTTTGGCTCCGGCCGTGTGTACAGCTCCGACTTCTGGGGCGGCTACCAGGTGTTCGAGGACTCGGTGGCCTATGGCGACTGCGTGACCGACGAGCCCACGACCCTCATCGTGAAGAACGGCGTCTACGGCAGGAGCCTGGGCGGCAACGGCTTTGCCTCCATCTACTTTGAGAACTCGGACGTGACCGGCGGCACCGCTGCGTTCCAAAACACCACCTCCCTGCTCACGGACACGGGCGCGATGACGCTCGTGAACTCCACCCTGACCTGCTCCGGCGATGCGCTTGCCAGCTCCACCAAGGGCGAGCGCGCGGTGATTACGCTGGTGGACAGCACCGTCAAGATGACCGCGGGCTCCCAGCTGGCGACGGTCGACGACTACACGAGCGTGAACGCAATCACCCTGACCTCCGTCGAGTCCGGCAACGAGGAGGCCTTCCAGGCCCGGTACAACGGCCAGCTGACCTTCTGCCTCTACGGCGACAACACCATCGAGACCCCCGACGGCACTCTCGGGGCCACGGTGGCCGACGGCACTACCTTGACAATCTTTGGCGAGGTCGTCGATGAGTCCGGTGCGGCCGTGGACATCCCTGGTGCCACGGTCGAGGCCGGCGACGGCTACGGCAAGCTGGTCGTCAAGAAGGCTTAGGCCGGCAGGTAACCGCAGGTTCCGCTAGTTGGAAAAACTGCGCCTACAGCCGCGCGCAACCCAAGGCGCCCCGTTTTCCCTCGCAAGACAGCAGGGGGCGGGGCGCCTGCTTGTGGC
>CAZEAF010000213.1:0-1883 GCA_964510125.1 uncultured Coriobacteriaceae bacterium
CGCCCCTCTGCCTGCCTGCCCGCGCCCCTGCGCCTTTCACATGGCCGCGGTACAATACACTCCCAACGTTGTTCTCCGAGGAGGTACGGACCCATGGACGCATGCGCGATTGGCCGAGACGACCGCGGGGTTATCGTCGCGCCTGGCGCGCTCATGACCGACCTGTCGGGGGACCGCAACGTCGGCACGGGCAGCGACCTGTTCCCCGTGGTGTTTGACCGGGGCGTATTCGTGGACAAGTCCCTGCTGGTCAAAGACGTCCTCACGGGGTCCCAGGCCAAGCTGTTCTGCCGCCCTCGCCGCTTTGGCAAAACGGTGGCCGCCACCATGTTGCAAGACTTCTTTGAGTGTGCGCCCTGTGCTGACCCTGCGGCTCGCTCGCGGTTTGAGCGCCTCTCAATCTGGGAGGCCGACGGCGGTCGGTGGCGCCAGCACCAGGGGCGCTATCCCGTCATCATGCTCTCGCTCAAGGGTGTGTCCGCGCGTACCTGGGAGCAAGCTTGGGAGCAGCTTGCCGCCCTTCTGGCGCGGGAGTGTGGCCGCCATGCATACCTGCTGGAGTCGCCGGGCTTCGACCCGGTTGAGCGTGCGTGGTTCGAGCGCGTCTATCAAGGGACGGGCACCTACGCTGACCTGGCCGGGTTCCTCCGCCAGCTTTCCCATGCGCTCTACAGGTACCACGGGGAGAAGTGTGTCGTCATCATCGACGAATACGACCAGCCTATAACCGCGGCCCATGCCCATGGGTACTACCAAGAGGCCGTTGCGTTTATGCGCAGTTGGCTTTCGGACGGCCTCAAAACGAACCCGGCTTTGGCTTGGGGCGTTCTGACAGGCGTGCAGCGCATCTCGAAGGAGTCGATTTTCTCGGGGCTCAACAATATCCGGGTGAATACGGCGCTCAGCCAGGTATCTGACGAGCGCTTCGGCTTCACCCAGGGGGAGGTCGCGGGCTTGGCCGCCTATCTGGGCAAGGATGACTGCCTCGACAACCTGCAGGCCTGGTACGACGGATACCGGTTTGGTTCGGCCGACATCTACAACCCCTGGTCGGTGCTCTCGTTTTTCTCCGAGGGCTGTGTCTGCCAGCCTTACTGGCTCAACACCTCGGGCAACACCATCCTCGGCGAGGTTCAGCGCGTCGGCGACGCCTATGCGCTTTCCGACCTCCTTGCCCTGCTGGAGCCGGGGGCGACCGTGGGGCACCCCGTGGACTCCAACATCGCCTACGGAGATGTCAAGAGCGACCCCGAGGCGCTGTGGAGCGTCCTCTACATGAGCGGCTACCTTACCACCGACGATACCGCTCTTCCCGAGGACCCCTCTGTGGTGCGGCGGCTGCGCGTGCCCAACGCCGAGGTGCGCACGGCGTTCCGGCGCGAGGTGGCCGAGCGTGCCCGCAGTGCCGCCGGCGGATTGGGCAGGCTCGGGGCGCTTCACCGGGCGCTCCTTGCGGGGGACGAGGCGGCGTTCGGCCGCGAGCTGGGCGCCATCGCCCGCGACTCCGCGAGCTACTACGACCTTGCCAACGAGGGCACCTGCCACATGATGGTCTTCGGGCTGCTCTTTGGCATGCCGGGCTATGCTGACCCACGCTCGAACCGCGAGGCCGGCTATGGCCGCTATGACATCCAGGTCCAGCCTGCCAATTCGGTGTCCGGGTTGCCAACGGTGACCGTCGAGGTGAAGTACCTGCACCCTGAGGAGGCCGAGGCACTGGGCGAGAAGGTCCCGGAGGCCCTGGCCGCCCTGGCCCGCGCGGCCCTGGGGCAAATTGCCGCCCAAGCCTATGACGCGGCCGCGCCGGGCCTGCGTTGGGGCGTGGCTTTTGCGGGCAAGCGGGTGGCAGTGGCGTTCGCGCGGGCGGATGGGCGAGAAGGGTA
>CAZEAF010000214.1:0-1876 GCA_964510125.1 uncultured Coriobacteriaceae bacterium
CCGCCTTACAGCTGAGCCAGGCTCTGACCCACGAAGTAGCCGGTGGCGCAGCAGGTGGAGCAGGAGGCGTAGGCCAGCGTCGTCAGGGCGCCGCAGGCGTAGAGACCGGGAATCTGCTGGTCGTTCACGTCGAGGACCTGGTTGTCCGGGCCCACGATGAGGCCGCCGGAGGTCTTGTAGCGGCAGGCGTTCAGGCGCAGGGCGTGGAAGGGGGGCTCCAGCGACTGCAGCCAGGCCGTCTTGCCGAAGTCCTTGTCCTCGCCGGCCTCGACAAAGCCGTCGTAGGTGGCAAAGGTCTCGGCCAGGTTGTCGGCGGGCACGTCCATGAGGGCGGCCAGCTCCTCCAAGGAGTCGGCCGTGCGGTAGGCGTCGGCATGGGCGGAGATGTTGTTCTCGACCGACTTGGCGATGCAGCGCGTGTTCACGGCCTTGTCGTCAAAGATGACCCACCACTCGCGGAAACCTGCGGCGATGGCAGCGGCGGCCGCGTCGTGCGACTGGCCCTCCTGGATGAAGCGCTTGCCGTTGGGCAGGACGAGCACGAGCGGGGCCCAATAACCCCAGGTGGTGGCGTTGGGGATGTCGCCCATGAGGTTGCAGTAGGTCGAGGAGGTGTCCATGCCCATGAGCTGGGCGCCGGCCGCCGCGGCAATCCAGTGGCCCTCGCCCATGCAGCCGTGGACCAGCTGGCCGTAGGGCGAGAAGTCGGGCACGTACTTGGCCACCATCTCGCCGTTGTCGGCAAAACCGCCGGTGGCGAGGACGACCGCCTGGGCCTTGATGTCCACCGGGTTGCCCTCGGCGTCCTGGAAGCGGCAGCCGATGACGGCGCCCTCGGCGTCCTTGATCAGGGCCTTGGCCGTGAGCTCGTAGTCGAACTCGCAGCCCATCTCCTCCAGCTTGGCCTGCAGCGGGGCGAGGATGTAGGTGTAGCCGGTGCCGATGCCCTCGCCAGGCAGGATGACCTGGGCGGCCAGGCGGGGCAGCTCCTCGTCGGAGGCCGGCTCCTGGAAGCTGCAGCCAAAGTCGGCGACGGCCGCGTCCACGAACCCGGTGTTGGCGTAGGTCTTGCCCTTGACCCACTCGGGATACCAGTCGTACTGGTCGAAGCCGGCGACCAGGTTGGCCTGGCCGGCCTCCCAGTACTGGTCGATGGTGGTGGGGATGCCGGCGTCCAGCTGCAGCTTGGTGCCGTTGGCGAACATGAACCAGCAGCTATAGGCCGAGTCGCCGCCAAAGGTGGCCTTCTTCTCGGCGAAGATGACCTTCTTGCCGGCCTTGGCGGGCTCCATGGCTGCGGCCAGGCCCGAGATGCCGGTTCCAACGATGAGGATGTCAGTCTCCTTGGTGAAGTTAATCTCGGCCGTGCCGACGACCGTGGCCATGCCGGCCTCGGCAGCCTGGGCGCCCTGGGCACCCGCCGCGGCAGCAGCGCCGCCCATGACGAGGCAGGCCGCCCCGCCCATCTTGACGAGGTCCCTGCGCGTGAGCTGTTCCATGAGAATCCCCTTTCGCATGCTAGGTTTAGGTGTGTGACGCACATGTCACAAATCCGGCGCGCGCCGCCTGATTACGGCCCAGATTGTAGGAGAATAGGGCCCCAAGCACCTCGCGGATAATCAATGAGTTTTGCATCGTGCGAGGTAGATGCCGTAGTTTCCAAGGGGCGAGGGGTGGGAGACGCTGTGGCCGAGAAAAACGACGACAGGTCCGCACGCACACGGTGGCGCCGGCTTTTGCCGGTCGTCGTGCTCGTCTTGGGCTACGGGTCCTATGCCGCGGCCAACTCCGCCAGCTACCTGAACGCCGCGGGCACGGTCGAGCAGAACCTGGGCTTTGTGTCCGACCTCCCCTTCATGATGGCCGACTGCGCGGC
>CAZEAF010000215.1:0-1795 GCA_964510125.1 uncultured Coriobacteriaceae bacterium
TTGGGCTGGGGTTGCTCGCCGCGGGTGGACCGGGAAGCAGCAGCGGCGCGGGCCAGGCTGGCTGTGCGGGAGGAGCCGCCCACGCGTGGGATTCCCTCGGCGGGTCGCTCCTCCGAGGCCCGGGCAGCCCGCGACGCGCCTCCGCGGCCGACACGCTCGGTCCGCTCGGCGCCCCCACGGGACCCGCGGGCCGATTGCTCGGCGCCAGCCTCGCCGGCCCAGGCGCCGCCAGCCTCGGGCTCTCCGTCATGGCCGGCAGCCTCGGCGCGCTCGCGGGCACGATCGCGCTCGGCCTGGAGCTTCTTGCGCATGCGTTTGCCGGGCAGCTTCTCGCGCGGGTCGCGGTCGGGGTCGGGGACAAAGGGGCTCTCTCCCAGGTCCAGGCCCTCGGCGCGGGGGTAGGGCGGGACAATCTTGCCCATGAGCTGCTCGATGTCGCGCAGGTCAAGGTACTCGTCCTCGGTCACAAAGGTGAGGGCCCAGCCGTACTCGCCGGCGCGTCCGGTGCGGCCAATGCGGTGGATGTAGTCCTCGGCGTCGCTGGGCACGTCCAGGTTGACCACGTAGGCCACGTCGGCAATGTCGATGCCGCGGGCCAGCACGTCGGTTGCCACCAGCACGCCCACCTCGCCGTCGGAGAAGCGGCGCAACGCGGTCTCGCGCTGGCTCTGCGACCGGTTGCCATGGATGGGAGCGGAGTCGATGCCGACCTTTTTGAGCTTGCGGCAGATCATGTCCGCACGGTGCTTGCCGCGGCAGAAGACGATGACGCGCTTGGAGCCCTCGCGCCTGAGGACCTGGGCCAGGACGCTCACCTTGACCGTGGGAGTCAGGCCCAGGACGTACTGGTCGATGGTCTGGGCGGCCGTGCCCTTGTGGGCGATCTCGACGCGCACGGGGTCGCGCACCAACGACTGGGTGTTGGCCAGCACGTCCTCGCCCAGGGTGGCCGAGAAGAGTAGGGTCTGCCGGGTTTGGGGGATTTTTGCCACGATCTTGCGCATGGCGGGGAGAAAGCCCATGTCCAGCATGCGGTCGGCCTCGTCGATGACCAGGACCTGGACTTGCTTGAGGTTGCAGGCGCCCTGGTTCATGAGGTCCATGAGGCGGCCGGGCGTGGCGACGAGCAGGTCGCAGCCCTGGGCCAGGGCGTTGCGCTGGGGCTCGTAGCCCACTCCGCCCACGACAACGGTGCAGGTGTGGCGGGTGCGGGCGCAGATGGCCCGGGCGCAGGTCTCAATCTGCTGGGCCAGCTCGCGGGTGGGGGTCACGACCAGCATGAGCGGGCCCTTGCCACGGGCGTCGCCCGAGCCCACGTGGGGCAGGCGGTCGAGGGTGGGCAGGAGGAAGGCCGCCGTCTTGCCGGTGCCGGTCTGGGCGGCCGCCATGACGTCGCGGCCGGCTAGGACCGCGGGGATGGCCTGAGTTTGGACCGGGGTGGGGGTCTCGTAGCCCAGGTCGTGGACGCAGGACAGGGCCACCTCGGACAGCCCGAGCTGGTCGAAGGAGGCAGCGGTATTAGTTTCTGACATCAAAGGATTCCAATCGTGTTCCGCAAACGCCAAGGTGTGAATCCGGTGCTTGTATAAAGAAAAATCGAATTCACAACTACGGAACAGGCAAGACAGCGCTCGGCGGTGGCGTATGCCCGTCGCGGCGCACTCTGGGTGCGCGGGGATGGCCGCCTGCGGGAGGGACCCAGGCGGTTGTTTCCAGCATGTTACCCAAAACGGGCCGGACGCAGGCGTGCAGGCCCGGCGTCCGACCCGAAAGCTTCAAATGAGCGCAAGTGGGG
>CAZEAF010000216.1:0-1769 GCA_964510125.1 uncultured Coriobacteriaceae bacterium
TACCCGAAGGCTGGTCATCGGCAAAAACTATAACGTTGCAGTTTGGCGCTGGGGTACCCTATCCGAAAGAAAACTTTCCTACCTTTGTGCTCGGTTGATGGACACACGCGACAGCCTGCCTCGGAGCTCTCTCACGCGTGACCCGGCCGTCAGTACCCCACCGGGAGGCCCTGTCCCATGCTCAACGTCAGCAATCCGTCGGTTCGCCAGCTCCTCCTCAAAAGCAACGTCGGCCTCGAGCGGGAGGGGATGCGCGTGACCGCGGGCGGGCGCTTTGCCCACACGCCGCACCCCTTTGGGACCGACCCCCACATCGTGCGCGACTTCAGCGAGAACCAGACCGAAATCAACACCTCCCCTTGCCCCAGCGCCCATGAGGTCATCGCCTCCCTGCGCGGCTACACGGTGTCGGTTCAGCGTATTCTCGCAGCTCAGGGCAGCAACGGCCAAGGAGGCGCGGGGCACAGCGAGGGACCGGAGCTCTTCTGGCCCTTCTCCAACCCGCCTTTCATCGCCGACGAGGAGGACATCCCCATCGCCGTCTACCCGGCCAGCCTGGCCCATAAGGCCGCCTACCGCCGCCATCTATCCGCCCGTTACGGCCGCTACAAGATGACCTTCAGCGGCATCCATGTAAACTTCTCCTTTGCCGACGACCTGCTGGCCGAGAGCTTCCGCACCTCCGGCGGCAGCCCCGAGGACGACCCCGCCGGTATGCGCGCCTACAAGGACGCCCTCTACCTGGACCTGGCCCAGGGCTGCGTCGCCTATGGCTGGATCATCAACGCCCTCACGGCCGCCAGCCCCATCCTCGACCTCTCCTACTTAGAGAAAGGCGTCTTCGGCGGCGCGGCCTTCCTGGGCATGGCCTCAATCCGTTGCAGCGAGCTGGGCTACTGGAACCAGTTCACGCCCGTCCTCGACTACACCAAGGGCGTGGCCGGCTACGCCGACAGCATCGAACGCTACGTGCACGACGGCCTGATTGTCCAGCCCAGCGAGCTCTACTACCCCATCCGCCTCAAGCCCCGGGGCGAGAACACCCTGGACAACCTGCGCAAAGGCGGGGTCAACCACATCGAGCTGCGCATCTTCGACCTCAACCCCTTCTGCGTCGAGGCCCTGGACGAGCGCGACGTGGCCTTTGCCCAGCTCCTCCTGGTCTGGCTGGCCTCGACCCCCCGCCGGGCCCTCACCGCGACCGAGCAGGTGCAGGCGGTCCAGAACTTCAAGAGCGCGGCCCACTACGACCTCGACCTGGCCCAAGTCACCCTGCCCAGCGAGAGCTCGGCCGACGGCACGCTGGCGTCGGTCGCCGAGGCGGGCCTGTCGGTGCTGGACGAGATGGGGCGGTTCTACCAGGGGCTGGCCGAGAAGGCTGACGGGCAGGACGGGACGCAAGGCGGGACGCGGGCTGGCGGGCAGGACGACGGGCGGTCCCCGCAAACCGGGCAGACCCCGTCGGCCGCCAACCTCTTCGGCAGCGACGTCGACATCGCCGGCACCCTGGCCTTTGAGCGCGAGAAACTGGTCAACCCCCAGGCCCGCTACGCCTACCGGGTGCGCCAGGAGTTCGGGAACGACTTCGTGCGCCGCGGCATCGCCCTCGCCCGCGCCCAGCAGGAGGAGCTCCTGGGGTAGGGCTGAGCGGTCGAGAGTGGGCTGTTGGGGCTGGGCCCCTTCGGAGCGGGGCGCCTGCATCGGCCGGGGCCTTTGCGTCGGATGGGGGCCGTGCGCCGAGAACTGCCCGAAACCAAAAAGCGGAGCAA
>CAZEAF010000217.1:0-1735 GCA_964510125.1 uncultured Coriobacteriaceae bacterium
ATTCCCCGATGGTGGCCAGTGCGGCGAGAAAGAGGGCAGCCTGGTAAAGCGCTAACACCATGCCTGCAAGATTCATAGGTGGGGCTCCTTTCGAACTCGGAGCGCCGCCCGCATTCGCGGATGACCCCGCTGGCTTGAGAGGGAAGCATACCATAGAACTTGCGTTCCTGTATGGCACAGACGACAGTTCTATTATTCTAATAACATGTCCAGACAGCTGTGGGCCCTTGGGCATCACTACCCAGGTGAAACATGCAGGTCTGATTATGAGTGCCAATCTTGTCCCCGCCCCGCCCGCCCGGCCGAGCTACCCCACCATGCTGGGGACCCAGCCGACCGAGATGTAGTTGGCGCAGACGGCGCCCATGTCGTTCTCGAGCTCGCGTGCCCAGGCGTCCACATCCACCTGGTCGAGGACCGGGCGCAGGCTGAACTCCTCGGCTACCAGCGCACGTGGGCCTTCCGCACCTCCGCTGCCTGAGGAAAGGCCTTCCGCCGGTCCCGAGCCATCCTCGCCCGCGTCATCCAGGGGGAAGTCGCCGCGGTCCACATGGGTGGGCTCGCCGCGCACGTATCCCATCACCGGCCTCAGGTCGCGCAGGGCCGGCACCCGGTCGTAGAGCACGCCCCGCACGCGCTCGGCCGGGCAGCCAGGCACGTTGACGTTCCAAACTCCGTCCGTGCGGGCAGGCCTAGCCAGCAGCTCGTCCATGATGGCGCGGAAGTTGGCCTCCACCGCGCAAAAGTCGCGGGCCGACCTGGTGAGCGAGAAGGCCACGGCCGGCACCCCGCGGACGGCAGCCTCCATGGCCGCGGCCACCGTGCCGGAGTAGAGGACGTCGAAACCCACATTGAGTCCGCTGTTGATGCCGGAAAGCACCAGGTCGGGGACCGTTTCGCACAAGCAGCCCACGCCCAGGAGCGCGCAGTCGGCCGGAGTCCCGTCCACCGCGTAGGCCGCCTGGGCGCGGGGGAAGTCGGTCCTCACCTGCACGTCCACGGGCCAGTCGATGGTAATGCGGTGCGAGGCCCCCGACTGCACGCCCATGGGTGCGACCACTGTGACCTCGCCCAGCCCGCCAGCCAACCGGACCAGCTCCCGGATGCCCGGGGAGTCAATCCCGTCGTCGTTGACCACCAGGATGTTCATGCGGCCCGCACCTCCTCTTGCCTCCCGAGCTCCTTGAGGTCCAGCCGCCAAGCTATTCGGTCTGGGGCCGGTGGCAGTTGGCGAGCACGGAGGCGTAGTCCTCGCGGTAGGTCTCGATGTCGTCGATGAGCTTGGCCACCTCGACCACATCGAGCACCGCCGCCCGAGCCTCTTCCACCGTGGCAAAAGGACCGGCGGCCAGCTGCTCGTCCAAGCGCGCCTGCTCGCGGGCGAGCTCGGCCCTGCGGTCCTCGACCACCTGGGCTTGGGTCGTGACCTGCGCCGCCTTGAGGTGGTTCTGGTAGCGCTCCAGACGGTCGGTGAACTCGGGGAGGGTCTCAATCAGCCCCTGCATGTCGCAGGTGAGCCCCGGGGTCTGGGCGGCGTTCTTCTCCTCGGCCATGGCAATCCCCTTCTCGTCGGGTTCAGTGGGCGGCGCCTGCGCGTCCCTGCGCAAGTCCGCGCAGCTCAGCGCCTGTCGTGCGCCGCGTTTTCCATGCCCACCATCCTAGCGCATGTGCACTTGCTGGGACCGGAGAAAGTGCCGGGCGTTGGGCATGGGCAGGTTGACGACCCACGCAGCCG
>CAZEAF010000218.1:0-1731 GCA_964510125.1 uncultured Coriobacteriaceae bacterium
TCAATTCTATAGAGAAGCCTGACGGTTACAGCAAGGCCGAGGTCGAGGGCTGGATCGCCGAGCACGACGCCACTGTCGCCGCGGCCAGCCTGGAAACGGCCAGCCTGGAAACGGCCAGCCTGGAAACGGCCAGCCCGGAAATGGCCGGCACGGCGGACTCCGCGGCATCGGATGCCCCCGCGGCAACGGCGGACTCCACGGCATCGGAGACCCTTGCGGCGCTCACGACCGCCTCCCTCGTCGGCTCGGTGCAGCCCAACGTCATCATGCTCATGAGCGAGTCCTTCACCGACCTGTCCGACGCCGACGTCTTTGACTACACCGAGCAGGACGACCCCCTGCGCGCCTACAAGCAGGTGCTGGCGACCCAGAACACGCTGGCAAACGGCCACATCCTAGTCACGAACTTCGGCGGCGGCACAGCCAACACCGAGTTCGACGTGCTCACGGGCATCAAGACCGAGTTCATCGCCCAGGGCGAGCCTACGGCCTTCTACACCATCCACCACGATATGCCCTCGCTTTTCCGCACCATGGGCGACGAGGGCTACGACACGGCCTTTTTGCACCCAGGCACCTCCTGGTTCTACAACCGGGCCAACGTCTACCGCATGCTGGGCGCCGACACCGCCACCTTCGACGACATCTTCTCGGACAGCGACCGCATGGGCGGCTGGGTCACCGACCAGGCCTTTTTGCGCGAGCTCGAGAACGACATCTCGGCCGACAGGGGCACGGCCTCCGATACCGAGGTGGGCACGCAGGCGGACGCGGACGTGCAGGCGGGCGTGGAGTCCGATACCGAGGCGGGCACGCAGGCGGACGCGGACGCGGAGACGGATGCGCAGACGGAAGCGGGCGCACAGTCGGAAACGGGTGAGGCGCCCCTCTTCGAGTACGGGGTCACGATCCAGAACCACCTCCAGTACACCTACGACAAATATGTGTACGAGGGGACCGAGTACTACGAGCCCGTCCCGCTCAAGGTGTCTATCTCCGACGAGGCCATGGAGCCCCTGGCGGTCTACCTGCGCGGCGTCCGCGACGCCTCCGAGATGCTGCAGCAGCTGACGGACTACCTGAACGAGCAGGACGAGCCCTATGTGCTCGTGTTCTTCGGCGACCACCGGCCCAACTTGGGCAACAACTACGGGGCCTACCGCGAGCTGGGGCTGAGCGCCGGGCTCGACGAGACGCCCGAGCAGACGGTGTGGACCTACAGCGTTCCCTGGCTCCTGTGGGCCAACGACGCCTATCTGGCGCAGGTGGACGAGGAAGCCCTCCTGGCCAGCCTCGACCTGCCCGCGGACGGCCAGATAAGCGACAACTACCTGGGAAGCGTGGCCTACGAGATGGCAGGCCTGGGCGGCACGGACGCCTACTTCGACTTTTTGTGCGAGGCCCGCCGGATTCTGCCGGTCCTCGGCCACGGGGTCTACCGGTCGGCAGACGGCGACTACACCACAACCCCCACCGCCGACCAACAGGCCATCGTCACCAAGATGCAGCGCTGGGGCTACTATCTCATGACCGACGCGGAGGTGTCCTAGGGCGGAAGGGGACGCCATGCCCCGCCCGAGCCTGCGCCGGCCCACCCTGGACACGCGGACGCTCGCGTTGCGCCTCGTCGATGAAGGCGATGGCCTCGCTGTCTGCCTCGTGCGTCTGCCTCGCGCATGGTGCGTAGTAAACACCCGTGGTACCGCCTGTCGGTTTTAAGCGGTACCACGG
>CAZEAF010000219.1:0-1695 GCA_964510125.1 uncultured Coriobacteriaceae bacterium
GATGTCCTCCGCTGCCATGAAGGAGGTCGTGGCGGCAAAGCAGACGCCGCCGTTGACGTTGGTGCCCATGGCGTAGCTGGAGTCGGGCCCGCAGCAGCCGCCCATGGTGCAGCCGCTCGCATACAGGCCGGGGATGAGCGTGCCCCTCTTCGAGTAGACATGCATGCTCTCGTTCGTGTACAGGCCGGCGAAGGTCGAGAACATGCAGCTGCCGAACCCCACGCCGTAGAAGGGGGCGTCAAGGATGGGGTGGATCCACTCGGTGGGGATGCCGTAGGGGTCCGCCTCCCCGGACTCCGCCAGGGCGTTCCAGTCCTCAACGGCCTTCTCGACCACGCCAGCGTCGAGGCCGAGCAGCTCGGCCAGCTCCTCCAGCGTGTCGGCCTGCTTGATGTAGCCTTCCTCGAGGCCCCGCTGGTAGCCGATGCGCCAGTCGTTCTCGACGCAGCGGTCCACCACGGGCATCTCGGGGACAATGAGGTTGCGGCAGCACTCCTGGACCATCGCGCTGGCATACTCGTCGTAGTGGGCGTCCCAGATCTTGTAGGCCGTGGCGCCGGGCAGGTTCTGAAGCACCTGGGCCTGGGCGCCGTACTGGGACACCGCCGTGTAGTAGGGGAAGCGCTTGCCGGTCATGTCGATTGCGAGCCAGGCCTGACGGGCCAGCTGCTGGTCGCCGCTGTAGAGGTAGTAGCTCCACGGCGCGCCGTCGATGCCCCCGTCAAAGGCCATGTAGGCGTCGAAGCCGGTCAGGACGGCGCCGGCACCCAGGCCCATGAGGATGGCCTCGCCGGTGTCCTGGGGCCCGGAGGTGCTGGTCTTGCAGCGGGCGTAGGCGCTGGGCACGTACTCGGCCAGAAGGTCGCGGTTGCCCGCCATGCCGCCGCACGCAAGAAGGACGCCCTTGGACGCGCGGTAATAGCAGGTCTGGCCTTTCTCGTCCTCGACCTGGATGCCGACGACCGCGCCGTCCTCGTCCTGGACCAGGGAGGTCATCTCGGTGGACAGCATGAGGGTGCCGCCGAGTTCGACGAGCTTGTCCGCCAGGAAGGGGTAGACGTCTTGGTTGGCGCGCTCGGCACAGCCCCCGAGCTCGGCGTCTTTGGGCGAGATGCCCGTGATGCCGCCCTGGGCCCCGCCCGTGGTGGTCGGCTCCATGGCAAAGCCCAGCCCGCAGAGCCAGTCCATCGTCCGCGTCGAGTTGTTCCAGACGTTCCTGATGAGGTCGACCCGGGCGGCGTCGCCATGCTGCTTGGATATGAAGGAGGACACGACCATCTCGCCGATGTCGGGCAGGCCGGCCTCCTGCTGCACCGCCGTGTTGCAGACGGCAAAGATCGAGCTCTCCTGGCTGGCGCCGCCGACCACGCTCAGCTTCTCGACGCACAAGGTGTTCGCGCCGAGCTCCTGGGACCGGACGGCGCCGAAGAGGCCTCCGCCGGAGCCGACCACGACCACGTCGAACTCCCCGTCCCATGCGGCGGGAACCGGCACGGGCTGGATGGGGTCGGTCGCCTTGCGGGCCGTGTCCTCAGCCGCAGCGTCCCCGCTCCCCTCTTCCGCGCGGGCGGCGGGCAGCGCCGGGCCTCCCGCGGCCAGCAGCCCCGTCGTCCCAGCCGCGGCGGCCGCAGTCGCCACGAAGGTTCTTCTGGAAAGGTTTGTCGTGCTCATGACTACCACCCCTTGTCGTCTCTT
>CAZEAF010000220.1:0-1681 GCA_964510125.1 uncultured Coriobacteriaceae bacterium
CGCCCTGCCCGAGTGGCTGCGCGAGCCGCAGGAACCCTACGACCCGCCCCACGACCGCGACGCCTTCATCGCCCGCAGCATGCTCTCCCTCACAGGCGTGCTTGCCCACTTCCGCCTGGACGACGGCCGTGGCAACCGCCTGTCCCCCTCCGCGCCCGCCAAGCTCCTCCTCGGCTTGGCGGGCATCCTGCTCACGTCGCTCTCGCGCAACTTCTTCTTCGTCCTCGTCATGCTGGCCATGGTCCTGGTCCGCGTGGCCCTGCTGCCCTCGAAGAAGCTGGTCCGGGTGGCCAGCGTGGCGGCGGCCGCAGCGGCCCTGGCCTTTGTGACCATGCTGCCCGCCATCCTGCTGGGGCAGTCCCACTCGGCCCTTTTGGTGGGGACCAAGGTGCTGGTGAGCGTGGGCATCGCCATGACCGTGGCGCTCACGACCCCCTTCAACGAGATCACGAGCTCCCTGAGGGCCTTTCACATCCCCAACATGTTCATCATGACCATCGACCTCGCCCTCAAGAACATCGTGTCGCTCGGCACCATCGCCACGGACGTGCTCACGGCCCTCAAGCTGCGCAGCGTTGGCCGCAACAAGGACAAGAGGTCGTCCATCGGCGGCGTGGGCGGCGTGACCCTCCTCAAGACCAAGGAAGCAGCCGAGGCCACCTTCGCCGCCATGGAGTGCCGGGGCTTCGAGGGTGAGTACGTGGTGCCCCGCCGCGGCCTTTGGCGCCCCGTCGACCTGGTCTGGGCCGCCGGCCTGGCCGTCCTCATCGTCGCATTCGTTTACCTGCAGGGGTTGATGTGAGCATGGCCAACAAGATCGAGATTGCCGACGAGAACGAGCGCTCTGAGTGGGACGCCTGGGCTGCCCGGACGGCCCCCGGCCCCCAGGACCATCCGGCGGCCCTCCACCACCCCCACGCCGAGGCCAACCCCCGGCTCAAGCGGAGCAACTCGCTCATCTGGTTCGACGACTTCTGCTTTGCCTACGAGGACGCGCCCATCCTCTCCCACGTGAACCTGGAGATAGACGAGGGCGACTCGGTCGTGCTCATCGGCGACAACGGCAGCGGCAAGTCCACCCTGCTCAAGGCCATCAACGGCCTGGTCTTCCCCCAACAGGGGAGCTACTATTTCGCCCGGCAGAAAGTAGACGAGAAGTCCATGCGCGACCCGGCCTTTGCCAAGCGCCTGCACGCCCGGGTCGGCTTTATCTTCCAGAACAGCTACGCCCAGCTCTTTTGCTCGGACGTGGAGGAGGAAATCGCCTTCGGCCCCCGGCAGATGGGGCTGGCCGAGGAGGAGGTCCAAAAGCGGGTCGGCGACGTCATCGACCTGCTTGAGCTGGGAAAACTCCGCCACCGCGCCCCCTACAACCTCTCGGGCGGCGAGCAGAAGAAGGTGGCCATCGCCTGCATCCTGAGCATGAACCCCGACGTCTACTGCTTCGACGAGCCGCTCAACGGCCTGGACGTGCGCACGCGCGAGTGGCTGCTGGGCTTTCTCAAGCAGCTCAAACGGGCCGGCAAGACCCTGGTCATCGCCACCCACGACCGGTCCCTGGCAGACGCCCTGGCCGACTTCTTCATCTTCGTGGGCCCCCAGCACGAGTACACCGACCGCCCCCACGTACACATCAACGTGTAACAGGGGGCACTGAATCCGGGTTCCGGGCGGGTGGGGG
>CAZEAF010000221.1:0-1678 GCA_964510125.1 uncultured Coriobacteriaceae bacterium
AGACCGTTCAAGCGCTCGACGGCGTCGGCATGGGCGCTGCCCTCGGTCAGGGCCTCGGGCAGAGGGGCGAAGACCTCCACCAGGGGGAAGAAGCCCACGACCAAGGCAGCAATCCAGTCGGCTGTCCCCCCTGCCACCCCCGGCTGGGCAAAGAGGGCTGCGGCCCCCGCGAGCACGAGCAGGGCGACCAGGCCGGCAAAGGTCTGGAAGGCCAGGTCGCGCCCCTGGGAAAAGGCCTGCGTGGGCCTCTCGACCTGGTCCAGCCGGTTTTGGGCCGCCCGCGCCCGCGCGCCGAACTCCTCGCCCCGCTGAGCGTAGACCCAGTCGGAGATGCCCAGAATGCTGTCGGCCAGGTCGGCGTACATGTCAGCGCGCAGCTGCTTGGCCCGAGCTTGCCGCGCCCCGTTGACCAGGACCGAGACCAAGGGGAAGAGGACCACGAGCACGGCGAGGCAGGCCAGCATGACCAGGGCGAAAGGCCAGGAGAAGAGGCCCATGGCAATCACGGCCAGCAGCCATGCGGCCCAGGCGGTGACGCAGGGGAAGACGCAGCGCAGGTAGAGGTTCTGCACGTGGCCGATGTCCTCGGTGAGCAGGCCCAGCACTTCGCCCAGTCGCCGCGTCCCGTCCCAGAACAGGGCCTTGCCCTCAAAGGCCCGGTAGAGGCGCAGGCGCAGGCTGGAGGTCATGCGCAGGACCCAGTCGTGGCTCTCAAGCCGCTCGAAGTAGCGCAGGAAGGGTTTGCCCAGGCCAAAGAGCTGGACCAGGGCCAGGGGCACCATGAGCTCGAAGATGGAGGCGGGCTGCTCGGCGGCGGCGCTCATGAGGTAGCCGGCCACGACCATGAGGCCCACGGAGAAGACGGCCGTGCCCACCCCCAGGCCCAGGGCGAGGGCCAGCGGCTTTTTGTACTGCTTGAAGTAAGGACGCACCCAGCTGTCCTCGCGCCAGACGCGGGCCCAGGCGGCGGCCATGTTCTCGGAGCTCATCGGCTGGCCCCCTTTGACTCGAGCACGAGGCGGGCAAAGGCCCCGTCGCTGTCTTTGAGCAGGTCAGATGGGGTGCCGAACTGGACGAGACGGCCACGGTCTAAGACGGCGACCAAATCCATGTTCCGCATCCAGTGCATGCGGTGGGTGGCGAAGAGGACCAGGCGCCCCTCCATGAGAGGCAGCATGCGTTCCTTGAGGGCCAGCTCGGTCTCGATGTCCAGGTGGGCCGTGGGCTCGTCAAAGACCAGGACCCGCCGGTCGCTGTCGAGAAAAGCGCGGGCCAGGGCTATGCGCTGGGCCTGGCCTCCGGAAAGCTGGCGGGCCCCCTGGCCGATGACGGTCTGGGCCCCCTGGGGCAGGCGGTCGGCCAGCTCGTCCAGACCCACGGCCTCGATGGCGCGGGCCACCTCAGCGTCCGTGGCGTCGGGCCGGTAGAAGGCCACGTTGTCGTGCAGGGAGGCGTGGAAGATGTGGGGGCTTTGGGGGATGTAGGTCACCTGGCGGCGCCAGTCGTCACGGCTGAGGTCGCCGCAGGTCAGAGCCTCGCCAGTGGTCTCGTCGCGAAAGATGAGGGCGCCGGAGTCGGGCGAGGAGAAGCCGGCGAGCAGGTTGGCCAGGGTGCTTTTGCCCGCCCCGCTGGCGCCCACAATCCCCACGTGGGAAAAGCCGCGCAGGGTGAGGGAGAC
>CAZEAF010000222.1:0-1676 GCA_964510125.1 uncultured Coriobacteriaceae bacterium
GGCCCGCAGCCACGAGACGCCCCTGCTGGAAATCAGCGAGCTGGGAATCTCCTTTTCCCAGTACAGCCGGGGCCTGCGCAAGCGCGAGCTGCATGTCATCTCCGACCTGTCCCTGCACGTCCACTTTGGCCAGATGGTGGCCATCGTGGGGTCCTCGGGCTCGGGCAAGAGCCTGCTGGCCAACGCCATCATGGGAATCCTGCCAAAAAACGCGCAGGTCAAGGGCCGGATGTTCTTCAAGGGCGAGCCGCTCACCGACGTCCGCCGCCGCCAGCTGCGGGGCTCCCAGATAGCCTACATCCCCCAGTCGGTGGACTGCCTGGACCCCCTCATGCGGGTGGGCGCCCAGGTCCGCGGCCGCAAGGGGACCAAACAGGACGCCGACAGGGCCCTGGCCCGCCACGGCCTCGACCCCAAGACCGGGCGGCTCTACCCCTTCGAGCTCTCGGGCGGCATGGCCCGCCGCGTCCTGCTCGCCACCGAAGCCATGACCGAGGCCGACCTAATCGTGGCCGACGAGCCCACGCCTGGGCTCACGCGCGACCTGGCCCTGGCCGCTCTGCGGGACTTCCGTGCCTTTGCCGACGAGGGCAAGGGGGTCCTCCTCATCACCCACGACCTGGCCCTCGCCTGCGAGGTGGCCGACCAGGTCGTGGTGTTTTACGGCGGGCAGACCCTGGAGGCGGCGCCGGCGGGCGACTTCCGCGTGGGCCGGGCTGCCCTGCGCCATCCCTACAGCAAGGCCCTCTGGCGGGCGCTTCCCCAGCACGGCTTCGAGCCGATACCCGGCACGCAGCCCTATGCCGGCACGGTCTCGCGCGGCTGTATCTACGCCCCGCGTTGCCCCAAATGCGACGCGGAGTGCCTGGCCTGCGAAAAGATTCCGGTCCGCGATGTGCGCGGGGGAGAGGTGAGGTGCATCCATGCCGTTTGATGACGTCGAGGGCATCGCCTGGGAAGGCCTGGGCGAGCATGTGGACGAGCCTGGCCCCGGCGTCTTGCGGGCCCGGGGCGTCGACTTCGGCTACGGCGCCGGCGCCTCCGGCCGGCGGGTCCTGAGCCAGGTGGACTTCTCGGTCCGCGAGGGCGAGGTTGTGGGGCTCTGGGGGTCGTCGGGCTGCGGCAAGTCGACCCTGGCCAAGCTCCTGGCCGGTCACGCCAAGCCGGCGGCGGGGCTCGTCACCTGGGATGGCAAGCCCCTGCCCGAGAAGGGCGCCCGGCCGGTCCAGATGATCTTCCAGCACCCGGAGCGCGCCATCAACCCCCGCTGGCGCCTGGGCAAGACCATGCGCGAGGCCTGGGACCCGCCGCAGGAGCTGGTGGAGGCCATGGGGATTGAGGACGCCTGGCTGGCGCGCTACCCCAACGAGCTCTCGGGCGGCGAGCAGCAGCGCTTCTGCATCATCCGGGCGCTGGCCCCCACGACCAGGATCCTCGTCTGCGACGAGGTCTCGACCATGCTGGACGTGGTGACCCAGGCCCAGCTCTGGGACGTGCTGATGGGCCAGGCGCGGGCTCGGGGCATGGGTATGGTGGTCATCACCCACGACGGCTTCTTGGCCGCTCGCCTGTGCGACCGCGTGGTCCGCATGGACGACCTGGACCTGGCGCCGCCCATGCACGTCCACGACGGCCTGCCGCCCCACGCCCACACCCACGGCCTCGGTATGTGACAG
>CAZEAF010000223.1:0-1676 GCA_964510125.1 uncultured Coriobacteriaceae bacterium
GGGTCAGACCGCCAGAGAAAGCCTCGATGTACTGGGCACAGCCCTCCGGGTCCTTGGGCACGGTGAACTCGCCTAGGTTGATGGAGGAGTTGCCGCCGCCGCGGACCGGGGCCTTCTCAAGGATAAGGACCTCGGACTTACCCTCGTCGGCCGCCGTGACAGCAGCCCATATACCCGCGCCGCCGTAGCCGATGACCAGGACGTCGGTCTCGTAATCCCACATTTCGAGCAGATAGTCGGCCTGGGCACCTTCAGCCTTGGCAGAAACAGCTTCCTTTGCCAAGGCATTGGCCGCCATGGTAGCGCCTGCCGCCACTGCGCCTGCGGCCGCTGTGGCCACGAGTGTCCTACGGGAAATGTTGTTGTCCTGCATGTTGACCCCTTCTTTCCGATGGAATAGGTCTTTGCGGGCGGGTTGAACGGGTGGGTCGCCCCAACCAAACCACCCCAGCCACACGCCGCATGACTCTTTGGTATCTCCAAATCGATGCCGAGCGCGTCCGTCCACCGGTACGAAAGTGGTCGTACTGAGAGTATGAAATGACAAAAATGCAGGTGAGATAAGGTGCAAGTCTCTGCGGTATCGAATGGCAATGAGCCGGCAGGCAGCAGCGATTGGCGGCAGCAATCGAGAAACTTGCTCTTACAAAGGCGGGATGTTTTCCTGATGCGTAGTACCCAGTTCGATATTTGGCTCACTGGGTATATCACTTCCGCTTGTCCATGTATCGCCGCAGGCGACAGGCCCGCATGAGCCACGCCCGTCCGTAAGCGATTATTTACTAGCTATATACTCGGAATACGTATAGCCATCTTTTCAGGGGCTGGCTGCATGGGTTGACTACAGGTCTCGTCGCTCTGCTGCCTCTCGCCCGCCCCTAGGCCAGCTCGATGCTGATGCCGGGGATGCCGCCGGTCTCGCGCTCGTAGGCCTGCATGGCCTCGAGGGTCTGGGCGATGAGCTCGTCGGTCGTCCAGCCCAGACGCTCGGCCCCCTGGTTGATGACGTCGCGCGAGCACCCGGCCGCGAACTTCTTGTCCTTGTACTTCTTCTTGATGCTCTTGAGGTCCATGTCCAGCGTTGACGCGCTCGGACGCATGCGGATGGCCGCGTAGATGATGCCCGTGAGCTCGTCGGATGCAAAGAGAATCTTCTCCATGAGCGTCGTGGGCTCCCACTGGACGCCGGTGAGGCCCCAACCGTGGCTCATGGCCGACCGGATGACCTGCTCGTCCACGCCCTCGTCCGTGAGAATCTTGATGCCGGCCACGCAGTGCTGGTCGGGGTAGAGTTCGAAGTCCACGTCGTGCAGGGCACCGACGGCATACCACAGGTCGTCGTTGCCGGGCTCGTACTTGCGGCCGTACCAGCGCAGGACCGAGCCCACGATGCGGGCGTGGACGCGGTGGTACTCCTCTTTGTTGTACTTGTCGACGATGTCGAGCGCCTCTTGGGGCGTGGGAATAGTGGACATGGGGCCTCCTTGCTCCTTGCCGCGGCCTTGGGCACGGCGGTGCGCGTGCTGCATATCCTACCCCAGGCCGGCACCGCCCGTGCTGCTATCCTACCCCAGGCCGGTGCCGCCCGCCCGCTCCGCCCGCTTACACCGCCCGCCTACGCCGCCCGCTCCGCCCGCCTACTTGTTCTCGATTCTGCCCACGCCCTTAATCTCAAT
>CAZEAF010000224.1:0-1654 GCA_964510125.1 uncultured Coriobacteriaceae bacterium
TCCCGCATGGCGCTACTCCCCGCTCTCCTTGGCGATGGCCGCCTCGAGGATGTCGAGGCCGCAGGCCAGCTGCTCGTCGGTGATGACCAGCGGGGCCAGGAAGCGGATGCAGTTGTTGTAGGTGCCGCAGCCCTCAACGATGAGGCCGGTACGGGCGCACTCGTCAATCACGCGGCCACAGAGCTCGGTGGCGGGCTCGCGGCCGGCCTTGCTCTCGACGAGCTCCAGGCCCACCATGCCGCCCAGGCCGCGGTAGTCGCCCACGCACTCGTAGCGGTCCTTGAGCCGGGCGTAGCGCTCGCAGACCTTGGCGCCAATCTCCAGGGACCGGTCGGCCAGGTGGTCGCGCTGCATGACCTCGATGACCTTGAGGGCGGCGGCGCAGGCCAGGGCGTTGCCGCCGAAGGTGCCGCCGATGGTGCCCGGCGCGGGGGCCTGCATGACCTCGTCGCGGGCCACGACGCCGGACAGGGGCACGCCGCCGGCCACGGACTTGGCGAAGGTGAGGATGTCGGGGCGGACACCGGCCTCGGCCCAGTACTCGCTGGCAAACATGCGGCCCGTGCGGCAGAAGCCCGACTGGACCTCGTCCACAACCAGCAGGATTCCGTTCTCGTCGCAGATTCGGCGGACCTTCTTGACCCACTCGATGGGCGCCGGGATGAAGCCGCCCTCGCCCTGGAGGGGCTCCACGACCAGGGCTGCGACGGTGTCGGCAGGCGCGCACTCCTCGAAGACGTCCTCGATGGAGGCGACGGACAGGTCGATGGCCTCCTCGTCGCCCATGCCGGCCGGCTTGCGGTAGAGGTAGGGGAAGCGGGCGCGAAAGACGCCTTCCGGCAGGGGGCCCATGCCCACGGCGTAGGACTTCTTCGAGGTCATGGCCATGGTGAGCAGGGTGCGACCGTGGAAGGCGCCTGAGAAGACGATGGTGTTGGGGCGGCCAGTGAAGGCTTTGGCCACCTTGACCGCGTTCTCGTTGGCCTCGGAGCCGCTGTTGGCGAAGAAGGCCCGCTTCTTGCCTCCGGCGACGGGAGCCAGCTCGCAGACCTTCTCGGCCAGGTCGATGTAGCCCTCGTGGGTCATGATGTTCTGCATGGAGTGGAAGTACCTGCCCGCCTGCTCCTGGACGGCGGCCACGACCTCGGGCTGGGAGTAGCCGATGTTGAGGACCCCCACGCCGCCCACCCAGTCAAGGAAGCGGTTGCCGTCCAGGTCCTCCACCATGGCACCCTCGCCTCGGGCGATGGCCACGGGGTAGCGGCAGCCGATGGCGTCCGGCACGACCTCGCGACGGCGGGCGATGAGGGCGGCCGACTTGGGGCCGGGCAGGGTCTGCGTCACGATGCAGGGAAGCTCGTCTTTCAGCATTTCCTAATCATCTTCTTCCATACAGCTAACTAATAACGCCGTACCTGGAAGAAATATAGGTGCTGTAATTTAATGAGCAGTATTTGTTTGATTTATTGTTGAAGTCGGGCCGAGGGCCGTCAAGTTGCCCGTCCGCGGCCGGGTCGTGTCGTGACGCGCACCCTTGGTTTGCCCGCCTGTGTCCGGTTGATGAACCCGCCGGTCATGGCCGGTGCGCAGCCTGTCCCGCCGAGAGCGCGGGTGACCTTGTGCGTAGGCACCGTGCGGCTGGCCGGGCGGGTGG
>CAZEAF010000225.1:0-1653 GCA_964510125.1 uncultured Coriobacteriaceae bacterium
TCTACCAGGGCAAGGGCCCGCAGCGCCAGTCCAACGGCGAGCAGACCGCCCGCGCCATCTGCATGCTGCCCATCCTGACGGGCAACGTGGGCATCAACGGGGGCAACACCGGCTCTGACCTCGATTCCTACTACCTGCCGGGCTTCAGCGTGCCCGCGCCGGGCAACGGGGTTGGGACCTCCATCCCCTCCTTTGGCTGGCTCGACGCCATCGACCACGGCACCGAGATGACCAGGACCAACGCCGGCGTTCGCGGCGCCGAGCGGCTCGCCCAGCCCATCAAGTTCATCTGGAACTACGCGGGCAACTGCCTCACCAACCAGCACGGCGACATCAACCGCGTCGACGAGGTCCTGCGCGACGAGTCCAAGTGCGAGTTCATCGTGGTCTGGGACACCTTCCTGACCGACTCGGCCAAGTACGCCGACATCCTCCTGCCCGACCTCATGCCCGTCGAGCAGCCCAACGTCGCCAGCAGCGACTACGCCGGCAACATGGCCTACTACATCATGGGCGACGCGGTGACCTCGCCCAAGTTCGAGCGGCGCACCCTCTACTCCGTCCTGACCGACCTGGCCGACCGCATGGGCTGCAAGGACGAGTTCACCGAGGGCCGCGACGAGCGCGAGTGGCTGCAGTACATCTACGAGACGACCGCTGCCAAGGACCCGGAGCTGCCGAGCTTTGACGAGCTCATGGCTGCCGGCGTCTACAAGCGCAGGAACCCCGACGGCGAGCACGTGGCCCTCAAGGACTTCCGCGACGACCCCGAGGCCAACCCCCTCAATACCCCGTCCGGCCTCATCGAGATCTACTCCCAGGCCCTGGCCGACAACGTGGCCGACTGGGAGCTGGCCGACGACGACCACATCAGCCCCCTGCCCGTCTACTGCCCCGGCTTCGAGGGCTATGACGACCCGCTGGCCGCCAAGTACCCCCTGCAGCTGGTCGACTACCACCACAAGGCCCGCGCCCACAGCTCCTACGGCTGCATCGACATCCTCAAGCAGGCCAACCCCGAGCAGCTGTGGATGAACCCGGTCGACGCCAAGGACCGCGGCCTGGCCGACGGCGACCTGGTGCATGTGCGCAACGACCGCGGCATCGTCGAGATTCCCGTCAAGGTCACGCCCCGCGTCATGCCCGGCGTGGTGGCCATGGGGCAGGGCGCCTGGCACGACGCCGACATGTCCAGCGAGGATAAAATCGACCGCGGCGGCTGCTCCAACACGCTCACGTCCTCGCGCCCGTCCCCCCTCGCCAAGGCCAACCCGAGCCACTCGGTGCTCGTCGAGGTCGAGAAGGCGTGAGGGGTGCGGTGCCCCGGCTGCCCGTCTGACGGCGGTGGCGGCCGGGCGACGGTCGTGCGGCGATAGACATATGCTCCAGGAATATGCTCCAGGAGGACGAACATGACTCAGTACGGCTTTTTCTTCAACGGCACGCGGTGCACGGGCTGCAAGGCGTGCGAGATGGCCTGCAAGGATTACAACGACCTCACGACGAGGATTGCCTTTCGCCAGGTCTTTGAGTACGGCGGCGGCACCTGGGCCCTGGGCGGCGACGGCACGTACGAAAACGACGTCTTTGCCTACTTCGTGTCCACGGCCTGCAACCACTGCGCCAACCCGGCCTGCGTGCCGGCCTGCCCGG
>CAZEAF010000226.1:0-1609 GCA_964510125.1 uncultured Coriobacteriaceae bacterium
CTGCCGTTCGCTGCCTCGGGCCTGCAGGGACGCGCGCTGGCGTCCGAGAAGGCCGTCGAGCCCGCCGACAGCGCCGACGCCGAGTCTGCCGGGGCCGCCAAAGACGCCGGGGCCGCCGCGCCCGAGCCCTACGAGCCGGCTGCCACCGAGTACCCGCTGACGGTGGCGCTCGTCGACGGCGACGGGACCGCGTTTGAGCAGACCTTCGAGGCAGCCCCGACGACCGCCATCACCCTGACCGACTCGATGGCCGAGATTATGTGCCGCCTGGGCCTGGCCGACCGCGTGGTGGGCACCGTCACCCCCGAGGCCGCTATGCCCGAGGACATCGCCGAGGCGTATAGCACAATCGAGCAGCTCGGCGACAAGAAGACCCTGTCGCGCGAGGTCATCGTGGGCATGGGGCCCGAGGTGGTCATGGGCCGCGCGATGACCTTCACCGCCGACGGCCAGACCGACGCGGTCACCTACAACGACATGGGGATTAACCTGTACGTCCAGGTGGCGTCGGCCGCGAAGGGCAACCCGACCCTGCAGGGCGTGATTGACGATGTGAAGAACGTCGCCGCAATCTTCGACGCCCAGCAGGCCGCGGCCGAGCTGGTGAACGACCTGCAGGACCGCCTGGCCGCCATCGAGGCGCGCGTGACCGAGCAGCTGGCCGCCGGCGCTGAACCCAAGAGCGTGCTCATCATGACCAACCTCAAGGAGCAGACCTTCGGCACGTTCGGCGGGGTGACCGGCGCGAGCCTCCAGTTCAACCTCATCGAGATGCTGGGGGCCGAGATGGCCTCGACCGAGTCGGCGAGCGGGCTGACCTACGAGAACCTCATCCAGTTCGACCCGGATGTGATTCTCTACGTGACCGCCGACCGTAACGCCGAGACCGACGCGGTGGCGCTCGAGACCCTCTACAGCGAGGAGGCGCTGGCCACGGTGCCCGCCATCGCGGACAGCCGCGTGGTTGCAATCCCGTACGCCGAGTTCATGGACGCCACGCCGCGCGTGTTCAACACGGCCGAGACCCTGCTCGACGTCTTGTACCCGCAGGGGTAGGGTGCCCGGCACCACTGTCTGTCTCCCAAGCACAGCCTGTCTCCCAAGCACTGTCTGTCGCTCTAGCACAGCCTGTCGCCCAAGTGCCGCCTCTAAGACGCAGCCCGGGGTGTCTCTTGACGTCCCCGGGCTGCTTTCAGGGCATTCTCGCCCCTGCCTTAGGCCGCCTTCTGGAACACCAGCGCGATTGCGAGGGTCTTTCCCGTAGGCCCGAACTTCACCGGGACGAAGCCGCTGTAAGCAAAGCCCTTCTCGGCGTACTCGGTGATGAGAGGGCGATGCCCTGCGACTCGTCGTGGTTCACCAAGTCGTCGAGGCGCACCTTGAAGAGCTTTGCAATCGTCTGTGCGTTCTAGTTGTCATTGTGCTTCGTGGATCCACACTGGACCGGTCGGCTCGACGGCCCGTTGGCCGGCCCGTTGCTTCGGAGACACGGCCACCGCGAGGGTCCGACGGCCCGTTGCTTCGGAGGCACGGCACCGCGACGGCCCGATAGCCGGCTCGCACGTGTATGATGCCTGGCAGCGACTCGGGGGAAGAGGTGGGGATGGAC
>CAZEAF010000227.1:0-1597 GCA_964510125.1 uncultured Coriobacteriaceae bacterium
CGCCGGCCCGCGTCCGCGCTCGTTCCCGTGCTCGTGCGGGCATTTTCCCCGAAAGCACAGGGCCGATTACGGAAAGTGCCGCCCAACCCTCTGGTTTACCCTTATGCTTGCTGCATGTGCCTGCACGCTGCGCGCCGACCCGTGGCGCTCCTGTTGGCTTGACGAGAAAGGACGGGCCTCCATGGCTCTCAGATACTTTGGGACGGACGGCTTCCGCGGAAGGGCCAACGAAGGCCTGAACGTTGAGCACGCCTACAAGATTGGCCGCTTCGTGGGCTGGTACTATGGGGCGCGCCTGGAGCGCAAGGCGCGGATTCTGCTGGGCAAGGACACCCGCCGGTCCTCCTACATGTTCGAGAGCGCCCTGGTGAGCGGCCTGGTTGCCTCGGGCGCCGACGCCTACATGCTCCACGTTATCCCCACCCCGGGCGTGTCCTACGAGACGGTGGACGGACGCTTTGACTGCGGCATCATGATTACGGCCTCCCACAACCCCTACACGGACAACGGCATCAAGCTGGTCAACGCCAACGGCTACAAGATGGACGAGGACGTGCTGGAGCAAATCGAGGACTACATTGACGAGAAGGTCGAGGTGCCCCTGGCCACCGGCGACGCCATCGGTTGCACGGTGGACTACATGCAGGGCCGCAACCGCTACATCGCCCACCTCATCGCCTCCGCCAACTTCTCCCTGCAGGGGGTCAAGGTGGGCCTGGACTGCGCGAACGGCGCCGCTTCCTCGGTTGCCAAGCCCGTCTTCGACGCCCTGGGGGCCGACGTGCGCGTCATCGACAACGCCCCCAACGGCTTCAACATCAACGTGGACTGCGGCAGCACCCACACCGACCGGCTCCAGCGCCACGTGGTAGAGCAGGGCCTGGACGTGGGCTTTGCCTTCGACGGCGACGCCGACCGCTGCCTGGCTGTGGACGAGTGCGGCAACGTCGTTGACGGCGACCTCATCCTCTACCTCTGCGGCAAGTACCTGCACAAGCACGGACGCCTAGCCGGCGGGGCCGTCGTGCCCACCGTCATGAGCAACTTCGGCCTGCTCAAGGCCCTCACAGAGGCGGGGCTCACCTACGAGACCACGGCCGTGGGCGACAAGAACGTCTACGCCTGTATGCGTAAGAACGGCTACAGCCTGGGTGGGGAGCAGTCGGGCCACATCATCTTCGGCGACATCGAGGTCACGGGCGACGGCATCATGACGGCCCTGCGGGTCATGGAGGTCATCCGGGCCGAGCGCGAGACCCTGTCGCAGCTGGTGGCCCCGGTCAAGCTCTACCCCCAGCTGCTGGTGAACGTGCGCGTGACCGACAAGGCGGCTGCGATGGACTCGCCCGAGGTCAAGGCCGCCATCGAGAAGGCGGGCGAATTCCTGGGCGGCGACGGCCGCGTGTTGGTGCGCCCCTCCGGCACCGAGCCCCTCATCCGCGTGCTGGCCGAGGCGCCCACCGACTCCCTCTGCCGCCAGGCCGACGACATCATCCTGGCCGCAATCGAGCCCTTCAAGGTCAAGGGGTAGAGCACCAATAATAGGAAGCTATAGGAAGCCAAATCCCAAATAACCGGCCTCTTCCTGATGTATAAA
>CAZEAF010000228.1:0-1548 GCA_964510125.1 uncultured Coriobacteriaceae bacterium
CCCAACCGCATCGGCCAGGGCATCGAGTTCGACTACTGCTGCGTGCACGCGGCGCTGGCCCTCAAGAAGATGGGCTTCGAGACCATCATCGTCAACTGCAACCCCGAGACGGTCTCCACCGACTACGACACCTCGGACAAGCTCTACTTCGAGCCCCTCACGGCCGAGGACGTGCTGGCCATCTACGCCAAGGAGAAGCCCCTGGGCATCATCGCCCAGTTCGGCGGCCAGACCCCGCTCAACCTGGCCTCCCAGCTCCAGGCCGCCGGCTGCCGCATCCTGGGCACCAGCCCCGAGATCATCGACCTGGCCGAGGACCGCGACCGCTTCCGCGCCGACATGGAGTCGCTCGGCATCCCCATGCCCGAGGCAGGCATGGCCGTGGACGTGGACGAGGCCCTGGAGCTGGCCCACAGAATCGGCTTCCCGGTCATGGTCCGCCCCTCCTACGTGCTGGGCGGCCGCGGCATGGAGGTGGTCTACGACGACCAGAGCCTGGCCGAGTACATGCTGGCCGCCGAGAACGTGACGCCCGACCGGCCCATCCTCATCGACCGCTTCCTGCGCCACGCCCTGGAGTGCGAGGCGGACGCCATCTGCGACGGGACCAAGGCCTACGTGCCCGCCGTCATGGAGCATGTGGAGCTGGCCGGCATCCACTCGGGCGACTCGGCCGCAATCCTGCCCAGCGTGGGCATCTCCGCCGAGAACCTGGCCACCATCAAGGAGTACACGAGCCGCATCGCGGAGACCATGCACGTCGAGGGCCTCATGAACATCCAGTACGCCATCGAGGGCGACAAGGTCTTCGTCATCGAGGCCAACCCCCGCGCCTCCCGCACCGTGCCGCTGGTGTCCAAGGTCTGCGGCATCCAGATGGTCCAGGTGGCCACCGAGGTCATGATGATGCCCTTCACCGGCGCCGGCTCGCCTGTCGACGGCCTGGGCGAGGTGGAGTACCACCACTATGGCGTCAAGGAGGCCGTGCTGCCCTTCAACATGTTCCCCGAGGTCGACCCTGTCCTGGGGCCGGAGATGCGGTCAACGGGCGAGGTCCTGGGCCTGGCCCCCACTTTCGGCGAGGCCTATCTCAAGGCCCAGGAGGCCACCAAGACCCCGCTGCCGCTCGGGGGCACTGTGCTCATGAGCGTGAACGACCGGGACAAGGCCGAGGCCGTCGAGGTAGCGCGCATCCTTGCGGGCTGCGGCTTCAGCATCCTGGCCACCCGCGGCACCCTGGCCATGCTCGAGGAGGCCGGCATCCCCGCGACCCTCACCCACAAGGCGAGCGAATGCAGGCCCAACCTGATCGACGCCATCATCAACGGGGAGATCTCCCTGGTCATAAACACGCCCACCTCGACGACCGCCAGCACTAAGGACGGCTCGCTCATCCGCCGGGCGGCCATCAAGGCCCATGTCCCCTACATGACCACCATCGCCGCCGCCCGTGCCAGCGCCATCGGCATCCAGACGGTGCTCGAGGAGGGCCCGAGCCCGATCAAGAGCCTCCAGGAGATCCACGCCACCATCCGGCAGGCGTAAGGC